>CAYLKD010000023.1:0-2680 GCA_964384345.1 uncultured Candidatus Saccharibacteria bacterium | reverse complement strand
ATAATTAAATCAAATGGAAGCACCCTCAGCCGAGGGGCTCCCATTACTGGTCGCATCTCCTCTCGTGAGGGTGTAGTTGGGTGCCTAGCTGTGGACTAGACGACGGAGGATGCACGCTTCACTTGTTGGTACGTACTCCTCGTATCTCAGATCACCTTCGGCTCGTAGTAGTGTGGACTACCGTCGATCCTCCCGTCCGAGACGTAAAGGTGGAACTCGGTTATCCACTGGGGGTAGCGAACCGTCATGAGCGGGTGCTCACTCGGCGGCTCGGGCATACTTGCTTGACCGAGCCGCAGCTTGCCTGAGACTGAGACCCGAGCGCTGTTGCCACCCAGCGAGGTCTCAGAGATCGTGACTTCGCAGTGCAAGACCTTGTCGTCCTCGGTGTAAACGCGCATGGTGGGGAGCAAACCGGGTCGACCATACGGAGAATCTATCCCCGCAGCACGCGCGTACATGCCGAGGTGGCTCAGCACGATCCGGAGAAGATCCCCGTCGTTGAACGAAGTTACTACTGGGCACGGGATGGTGTCCGTCATGGACAATGTATCCTTTCGAAGGAATCGAGGTACACTTCTGCACCTCGGTTGAGGGTGAAGATAGCTATATTATACTTTATAATGACATATATGTCAATCTAAGCTTTCTGACTCACCCACACATATGCGATTGACTAAGACAACTTGGTTTCGATGACAGTATTCGTTACTACAGATCCTCCCAGATCTTACTCGAAACACCCATAGTTTTGACCTTCTCCAAGGTCGTGACGCGGATTTGTGTCTCAGAACTATAAGTATCTTCAATTTCTTTTTTAATCCGTCGCTTAACATACAGAAGGTCGGCGATAGTTGCACATATAAACAAAGTTATTGGCACAGGTCCCATCTCGTCATCCCAGGTATCGATATATTCTACGTAGTCTTTTATTCTTTTACGCAACTGATACCGCGGAAGAGTGAGCTCAAAATTTTCTAGTACATAATTAATGGTTTCGGTCTCACTTCGTTTTGTGAAGAATAGGTGTGGCTTGAGATCGTTCAGGAAGTGCATCGAACTCGTAGTATCGATATAGTCAGCTGGTAATACGCATGAATATTCTACTTCATCAGTGGACTTTGCCTGCAAGGCAATGCAGCAATCTGCGATCAGCAAACATCGATCAATAAAAACTTGTGTACGCGTAGATTCTTTGTAGCGTTTTCTTAATTCTATATTCGGATATTCATTAGTCTCACGTAGATACCGAATACCATTTATAGACAAGTAGTATATTGCTGGCTGGCTTTTTGAGATGAAGTTCGTTGCATCATATCGCCAATCTAGATACTGCTTTTCTCGTAAGTCTTTAAGCCAGCTTATTAATCGTCTTTTGTCTTTATGTTTTAGTAATGCTTGAAGTTGAGTTCTGTTTAAGAATCTGTATGTATAAATTAGGGATAGTATTTCTTGTTGCCTAGTAGTTATTGACTGGAGAGTGGTCATAGTATTGTTTCGAGTGTGCTAGTTAGTGATGTGATAGAATATTTTGCCTACCCCTCCTACTCCGATTTATTTCATAGGTATAGGCTACGCTGATTTCATTATAACACTTTGAGATACAACAAAAATTGTCACCGTGCTTGGTGACAGTTTTTATATGGTTATGCGCTATCTATTTGTCTGATTTGCTATCGAGAATACTGGCTACCTCACTCGAAAAGAGTGCGAAATCTTCCTCGGGAGCACGAGGGTCGTTTTCTTTAACTATATGAGCCTGCGCATACAGCTTCATAATTTCAACCGCAAGCTTCGGGTTTCGTAATGCAATAAATGCTATATTAAAACCAATAGCATCGAGGTTCGAACCATGAGCCGAACTAGAAAGCCCGGTCGGACGGTCATCGCGTATATTGATTTTTGTTGATTTTGGATCTGACATACTATGTATACAATACCTTTGTTTGTCAAAAATGAGTAGCATTAGCAAAACAAAACTTGCCACATGATACAATATGGATAGTATGGCAGATGATAAATCCTCAATTGAACTCACAGCTGCAAGACTTCAAAGAGCTCGTAAAGCCAAGAATCTGACACAGTCTGAGGTTGCTGAAAAAGCAGATATTAGTGTTAATCATTACGCTCAAATTGAACGCGGTGAGAAAAATCCTACTGTCTCAACATTCAAGAGCATCTTGAAAGCTCTCAATATAACATCCTCAGAAATACTCGATAAGTAACTATATTATATGGCTCAAATGCAGCCGTTTACGTATTTATTAGCTACTTTGTTAGCTAACCAAATTAATACGCTCTAAAGTTTCCACTTTTCCGTCTTTATACTCAATAATATCAATACTTTTGACATTACCATTTATTGACACCCCCTGCTTATTGAGTTCGTCAACGCGTTGTTTCGAAATAAGAACATCGTTATTATTACCTATACCAATATGAGGTATGAAATCGATGTCAAAGCGTAGATATGAAGCAAATATGCCTGAATACAATTTGTCGTGCAGTTTAATAATATTTGAGTAACCTGCGTCAGGAACTAAGAACTCGTGGTAGTAGCTGCCGTCATCATTTTGGTTGATTGTCGCTACTTTCATTTCAAATTCAAATGGTTTTACGTCTTGTAACTTTTGCTTCACTTCATTAATGAAGTCATCTTGTGTTATATCGCTAATTGCAA
>CAYLKD010000022.1:0-4325 GCA_964384345.1 uncultured Candidatus Saccharibacteria bacterium | reverse complement strand
ACTAGAAACAATGATTATGACATTTTTCCAAGTCGCAATTAATACCACGCAGCAATAAACAAAGAGCACGGATATTTCTTTGTTTTTACATAATCCAGTATTTGAGCTTTTAGTTTATCATTTTCTATAATACCTAATACCTCATCGCATGCTGGAATCAGTTGAGACTCTCTAAAAAGGATATCGGGCATAAAGCCCTTGCCGTCGAGCCAGTTAGAAAAGTTGCCGTATTCAAATGAAGGATCTGGGAATGAATAATCATCAACCATAACAACAAGCGACGTATCCTTCCCTTGTTCTTGCGTTGAAGATGTTATTTCACTCAAAGTATTGACGGATATTTGCTGCACTTCAGATATATGTTGATTTGTGTAAATATGTGCGTATTCGATTGATACTTTTCTCATGGACTAATCGTATCAAACAATACAAGAACTTTTGCATTAACAGACTCACTTGCTTACTAGCGTCATTAATGAACGATCGTAGAGTTTCTGAGTCTTTTAAAAATGATGCTATTACTCCTTTATATCTGTATATAATTTGCCAATCGCGGTTATGTATTTAGGATCAATTTCGAACTGAGTATATTCATCAAATGTTTTCATGTATTCATAAAATGCATCTGTCGCTATCCATACAATATAGTTAGCAAATGCGTTGTAACTATCGTTGTCATGAATCCACGTAACTGTAGCAAGATTAGGGTGAGAAAAGAAACATAATAGGTTGTATTCACCGATTAAGGTATCGGCTATAGTGTTTTTTATTCGCCAACCCGTGGGCTGATCTAAGGCACCTAATCGTTTTATTTTTCCACTCCGAAATAAATTCCAATCTAGATTATTCATCTCCTCTAGAATTAATTCTTGATTATTCCAATACTTGCTCGCTTCAGATGGGTTTTTAATCAAGTAAAGCGCATCTACCAAACACTCAATCATTAATCTGGCGCTGCTACCTACGCTGTAGATATCATATGAATTTGAAGCATTAGAGTAAATTGATATCATACACTTCTTTGAAATATAAAATAGCCTCACAAACACCTCGTCAATGTCAGTTTTTTTAAACTGACCATTTTGTTCAGTTATAGTACACGTGATTGATTTTAGTAATCCAAACAATTTTGGTTTTTCTTGGGTCAGGTTTTCTATTACAGATTGATCAATTATCATGATGTTAGTCTACTTGCTATGAAAGATGTTACAAACATGTTGCTGAATTACTGATTATATAAACATGTTTACCTTGAATCATTGCCACAAATCAGCTTCACCCTACCTCAAAACATAGAAAAAATTATCACAAAAATCATATGTCCAGATTACTTGGAAAAAGACAAATACTAAAATACTTTCGAACTCAGAACTAGATGGCGAAACGCTACTGTTAGAAAAAACTATACTCAATAATGGCTTTTTGTAACGCTAATTCCACTTGGCAGGGGCACGTGGAATCGAACCACGATCCTAGGTTTTGGAGACCCATATACTAACCGTTGTACTATGCCCCTTTGTTTCCGCTGTTGATTGTAGCAAATTGTCTCATCCTGCGCCACTATTTGGGCGTAAAATCAAGGTTGACCAAAAGCATAAGCGACTCCTATAATGACACCAGAACAACCAAAGGAGCGTGGGTTGCCTATATACAGTAGGCAAATATACCGAACATGAAAATACTGATGCTAGGGTGGGAGCTCCCGCCACACAATAGCGGTGGACTTGGTGTCGCATGCTTTGAAATGTCAAAGGCACTTGCGATCAAAGGCGCTGAAATCGACTTTGTCGTGCCGTATAAAGCCGAGCATCCCGAGGCTCATTTCATGCGCGTGCACGCAGCAACCACCCTATCTCCGCTTCACCGACTTGGTATGGGAGCGTATGATTCAACCACGAGCGTCGATGATCGCGAATTTAGCTCGAAGGGCTTAACAATGCGCGATGTCCAAAAACGCTATGTCGAATTTGTTGAGACACATGTCGAAACGAATAGTGATTACGATGCCGTTCACGCTCACGATTGGCTGACGATGGAAGCCGGTGTGCGCATCAAAGAGCTGACTGGTATGCCGCTGATCGTTCATGTTCATGCTACTGAATTTGACCGCTCTGCTAGCGATAGCGGCGATCCGATAGTGCACGAAATCGAACAGCAAGGCCTCATGATGGCAGATCGAATTATTGCCGTAAGTCAACTTACAAAAAATATCATCGTGCAACGTTATAATATACCAGCTGATATGATCGAAGTAATTCATAATGCCATTGATGTCGAAGCACTGCTGGATTACGACTACGATATGACAACCTACCGCTACCTCGAACACCTAAAAGAACAAGGCTACACTGTGGTGGCGACATTGACACGATTTACTGTCCAAAAAGGACTGTCTCATCTGATGCGAGCCGCTGGACGCGCACTCGATAAATATGACAAACTAGTGTTTCTCTTTGCTGGAGACGGCGAACAGCGCGATGAACTACTTGCGCTTAGCGCTGAGCTCGGTATTTCCGATAAAGTCTTTTTTACGGGTTTTGTTCGAGGCAAAAAATGGCGTGACGCCTACAGCGTAGCGGATATTTTCGTTATGAGCTCAGTGAGCGAACCATTTGGCATCACAGCACTTGAAGCAGCACATCATGATAATGCAATTATCCTTACTAAGCAGTCCGGTGTCAGCGAAGTACTTTCAAGTGTATTTACGTATGATTTCTGGGATATTGATGCACTTGCCGATCGCTTAATCGCTCTCGCACATTCTGATGCCTTGAAAACAACCATGGTGGAAAATATTCGTGAAGAATACGCTCGCCTTTCTTGGCACAATGTTGCTGAAAAATGCATGTCACTGTATGCACGAACCAGTCGAAAGGCTCTCTCGTGAGCAAACGCGGCGTCGTATTGTATTTGCACGTCCACCAGCCGTGGCGTGTAAAACCATATAGTGTCTTTGATATGGCGACTGAACACGAATATTTTAATTCGCAAAATGATAAGACCGACAACGCGGCGATTATGCATAAAGTAGCCGAAAAGTCATACCGACCGATGAATTCGTTGCTGCTACGACTTCTCGAAGCACACCCCGATTTTAAGGTGTCACTTAGTATCACCGGCACATTTCTTGAGCAAGCCGAGATGTTCACGCCAGATGTCATCGAAAGCTTCCAAAAACTTGTTGCCACTGGTCAAGTTGAGATCGTCGCAGAGACATATCATCACTCGCTAGCATTTTTCTTTAGCCGCTCCGAGTTTGAAGCGCAGGTCAAGATGCACCGCGAGAAAATCCAAGATCTATTTGGCGTCACACCGACAGCATTTCGTAATACTGAGCTCGCGTATAATGACGAGCTAGCGCAATGGGCAGATGGTGCTGGCTATGAAGCAATACTCGCAGAAGGCTGGGGCCCTGTTCTCGGGTGGCGAAGTCCAAACTATGTGTATCAACCGCCTGAAACGCAAAACATTAAGCTGTTGATGAAAAATTATCAACTCAGTGATGACTTGGCCTTTCGTTTTAGCAATCCTGAGTGGCAAGAATACCCGCTGACTGCGCAGAAATATACCGAGTGGATCAACACATCGATGGCCGAGGGCAATATTGTCAATCTTTTCATGGACTACGAAACTTTTGGCGAACATCAATGGGAAGATAGTGGCATATTCACCTTTTTTGAAGCTTTCACTCATGAATGGCTGTCACGAGAGGATACAACGTTTTATACCGTCACTGAGGCTGCCCGTGAGTTCCCTGCTTCAGATGTAGTCAGTAGTCCGCAAACGATTACGTGGGCCGATACCGAACGTGACTTGACAGCATGGCTCGGCAACGCAATGCAACAAGATGCGATGCGTCATCTGTATGCAATGGAACACAGTATTATTCACTCGAGTGACCTACGGCTCATCGACGATTGGCGCAAGCTACAAACCTCTGACCACGTGTATTATATGTGTACGAAATGGTTCAGTGACGGCGATGTGCACGCTTACTTTAGCCCCTACGATTCACCGTATGATGCATTTTTGTATTATATGAACGTGCTGCGCGACACCCGCTGGCGGATACTTTCAACCAATCAGATCGGAGGATTACATGGCTAGGCCTATCGTTTTATCCAATGGACATCTTCATGTCGGCATCAACACCTATGCAATGGTACACGACTTTTATTATCCGTATGTCGGGCTTGAAAACCACTCCGCCGGTGAATCCCTCAGGCACAAAATCGGCGTATGGATAGATGGCAGACTTAGTTGGCTAGATGACGGGTCGTGGGATTTTCGTTTTCGCTCGGCCGACGAAGCGCTGGTTGGACATA
>CAYLKD010000021.1:2399-7810 GCA_964384345.1 uncultured Candidatus Saccharibacteria bacterium | reverse complement strand
GTGAATTGCTCGTCACTTACATCAATATCATTTACAAATGCGATTGGTTTATCAGACGTAGAGAAATCATGCTCATACGTAAAGCTTTTCAGTCCATCAACTTCAATGCCATTTATGAGCAAAGATTGTGACTTTATAAAGTTCATTATTTCTTCTTTACAGCGGTATTCTCAGTCGTCATAACTGAGGCGTTTCGTTTCTTCGTTTCAGCAGGTTTAGTAGTCTTTTTCGTTTCTTCGTCTACTAGTTCAAATGCTGAAGCGTCATAGTTAACGCCGTCTACAGTGACAGTGTTTGCAATACCGCCCTCGTAGTAGCTAACACTTGCGCCTTTGATTTCTTTTCCGTCTCGTAATACTTTCATAATTTCTCCTTAGTTAGATTGGTATGTTGCTATGTTTAGGTTCTCTGTTTCGTCGTAGGGTATCGTATCTGCTTGCATTTCCGGTAAAGCTACACGGATGTTACTGAGCTTACCGGCAGATAAGAAGCTATCTTGCCTCGCCTTTTTATCCCTCCATGCGGATAACCTGAACTCACGATCTATTTCCTTTTTATCGAGGACAAGACCGATAGCATAGAAGCGGATGTGTTCCTGGTTACGTGGTAAGTCATCGAACGTGCGATGAAGTGCTATCTTACGCCCTGTCCTGTGGCTTATATACGTGACTTTGATGCTATATTGTTTACATTCACGATTACATGACACATGACACGGTTTATTTAGCTCGGTTATCTCCATGCTTGCTCCGACTGGTACCCAAGGCACTAGCAGTTCGTAGGCTAGTAATATTTTTGCTGAGTATAGTTCGCTGCTCATTTTCGCTGATGCCCCTTGTTTAATACGTTCAATACTTCAGTTAGGGTGACGTGTAGTGAAGACGCATAGCTTGAGGAGGGTAAAAGATCAAATCTGTTTGCGATACACGTCACTCAATAAAACACACACAAGGTACAAGAGTCATACTAGATGACCCCAACTGAGTTATTGAGAATAAGGCACTCGTAGGGAATGTAGCCGTGAGTGGGTTGTCTGCCACGGCTACATACGCCGTAAATAAGAAAAAGGGTGCTCAGTACACATACCGCGTACCCTATGAGCGCCTTATAGTTTGAGTATTAAAATGTCTTTACTATTTAATCTCTGGTAAGATACTCCTATCATAGCATTAGGGGGCTGATAAAGCAATAGGACTTTGGCACATTTAGTGGTGGATTGTGCAGGGAGACACTAGACGCTAGGATCTAAGCTCTCCGCTTCTTTGGTTAGTTGGGCGATACGGTACATAGTCCATTGACGAGTTTCATACCATCGGTTATTGTGTTTTACGTCACCGTCTTTGAACCAGTGGCTTATACCGTTACCAGTTCCAGATGCCTCTTTTATGACTTCTAGCTCGTCCAAACGTGCCTCTAGCAATAGCTTTTTGATGTCTGCTCTTATCGTATGTATTCTTGTACCTTTATTCTGACCGCACGACTTACAAATTCTACTGTAGGCTTCTTCGGCTTCAAATTCACAGGTTACAACTAGTCCGTCTATCTGTTCATCAGTTGTCATCACTTCTCTCCTTTTCTTACTGCTAACAAATTGGCGAGTACACGTTGTAGGTTCTTATCTGATTTTTCGTCCCAATCAGTATCTTCACTGTGTACGCCATATTCTTCAAGTAGCTCTATAGCAGCTTCACCAGCACCCATAAAGTTGTGACCGTATTTCTTACCACAGTATTGCTCGTACATACCTGCAAGAGCTTCGAGTAATCGAGCTTCTTTAGTAGCAGCTTCCTCGCATATTGCCTGTACTTGAGATGTGATGAGTGCTTGGATGGCTGCCTTGGCTCTAATATTAACTTCTAGGTCTGTAGCAGAAAAATCAGTTAGGTCGCATATGTCGCAGCTAAAACTATAGAGGTACTTGCCCAGTATCTTGCCTATCTCATCTGCTTCGGTTGTGGCGTCACTACCTTTAGTGTCTTTGGGTTGGTTCATAGTGTAATTTCCTTCCACTGGTCTAACAGTTTTACTACCTGAATTTCTCGCCCCTTATGCCGATTGCAACTACAGGTAAAAAGTTTTGTTTCGCCGTTTTTTAGGTCTTTAATTTCGATATAGTAATTACAGAGTTTCATCTATCAGTTCCTTGTACTTCTGCACGACAGCTTCGCCGAAGTCGAGCATAGCCCACGACTTACCAATATCTTTTGTATCAAACTTACCGCTAGCTATCACTTGGATAGCTGCTTCAACCTCATATGTTCTTCCTGTTTCGGGATACACATCAGTCATCATTTTCTCCATATACAGGTAAGTTTTGTAATTCATCTACTCGACCAACACGATATTGCATTGATACTCTTAATCCGTCTTTTACCGTCTCCATAGGATTACTGACTAAGTAGAGTGTGTAATCCTCAATCTTATCGCCACGGTCGGTGATGTGTTTAACGACTTCTTCAAGATATTTTGCGGTCATAGCATCAGTAGCTTGAACTCTACTTTGTGCAATTTTTCTCGATAGTTCCGATAGATTTAATACGTCACTGCCTTTAATGTCTTGGGGTTGGTTCATAGCTCATCGCTCCCAATCTCATTTTTAAGCCAATCTGTACAATCTGACATATTATGAAAGTTCTTATGGTGTCTCACTGGCTTAACTCCATTCACACTAGCCGACCATGTGACTGCTACTTCGTAATTGCCTTCAAAATCTTTAGGGTCATATCTAATCGTCCAGTTTGCCAAACTATATGTTATTGGTGATGGTTTACTCATATAACTTACTCCTTACTTCTTACTATGGTGTTATTGGTTGGGTTCATAGTTTAATTTTCCAATCCCAACTATTTTCAGTTTTTATTGTTTCAAAAGCTGCTCCACAAAAAGGACAGAAGTTTACTCTAGGATTTCCATCTAAACAATGTTCATCTGTATTCTTGTTTGGCAGATAAAACCCGCTCACAACTTCAGCTATATTATCTTTTTCTACGTTATCTAGCATGTCTATGCAACAGTATTGACTTGTTGGGCTTAGCTTACTCACTTTGCATCTCCTTGGTTCATCACTTACCTTTCTTCATTACATTTTTGATGTGAGAGAGTAGAACGTACTCATCGTTAGTGACACCTTGATTGTTTAGGTCGGTATCTTTGATGGTATCTGACTCTGCTTCTAAAGCCTCATACAGTTGGTCGTCGTGGGCTTGGATAAGTTGCATAATATTGCCAGTGTGCCAATTGATTACATCAGCAGGTTTGGTGCTACCATTGCTGCCAGTTCCCCATTTCCCATCGTGGTACGACTCCTTGACCGACTGCTCGATTTTCTCTCGTAGCTCATCATTCTTATTTACACGAATCGGTGTAGATTGGGATTCATCACTAGTTTGTGGGTGTGTCATAGCTATTCTCCTTGTAACTCTTTGCCTTTAATAGTTTGCTGTGGGTTGTAGGTATCCTGACGGTCTGATGTACCAATCGGCAGAGTGATGCCCTGTGTTGGCTCGTGGTACTCAGCCTTGCTCATCACTCCCATAAAGCTCAGATAGATGACTGGTAGCATCAAGAGGCAAGCGGTGAGTACGGTGAGGCTATAGCGTCGGTCGGTCATCGTCATCTTCCTTCAATACAACCGTATAAGTCTTGTCGCCAATCGTTATTACTTCGGGTTTAGAGCTATAGATACTAGCAATCATCGAGGCTAGTCGTTTTGCCATGTAGTCAGCATCGTCGATGTCATCTGTACTGAAACGTGCATAAATGTCTTGACCGAATGCCTTACCAATAACTTTAAGCTGACCCCCGTTCACTATGGTATCTAGACGATTGAACTTATCTATTGCATCTTGCTTCTTGGCAACTAGCCCACGAATCACAGAAGGCATATCTTTCCATATACTTGTCGCCTCGTCCGTGAATAGTGGTAGCTCGATTTTGTATTGCAATTTACTCATCATCGTTCTCCAGATTTACCTCTGTTCTCTCGCCTACCCATTCTGCTAGCTTCAATGCCTGACCAGCGATACGAGCTTTGATATAGTCTGACCATTTAGTGCTGACTTCGAGGTGTTCAGGATTTAACTCAATCATGCCTTTGCACTCTCTGCTCGGTAGTAAGTATCAGCAAGCATAGCATCACGATCTTGTGGTTTACCGCGTCGTGACTTCTTGCCACCTTTCATACCGGCAATATCTGGTCGTGCAGTTGGATGTGCGAACCCACCAGTGTAGTTAAGCCCTGCACCGTTCTTACTGCCTTGCTGACCAATCCTCTTGAAAAAATCTGGGTCTCGTTCTCTAATCTTTTGGGCTGACTTTAGGCCGCCTGCTTTTGTCCCTGGCACTGTCGTTACTCCTTGTAGTTCTAGTTAGTTTTTGGTACTGTATTTCGCCGTATAAGCCGTGAATGAATGTGCCTAGGATAAAAGCTGTAGCGAGTAAGCCGAAGCCTATCCATAGCCAATCTGAGAAGCCTAGTGAGGCGAATAGATGTTGCGTGTAGTTCATAGCCAGCCTTTCGGTTTGGTTATATTACTTGGGGCGTTCTTAAATAGCTTTTTCATATCAAATTCATCAAATCCGGCAATACCACAGCCGACCTTTGTTAGTAAAAACTCCTTGTCGGGGTTTGCTACTGCACACTTGTAGAGATTGAGTCGAGCGGCCTTTAAGACAGTATTTGATACCTGTCTGAAGTTTTCATCGAGCGTCGGGAAGGCGTAGCACTTCCCTGTCATACCCTCGCCAACTCCCATTTCAGCATCGAAGTAGTCATATGCTTGCCGAGCAGCCCCACCAGCATGATTACCAGCGAGGTTGGACCCAAAAACGAATATCTGATCGTCCGCAAGTGAGGCAATCATAGGTGGTTCTCGGCTTCAATCTTTGTAATATAGAAGTGAATACCGGACTCGCATTCCTCCTGCCAATTTTCACTGAATGGTTTGAGTGGTTTAACTCTCTCGCCGACCTTATATTTGAAGTCGGCATCGTAGCTACTTACCGCTGATTTTAGTTGTCTAGAGCCTTTTGTAATCTCTAGGACTTCTGCATATTCAGCGCGGCACTTTCGACCAAAAGCATGTGAGCGTTTTGCTTCTATAGGGATAAGAAGTTTGACTATCTTACTGTCTTGGCATTTTTTCCAGCCAACGATAGAACCCTCTGGCAGTATACGAGTACGAGCGATTGGTAATTCTGCATCTTTTGCACCACGGAGGTATGCACCACGGAGGTTTGCACCACGGAGGTCTGCACCACGGAGGTCTGCACCACCGAGGTATGCACCACGGAGGTCTGCATCACGGAGGTTTGCACCACCGAGGTCTGCATCACGGAGGTTTGCACCACCGAGGTATGCACCACGGAGGTATGCACCACGGAGGTTTGCACCACGGAGGTCTGCACCACGG
>CAYLKD010000021.1:0-2299 GCA_964384345.1 uncultured Candidatus Saccharibacteria bacterium | reverse complement strand
AGGTCTGCACCACCGAGGTATGCACCACGGAGGTCTGCATCACGGAGGTATGCATCACCGAGGTCTGCATCACCGAGGTCTGCATCACCGAGGTCTGCATCACTCTCAACTGCTTTAATAACTGTTTCTCTCAAAGTATTACCGTCCGACTCGTACTCAAACAGTACTTTGTCTACAAAAAATCTACTCCTAATTTGAATCTTAATTTTAGGCATTGCCCAACTCCTTTAGTTCTTTTAGACGTTGTGTCCAATATAATTTTGCTAATGTACGATCTTTCTTGTGATACTGATTTGACCGAAGAACAATAAGATCGACAGTTCTTTGACCTTTTCTCTGAACTTGCCACTGGTAGTGCTCGGCTGGATTAGCAGTAAAGTACCGGTGACATCCGTAACACATGGCGTCGGCATTTTCCTCGTCAAAACGTGTAGCCTCTTTACCACGACCCTGAAAATGAGAACAATGCAACGCTTGAGTGGGTGGTTCATACTTCCGATGGCAGCGCTGGCATGTCCAGTTGTCGCGTGTACGAACGAATAGACTAAATGCTCTATCCGCAGGGTCAATCTTGATATTCATATCAGAAGGGAATCTCGGACAAATCTATTGGTTCATCCTCGACTTCTTCTGGCGCTACATCCTTGCCACCATTAAGTGCCTGAGCCTGTGTCATCGGCTTGTCTGACTTGCCGCCGATGAACTGAAAGTCATTGACGATCACTTCGGTGACATATCGCTTCGAGCCGTCCTTTGCTTCATAGCTTCGTTGCTGTAAGCGCCCTGAGACTGCAAGCTGTGAACCTTTTTGACAGTACTGGTTGATGAGTTCCGCTGGCTTACCAAAGGCTACACAGTCGATGAATGATACTTGATCGTTACGTCCGTTGTTAGCGAGTGTGAAGCCTAGGATAGTTGTACCGCTCGTGCCGGTCTTTAGTTCGAGGTCTTTGGTTATACGACCTAGGAGGGTTACTGTGTTGAGGTCTTGTGCCATTTAAGCTCCTTGCTTCTTCAAGCGTTTACGTTCTTGTGCTATTGAGTGGTCTTCTTCGTAGTAGATGTGAACCTTAGATAGTTTGGATTTACTCACGCGACACATTCCTCGGTGTCATTCAGCCATGAAACGGCAGCATATTGCTTCTCGTTCGCATAGGCTTCTTCACGTCGTTTGTCGGCTTCATCTGTGTAGTGAATTAGCCCCATATTAAAAAGTTCTCGCCGTCTGCGAGTGATTGTCTCTGGTCGGGTTGCCTGTGCTATATTTTCTTCGAGTGACTTATTATCTCGCCAGTCTGAAAACTTACGCCAGTAGTAGGCAATGAGAACTGAGTCATCATTAGCCGCTTCTGGATGCTCACGGATTACGCTAAGCACGTTCTTCTGTATTTTGTTTAGATTGATTGCGTTCATACTTATACCCCATAAGATTTGATATTTACTATGCTCAAAACTCTACCCATAAGACGTTTCGAGTTAGCGTTGTTCGTTCCGTAATGTGTCCTCACTTGGGAAATCGACTTGTAAGCCATAGTCCTTTGCGATTACATCTGCGAGCATCTCTGCTACTACGGTGAACTGTTTAGTATCTAATTTTGTGGTGGAGTCTACGTTGTACATTGCCTTGGCTAGTACCTTAAACAATGATTCTTTGACAGCTTCTTCAGTCCAGCGAATACCGACACGTTTGGCGAGTACAGCTTGCATATCAAGTCCTGATTCGTTGAGTGTGTCGGCTATATGTTTGAACCAGAGATGTCCAGCTCTATTCTGTTTAGGTGTACGTTGTAATGGATCGGAGTCGCGGTCTACAGCCATTACTCAATCCACTCTACAAACTCAGCCATCTCACAACAGTCTGAGCATCGTCCTTGAGATTCGATAACTTCACCGATTGCCGGTGCGTTACAGCACTCACTTGATATAGTTGTTTCGTCGTGCATCATTTACACTCCCACTCTCCGCTATAGCCATTCTTTAAAGCCCATGCGGTTACGTTTGCTTGGTCTTGTGCGCTGTATACGTTGCCGACACCATATGGTGATCGTCCACCAATACGATGCCATGTCTCAGGCAAGTACTGGAAAAGCCCTGTTGGGTTTCCGCCACCTGCGTAGTAGCTTGTGTTCGTCGCTGTTGGATTGAGCGTACTCTCACATCGTGCGACACGTAGTAGCCATTCTTCGTCGATACCGTTATTTCTAGCAGCCTGACGTATTATCTGTTCGACATCACCGCCACTAGCAACTGGTGCAATTGCCTGCTTGATATTTGGAACTACCCCGCTGAGATTTAGTTC
>CAYLKD010000020.1:0-9050 GCA_964384345.1 uncultured Candidatus Saccharibacteria bacterium | reverse complement strand
AACAGCTTCGCAATACCACCACTTTTGAGAGGATTGCTAATAAAAAGATGAGCAGTCGTCGTGCTTTGCTTTTGCATAGGTTTACCAAATGTTTGTAGCTTTTCTAATGCCATCGCCAAACCTTCAGGGTCTCTCGTGGTCAACACACCACTTGCATCAGCGAGATATTCCCTTTGTCTACTAATTGCAAACTGAATCAGCATCGCCATCAAAGGTGCGAGTGCAATTACAGCAATTCCGACTACCATAACAATTGGGTTGCGGTTATCTGAATCTCGGTTCCCTCCAAAGAACAGCATTCTCATAGCTATGTCGGACAAAATCCCAATCGCACTGACGAGCCCAAACGCGATCATACTCACGCGTATGTCATAATTTCGCACGTGACTCATTTCGTGTGCCATGACCGCTTCCAGCTCTCGGTCACTCATAACATCCAGAATTCCTGTAGTTGCAGCGACAATAGCATGGCGTGGGTCGCGTCCAGTCGCAAAAGCATTTGGTGCGTCATCTTGCATGATATACACCCTCGGCATTGGCAAACCATCGGTAATAGATAAATTTTCGACTATCCGCCACAACCTTGGATTATCTTGTTTTTGTATTTCTTTTGCCCCAGTTGTCGCAATGGCGAGCTTCCCGGCTGCGAAGTATTGAATAAGCGCGTATATAGCTGCTCCTGCGATGATCCACGGCGTAAATGCCGGACTGCCGTATAGCGAGCTAACAGCCCATCCAACAACGGAAACCAAGCCAATAAACATTGCCATAATAAGCAATGTGTTTCGTTTATTAGCCGCAATTGCGCTGTACATACAATCCGTTCCTTACTTAGACTTAAAACTTAACTTCAACAGGTTTTTCAATGCTCGCAAGATTTTCTACTTCGAAAAACTCTTTGCTCGTAAAGCCGAACATTTTTGCAATCACATTAGCTGGAAACTGCATGATTTTGGTATTTAGATCTCGGACACCACCATTATAAAAGCGACGTGACGCTTGAATTTTGTCTTCAGTATCAACTAATTCAGTAGAAAGTTGCTGAAAATTTTGGCTTGCTTTAAGGTCTGGATATGCCTCGGCTACTGCAAAAAGGCTCTTAAGCGCTCCTTCAAACTGATTTTCCGCCTGTGCTGTCGCCTGAGGACCTTGACTAGTGGCGTTGACGACATTAGCACGAGCAGCAGTCACTTCTTCGAATACTTTTGTTTCGTGAGCTGCGTACCCTTTGACTGACTCAACCAAGTTTGGAATCAAATCGGCTCGTCGCTTAAGCTGTACAGTAATATCGCTCCATGCTTCTTCAACGCGTACCTTTAGCGTAACGAGTCCGTTATAAGTCGCCCATACAAAAATAACAAGTACCGCAACAATTGCCAAAATAACCCATAACAAAATCATATTTTCTCCTTTACTATCTGATATACCTAGTATACTGGACTACCGTTACCATGAGAAGATGTAGCTATAATAAAACTACTACCACCTCAAGAGATCGTAGTAGTTTGGTGCGCGGGGCGGGAATCGAACCCGCACGTCTTTTGGACAAGGGATTTTAAGTCCCTCGCGTCTACCTATTCCGCCACCCGCGCGTGATGAAAATGTGTTCAGTATGATTATATCATCTGAATGTAAAATTATTTGCGTCGTTCTTCGACCATTCGAATCGACACATTGATAATCAACGCAGCAAATGCAATAATTGCTAGACTCGATAGACAGCGCCAAACGATATCACTGTTATTACCGAAAACATCCCAGACCGCCATGATACCAATAAGCGCAAAAAGAACAGCACTTGATATCATTACCCACGCAGTGATTTTCTGCACTGTCGAAAATACTGATGGCGCTTGGCTAGCATGAGGAGCAAGTGGAGCTGGCTGAGCTGGTTGTGTCATAACGGATGCTGATTGGGTGCTAGGATTCTGAGACACTGATTCAGTGACGTTGTTTTGGTCGTTCATATAATTTTCCTTACTTATGTAGTAAATGGAGGCACCTACGGGTAACGCTCCCGTCTACACGGTTTTGCAGACCGTTGCCTAACTTCTCGGCCAAGGCGCCATACCTACGATGATTATAGCAAAGAAAAAGAGTCTTACCCAAAGATAAGACTCTTTTATTTGGTGCAGTGAAGAGGACTTGAACCTCCACGAGCGCAATGCTCACTAGCCCCTCAAGCTAGCGCGTCTACCAATTCCGCCACCACTGCATATGAAAACAGATGTTATGAGGGTTTTACCTGTCGTATTGTAACGAAGTTACGGTGTTTTGTAAACGTGCCCTTGATCGGCTGTCCAATAAATTACATTATTGTAGCGATCGGTGATAGTCGGCAATATTTCTGCACTCGGCAGTGAAGTTGTTTTTGCTGAATGAGTATACTCAACTGCCGACTGGTACAATCCGATAGCTGGTGCATCATCGAGCCATATTTGGGCAAAACTTCGATATTTTTGATCTCGAAGCGTCGTATCATTCTTTAATCGCGCACTAAACAACGTGTCATCAACAATATCGTTTTTGTAATTTGTGAAATTAAGACCGGCAGATGTTACTTGTGAGGAATGCCAATATGCGTAAACGTCTGGATCGCCACCAATTGATAGTTCATTGACGAGGACATCATAGTCTCTTGGCTGCAATATCGCTTGAGCAAAACTTTGATCGGTTTGAGTGGGATCAAATTGCATAATATTGACTGTAAAACCGAGCTTACGCCATTGCTCCGATAGATTTTGCATCACTGTTGTGTATTGACTGTCTTTAAGCGCGACAAGACGCACAGCTAGCTTAACGCCATCTTTTGACCTCGTGCCGTCGTTTGCAAGCTTCCACCCTGCTTGATCGAGTAAACTCATAGCTTTTGCCGTATTATATGCTGGCTTGAGCGGCAGCGGTGCGCCCGTAATCTGGCTCGGTATAAACGGATAATCGAGTGCTGGCTTCTGTATCAAGAAACTGCGACGAAGAGCAGCCGTGTCAGTACCGAGCTGCATAGCTTTTCGTACTTGTTTATCTTTTAATACTTGTGAGCGAGTGTTTAACAGAGCATACACGCCGCTGTTGACCGGATATTGTCCAACTGTTGTTCCCTGTAATTTTGCTATATCACTATCGTTTAAATCAAACGCAGCATTCACTTCATGTTGCTGTACTGCTTTACTAATGTCACTACTCAAACCATATGAATGAATTTCAAACCGAGAAAGTTTTGGTGCCCCTTGGTAATATTGCTTCCATGCAGTCATATGGACAATTTTGTCTGTGCTTGCATTCATTGATTGGTAATAACTGAGTGAAAACGGTCCTGACCCTATTGGCGCTAAGCTATACGTATTTTCTCGCATCGAGCCAGGGTCTACACTACCAAGAATGTGTTTTGGCAGTACTGCAAAAGTTAAGGCATGACCGAAAGCGGCGTACATACGTGGCAAGGTAAACTGAACCGTGTGCTCATCGAGAGCTTGCGCTGTGATACCTGACCAACTTGACTGTAGCAATGCTCTTGAATCAGGATTTTTCATAAGATTCACAGTGAATACTACGTCGTCCGCCGTAAGATTTGTACCATCATGCCATTTGACGTCTTTTCGAAGCGTCACGGTATATATACGTTCTGTGCTATCAAGCGATATTCCAGTTGCTATATCCGGCCTCAAATGCCCCGTATTATCATAATCATATAAACTAGAAAACAATAATCGACTTACAGAGAGTTCAGCATGAGACTTCGCATACAATGGATTAAGTGTGTCGATGGGTCCAAGCATGCCTTCAGCGTAGGTTCCACCCTTGATCGCTGCGGTTGTACGATACGATGATTCAAACCATATCATTTGTGCCGTAACGGCAATTATAAGTAGTCCAACAATCGAAAGCCAACCAACGATGTGACGTCGAACATCACGTATGCTGTTAAGTTTGCTAACAACAAACCTGTTTGCATGGCGGGTCGTCGCAGTCTCCATCTTGCGAGCGCGTTTTGATAGATTTTTCTTGTTGATTTTCAACTTCTGAAATCGACGCCAGCCACCATTGTCCATCTTAAATGCTCCTAGCTATCACTATGGAATTAAAAGTGAGCCTAAAATTGAAAATACAAAGATTACCGCTAAAACAACTGATGTATCAAATAAACTTTTGTCGAGACCTCGACGAGTTGTATACAGCTCTCCTGAGCTTCCAAAACCAGCACCCAAACTTGCGCCGCGCTGCTGCAATAAAATACATATCGTCATCAGTACGCCAGCACCTACTGTCACGTATTGTAATACATTCGCAATATCCATAAACTTACGCCTCCTTTTTTCGGGGTTCTTGTTGCAATTCCAATAAACTACTCATGATATAGTTTATCAAACTTAAGACAATGCCGGTAATGATCGAATGGAAGAATGTCATTTCAATACCCGGTGATAGCTTGAGCGATACGTAGACCATGAATCCATTTACGACGAAAGTAAATAGTCCTAGGGTAACCAAAATTGCTGGAAGTGATAAAATAATCACAATCGGTCGTACTATGCTATTAACTAATGAGAATATCAGCCCAGCAATAAGAAAGCCGGTAAAGCTTGCTGTTAATAAATCTTTGTTATAGCCTGTTCCGAATATCTTGATAGCTGCCCAAATACCAAAGCTGTTGAGGAGCCATCGAAGGACGAATACGGCGAATTGTCGTTTCATACTACTGCTCCTTAGTATACCATGACGGTATTACCAGCTGGTACTTAATTTTGCACTAAGATTCTTGTAGCCGCGCTCAGTGATGAGTATGTCATCTTCTATTCGTAAACCTATGCCTTCCTCTGGTATGTAGATTCCCGGCTCTACCGTTATTACCATGCCGGGCTGAAAAACGCGCGGCTGCCCCAAACTATCATGCGTATCAATGCCCAAACCATGTCCGATAGCATGTGGAAAATACGTGCGATAGGTGTCCTCGTCGCTCATAGACTTCAGTAATTTTAGGCTCATGAGTGTCTGCTTCATAATCTCATCTACAGATTTGCTGTACTCACTAAGCAGCACTCCAGGCGCAAGTAAATCAATTATCTTAGACTGTGCGTGCTGCAAGCACAGATGAATTTCTGCCTGACGTTTTGTTGGCTGCTTTTTTGAATATGTGCGCGTAATATCTGCACAATACGCCTGATAAGAGGCGCCAACATCGAGTAAAATTAATTTTCCAGATGCTAGCTTATCGTTGTTTGCACCGTAATGAAGCGTACAGGCATGTGAACCACTTGCAATAATCGGATCATACGCGTGGCCATCAGAACCATGCGATCGAAATGTATGCGTCATATCAGCCTCTATCTCATATTCGTAAACATATGAAACAAGGTCACTCTTAACGCGCTCGAAGGCTACGATAGTCAAATCAACTGCCTTTTGCATAGCTTTTATTTCTTCTGGTTGCTTCAAAACACGTAATGAAGTAAGTTCATTACGACAGTCTTGCACCTCACCAAACACGCGTTCAAGCATACGGATGTTGTCGAGTTCAGCCGGGTTAAGCGAAAAATTGTAGTGTGCTGCGTGCTTTGAGGTGGTTAACGAATAGACGATGCTGTGTTTTTTCGCCAACGTGCGCAAATACTGCGCTGCTTCATGTTGGTCGATCACCCTATCAGCACCGCTAATTCGAAGTGCCTCCTCTGGTGGTAGTGTTCCATCAAATAAAGCGTGCACAGACTCAACTATAGGTGATACCAGCGTGGTACGCCCGCTGGCGCCTTCGATAATCACCTTCCAATCCGCTTGTCGAATTCCCGTCAAATAGTAAAAATTAGCCTCTTGGGTAAAGGAATAAGCCATGTCATTTGATCGCTGTACCGACGTATTACCAGCGAGTACAGCAACGCCGCCTTTGAGCAACGTACTAAAGGCACTACGGTTGTGAGAGAAAAAATCGGCGTTCATTCTTATAATTGTACCAACTAGAATCCTTGATGACTACGAAAAATGCTTTTTGATTTGTGCAGCTCTTTTCGCACCTACGACTGTAGCTATTTCGTCTTCTGACGCGGTTTTCACTGCCAATAAGCTGCCAAACTGTTTGATGAGCTTACGTCGTGAGGCTGGTCCCACATCAGGTATCTCATCGAGTACACTGGCAGTTTGCTTCGCACGTTTTAACACCGTGTGGTAACTGATCGCAAATCGGTGTGATTCGTCACGAATTCGTTGAAACAGCTTAACTACATCACTGTAAGGGCTAACGCTTGTACCGCCACGTAAATTCTTTGAGTGTGATCCGGCATTACGCTGCCCAACATGCAAGTTGACAATGAAATAATCGCCAGACCGTTCGACAAACACGCCGTCTGGAGCGTCAACCATGAACGCTTCAAGTTGAGACGTGATGATGGAAGAACGTGTCGCATGCACAATTATTTCTTCTTCCCGCTTGGCGATACTGATAACCGGTATCGAAATTCCGCGAGCTTCACAGGCAGTAATAGCCGCGTCCAGCTGTCCTTTGCCACCATCAATTAAAATAAGATCTGGCACACCCCATGCTTTCATATTTTTTTCACTGAAGCGCCGCATCAAAGTATCGTGGATATTGCCCGTATCATTATTTGTCTGCAAACGTGCCTTAAATTTTCTATATTCTGCCCGATCACTCACACCATTAGTAAACACCACCATACTTGCAACTACATCCACACCGCCCATATGAGAGATGTCATAACCCTCGATGCGCACAGGGTTTGCCGGAAGCCTCAGAAGCATTTGTAAATCAGTCAGGGCTTTGTCTTTTGAGATATCAAGAAACTCCCGATCGCCGAACATGACTCGACGTTGCAACTCTTTCATTGCAAATAATTTATTCCGCAAGATGGCAGCTTTTTCAAAATCATGTTCCGATGCAGCTTGCTGCATTTCTTTTTCTAACTCGAGCGTGATGGCTTTACGGTTACCTTTTACAACGCTGATAAGTTTTTTGAGTGAGCGTTTGTAGTGGTCAGTACCCTCACTTTTTTGTGGACTCAGACCAAGATCCTCGTCAAGTTTCGACATACCTTTGCCCTCTGGTTTTGTAAAATACGGAAAGACACGGCGTAAATAGCGCAAGGCTTTTTTGACTGGTAAGCCATTGTAAAACGGTCCAATATACTCCGCTCCATCGTCGTCCGGATTTCGAGTAAAACTTACATGTGGCCATTCATTTTTCATATCCATGCGCACAAACAGTTGACTCTTGTCGTCCCGCAGCAAGATGTTATAGCGCGGCATGTATCGTTTGACCATTTCGCTTTCAAGAAATAAGGCATCGATTTCGCTTTCAGTTTCAATCCAATCGGTATCAAAAATCTCATTGACGAGTGCTCGAGTTTTAATGTCAAAATCTTTTTTCGACTGAAAATATTGCCGAACACGATTTCGAAGAACTGCGGCCTTTCCAACATAAATAATCTCGCCTGATTTTGATTTATGAAAATAGACACCGGCAGATCGCGGCAGAGTTTTGAGCTTTGCTTCAAGGGCGGCATTCATAGAAATATTATACAATCGATTGACCGACTTCAGCAAAGTTGCGTTTGTGTCATAAATATGATTCAATAAGTACAAGAGAAACATCGCCACGAAACGTGATAGTGACGGTAAAACCGCGCCACTCGTACAGATACGCACTGTCAACAAATTACAGTAAGATTGTTGTCCGATCGCAAGACTCCCGTACATATATTGGCTGCCCCTGAAGTCTTGAAACCGGACAAAAATCCGGACTGAAGCTCACTGCTTTTCCGTAGTTGAGAACATCTTTGATTTTGTGCCGCTTTTGCCTCAGCAATGACTTTATTGCTCGCTCCTGCGCGCACATCAAGGGCTGTTCTAGTTACGTTGAGAAGAAGCTCGATGCTTCAGATTGATGCACCTTAACAGTCTATCCTTACAAGTTACATTAATACCTCCATGCAATACCCCATCCAGTTCGAAGGACCGAAGGGAAACCTGTCATGACCCAACAGCCAGGATACTCGGGGACCGGAGGTCCCACGAGAACATTTGGGACCGGGCAGTTGCCCGATCCCGTAGATGACCAGCTCGCCGACACGCAACGCGAACTCGCAGCTGCACGCCAGCGCGAGCAGGTCCTCAAGGACCAGCTCGCAGCTCGTGACGGCAAGTCTTTCAAGAGCCGGCCATGGCGCCGACGCTCTTCATCTGACGCCTCGTCAGACTCGCAGGCTGCCACTGGACACCAGGACCCCTCACCCGATGACGACTCGTCGTCAGATGGTTCGGATTCTGGCAGTACCGGTGCTACGCCCGATGACGATGACAGCTCGCCGGAGGATTCCGACATGGTCATCACGGTCAACACGCAGACACCTTGGACGCGCTTCATCGCCCGCTTCACTCGCCACACGAGGCATGTCAACGAGGCCTACGCTGCCAAGATGGAAGGACTCGAAGTCTTTCGCGGTAAAGCGATGAGACCAGTGCACACGCGCTGGTATCACCTGCTCAAACCGCGGCTGCTCGTGTTCTACCTGATCTACGCAGTCAACCTGGGGCTACGTTACGTCTTCGGACGTTTCGCGCCGCACTGGTACGCCGTCGTCCGCCCGGGCTTGCTCGAGCGGTGGCTGCTCGCAGTCAAGACGATTCGCCAACAGCAGTTCACCAGCACGAAGTTCGTCGCCGTCTACTCTCTCAAGGGAGGCATCGGCAAGACGACGCTGACACTGCTGCTGGCGATGTTCTACCGCCGTGTCTACACAACCTCACCCATGTTGGTCGAGGACTGCAATCTCGACAGCGGAACACTAGGAAGTCGCACCAAGCTCAGTACCGCACGGTCGATGACCGACGCCATCATGGCGGTTGACATCATCGACTCACTGGCTACCCTCATGACCTACTGCTCTCGGCTCAAGTCGGGACTTCTGGTGATGATCATGGGTGACCAGAAGGTCAAGGAGCCCGACGATCTGCGTGCCCTGCACGAGAAGTTCAAGGCCTACCTGGGCCTGGTCTTCATGGACCTGGGTACCAGCACGCTCTCACCGAGCAACCAGGTGGCGCTC
>CAYLKD010000019.1:0-9280 GCA_964384345.1 uncultured Candidatus Saccharibacteria bacterium | reverse complement strand
AAGCAACGACCTTAATACCCTGCTTAACGACATACTCAGCAGGCTTCAGTCAGTTGACCGCAAGCAAGACAACCAAACCGAGGCAATCGGTAAGATACTTGTGCAGGCACAAAAGACTAATGGACGTGTGACAGCTTTAGAGAAGATGAAAGCTAAAAAAGTAAACCTACCTAGTAATGTCCTCTATCTTTTCGCTATAGGAGGGGTTATTGCACTTCTTATTGTTGCGTCACTCCTAAAGGTAGATGTCACGGGGATATTCAAATGATAAACCATATTCGTAGTTTCCTACGTCGTAACGCTCAGGTCATACCATTGACGGTAATAGCCCTCTGTATCAGTGGTATTTTCCTCCTGCAAGCTATCACTATCGGTACACTATCCCAGCAAGTCGAGTATCAGAACACAGTAATAGCCGAAACAAAGAAAATTACGGAGAATATCCGAGACAATGCGGCTAATCGAACAAAGCAAATCGACAGTCTTGACCGACACCTCGATTGCATTGTGCAGTTCTTCGCTGAACCAAACCGAGGGGCAAAACAAATAGCTGATATTGACCAATGTCGTATTAGCTCCAATGTTCAAAATGGTTCAAGTCCTAGCCCGCCGATCAACGCTACTCCGCAATCAAGCCCACAACCTACGACTCAACAGCCAGCAGCCGAAGCGACTACACCGACCGAACCTACAGCGGCTAAACCATCATTCGTGCAAAATATCCTGACACCAATAACAAAATCTACTAGGAGGTAAATAATGGCAATCAATAGAGTAGCAATACTCGTAGCAGGTCACGGTGGTGGCGACCCTGGAGCAACTGGTCAAGGTACTATCGAGGCTAATGAGACTATCAATATCGTCGATAAAGTCTATGACCTACTCGCACCACACCCAGACATCATCGTTGAGAAAGCACCTAACTCACAGGACTATGTAGCTTCAACAGCGTGGGTTAATGCCAACTATCTGCACTTAGATGATGGTGTTGTTGTCGAAGTTCACAAGAATAGCTTTAGTGGGTCAGCAACCGGTATCGAGACATTTACTGGTATTGGTCCAGATGGAGAGACGACACGCCTCGCAACCTGCGTCAACAATGGTCAGGTTGAGACGACTGGTCTACGCAACCGAGGTATCAAACAAGGTGCATTCTATCTCATCACAGACACAAACCCACGAGCAGTACTCACTGAGTCAGGCTTCGTCAGCGATGGTGGAGACCCTGTTGGCGATGCAGCCAATAAGAAATACGCACTCGGCATAGCAAATGGGATATGCGACTTCTTTGGGGTTGCTCGACCAAACGCCACTCCGCCAAAGCCAGTCTTCACAACTAAGGACATATCAAGTACAGCAGTTACTCCATTCACTCGTATACAGCGTCAAGATGCCTCAATGCCAGCAGGTGAAACAAAGATTACCACAGTAGGTGTCAATGGTAGCGTAACGACGACTTGGACAGTAACTTACACAAACGGTGTTGAGACTTCACGCAAAGAGAAGTCAAAGGTCGTCAAAGACCCTGTTACTGAAGTTCTATCTATCGGCATCAAGCAGTCAACAATCGACCCAGCTGACTACGAAGCAACCAAAGCTCGTGTCTCGACACTAGAGGCACTAGTCAAAACGATTGTAGATTTTCTGTCGGGTATTTTTAGCAGATTTAAAAAGTAAGGAGACTAATATGCACAATTTTCTATCAACCAACGTCGGCAAGACACTCAAAGCAGCACTATATGTCGCTGTATCAACTGTGATTGCTTACCTCATCACAGCAACAACTAATGACCCGACACTGTTCGGTCCACTGACAGTACTTGTGAATACAGCGCTGGTATTTGTCCAGAAGACATTTAACGACAAATCAACACCTAACTTAGGAGCTAAATAATGACTGATACTTACGGAGCTGGAGCTTAACATGAGTATTCTCGGAGTAATATTACTGTTTGTAGCAATATACGTCGCATTGGTCGTACTGAAGCTAGGGCTATGGACTATCTTAATCGTTCTAGCGATCATAGCGTTAATAGTTTTCATCGCTAACAATAGCGGTCGTAGGCTCTGACGTGGAAAACGGCAACTTCACACCAGGTGAGTTGCACGACATTGTAGACCAGCTTTATGAAGTGTCCGATAGAGAAATCTGTCGGATTCTTGCTATGTACCTAAATAACGATGAGGAGACCGAAGATGAATGAAACCGTATGGCTCGAAACTGTCAGAGAACGTATCGCAACGCTCGGTCAGCCTGAAGATGATTATAAAGACGACCATCACACTTTGCATTCGAGGCGTGATTGGCTTGTACGCCCAGAGGGTAAGTATCTCCGCAATAATATGATAGCTCATGGGCTTCATAGAGCCACGCACAATCTGATTCACGAGTTATGCCCACAAGTCCCTACACCGCAGTATCACACTCTTGCACACGTCGCAAATGACTTTGAGAGGGGCTTGCCGATACTTGATGGCATTGACCAGTACTGCGATTTGGTAGATGAGTCCAGCCGTCACTACAAGTGCAACCCCATTGAGCGAGCCTTGAACGACCTAAGTATTGAAGCCCTGAGAATGCAGATACCATTACTGAGAGGAGACAGACATGAGTGAAAAGAACCGAGAACGCGGACACGAAGAACGTGCCGAACCATTAACTGACAACTGCTCAGGCTGTAACGAAACTTACGAACTGACTACAAACAACTCCAGAATCTACACATTTGATGACCACCCAGAGTGCGGCTTTATCTACGCTGTCTGTCCATGCTGTGACTACCGTACACGAATCCATTTGGATAGCGAGTCAATACAAAGCGCACGAAATACAGGGCTAGGTGAGACGATAACACCTGAAACTCCACCGCAAATCTATCAGGGTTGGCTAGATATGAAGGGTATTAAACTAGTCGAAACACACGAACTGACACCGCGCCTCGAAGAAACCGTCAGGAAGTTCGGTAGTACGGTCAATGCCATACTCGACCAAGACCCAGAACTTTTTTGGCAAGAGATGAATGACCCAGAGCGACCACATACTATGCCGGAGCGCTGGATATAATGGAGCGACCGCGAGCAAGTACAATAGCGATCAGTGCATTAGGTGTCGGTATTACCGCCTATGAGCTTCTGTGCGCTGATGAAGAACTGATTACCAATCGCACTGCTGAATGGCTGGATAACCCTCGTACACGGCTTCTGACGGCTTCGTTTATCGGTGCGACTGCATTACATCTCTTAGGTAGATTAGACTCTAGGATAGACCCATATTCTCATGCCGGTAGACTGAGACGTTATACACGGCCTGAAGTTATTGACAGCCCTCACACATTGTAAGATCGGCAGGGTCGAGAGGTACATCAATACCGGCCAACTTAGCCTCGACTTGTGCAGCAGCCATAGCATTATCAATCGCTAGCAATTTTTCCTCCAAAGTCATAGTACCGTCAATAATTGCTGCTGCGTTCATAAGCCCCCTAATAAGTAGTAAATGTCTATTACTAATTATATGCGTGATATTTGTAGTACTCAATCTTGACATAGAGAGTGTGTTTTGCTATAGTAATAAGTATTCAACTTAGTGATTGAGCTTCCACGTTAGAAGCTGTCTAAATAAAAGAACGATTACAAGCTTCTGCCAATACGTAAATTGGTAGGAGTTTCTTTTGTTTAATGCCTCTTTTTTACATAAAGTTTTTGATACGAAAATAGGCGTGTCAATACTTTTATTTAACAAAATAACCAAAAGGGTAGAACGCATGGAGAAGGGGTATATCAAGCTCTATCGTGCAATCGACGATAATGAGCTTCTCGCAAATGATAATACGTGTTACATCGTATTCAACAGATTACTCACTCATGCTGATCGTTTTACTGGTGCGTATAAAACAGGTCGTTTTAAGTTGGCAGCTTTATGTAACTTAAAACCGACTACACTTTATGCTGCTCTAAAACGGCTAGAATCATCGACAATGATTCGACAGCGGAGTGACAACAAAATGACAACCATTTACATCTGTAATTGGGGAAAGTATCAACAGGACAGTGACAGCACAGTGACAGGACAGCGCAGTTTCAATGACACTAAACAAGAAAGAGAAAAAGAAAGAGAATATATAGATACTAAAGTATCTATAAGTAAAAGTTCTGAAGATAAAGATGAAATTGATTCAATCTTTGATACATGGAAGGAAGTGACTGGTAGAGCTGTTGTAGCATCTAAGCGTCAAGCATATCGGAAGATTGTAGCCAAGCTTATCAAAGAGCAAGGAGTTGATTCTGTTCGAGTAGCCATTGTTGCTGCAAATTATTACAGAGACAAACAGTACCGACCTGATGTCTATAACTTTGTTGATATGGATAAGAAATGGGACAAGCTTGCAGGGTGGATAGCAAAAGATAAAAGCGGTAAAAACACTAATATAGAGGATTTAGACGCATGAAAGTAACTATAATGAACCAGAACCCAATCTCTATAACAAGTGAGGTTGCCAAAAAGCTCGAACGGTCATTGCAAAACAAAGATGCCGAATACGTGAAGATCAACGGTAACACCTACAAGAAGTCTCACATTATTTCAATTACTGAAACGCTCATACGCAAGTATAAAACTCCGCAAGAGCTAGGTATGCCAAACCTCGGTGATGGACTCACAGATAAGCAACGCGCAAGGCTATCAGCACCTAGTACGAATACCAGCAAGAGTATCATTACATAAAGCTAATCTTTTACATAGGTTACTTATTCTGATACGATAAAATGCTTCACTCATTTCGAGTATTTTCTCTACATAAAAAAAGACTTTGGGCGTACAATCATAAGTACCATAGTGTGGATTACCCCAGTAGCAGCTCGAATAGGGGAAGCAGCTAGCAAGTAATCAGACACTCCAAAGTCCTATATCAGCACTAGTAAGTGAGGGTAGAGGAGCATTATGTCTTTGACACTTGTTGAAGCTTCTCAAAACTTTATAGACTATAAGGTTTATCGACGAGGCTCAACACAATCTACTAAAGTAACCTATGCAAGTGCAATGCACCTGTTTATTGTTGGTGTGCCTATCTCTACCGTTGAAGAACTAACACTCGACGTTATAGATAACTATATCATGGAAGTCAGCAAGCAAGGGTTCAAGCCTAAGACATTTAAGAACAAAGTCACGATATTAAGATCATTCATCCGGTACTTATATTCAAAAGACCTTACAAGCATACATCCTGAAGCAATCGACATACCAAAAGTAGCCGATCAAGAGTCAAACTTCTTAGACTACGATGAACAGGTAAAGCTCATACAAGGCGCTCAGTGCCTCAGAGACAGGGCAATCATATACACACTCATTACCAGTGGTTTACGTGTCTCAGAGCTATGTAATTTGCGTCCTGGTGATTTGTTTGAACGTAGTATTATCGTGCAGAACGGAAAAGGAGGAAAAGCTAGGGTCACATTCATCACTTCAGACTGTGAAGGTGTCATACGGGAGTATCTAGGAACCAAACGTAAGACCTACTATATGTTTACTAATAAGTTCAAAGAGCAGATTAGCCGCCAGTACGTGCAGCGAATGGTCAAAGAAGCATCAGAACGCGCAGGAATTGATAAGTGTGTAAGCCCTCATACTTTGCGGCATACATTTGCTACTAACTTACTCAGAAAAGGGGCAAGAGCAGAGGATGTACAGCCTATGATGGGGCATGTGAACATTGCCACAACAAGGCTATACCTGCATTTTACCAATGATTACCTACATGAACGCTACGATGAAATGATGGCCAAATAATTGCAAATGTGCTATGCTATAAGAAGTAAAGAAGTTCGGTGCGCGTAAGCGTGGGAGACCGAGCTTCTTTCATTTTTAAGCATTATCAGAATGGTATTGACATAAGCAGCTAAACGCGCTATACTTCAAATAGCTTAAAGAACAAATCTCTCTAAGCCGCTCACATTCACAATTCACCCAGGATATAATTAGACAAATCTCCCACTTGTCATGTGTCTAACCCTAAGCTACAATGGTCAAAGTGCCGACTTAGCTCAGCTGGTTAGAGCAGCTGTTTTGTAAACAGCAGGTCCTGGGTTCGAATCCCTGAGTCGGCTCCATGTTTTTATAATTCAATACGTTTGCCGGAGTCGTCTAGTGGCAATGACAGGAGACTGTAAATCTCCCCCTTTTTAGGTTCGTAGGTTCGAGTCCTACCTCCGGTACCAACATTGTTTTTAGTCTTTAGAATACACTTGATGCTACGTATCGCGCCAATGGTGCGATATTTTTGTATCTTCAGATTGTCGATACATAGCTTTGCATGATATAATTCATTGTTGATACGCCGCGATAGCTCAGTTGGTAGAGCGCATCCATGGTAAGGATGAGGTCCTGGGTTCAAATCCCAGTCGTGGCTCCATTTGCTGACTAGATTTATCGTGAACAATCTGTTAAACTGATTATAAGTTACAATAATAACGTTAAGAGAGACCTATGGCTAAGAAGACGACAAAACGAAAGTTAATTGGTTTAGTGAGTGACCTATCTGGCCACCGTACCTACTACACTAAGAAAAATACCCAAAATACTCCAGACAAGTTAGTACTCAAAAAGTATGATCCTGTCGCACGAAAACACGCTACCTACACCGAAACGAAGAAAAACCTCGGTCGCAACGAAGTCAAAGCGCGCAAAGGTTAGTCGTCTATCGTTTTCGAAATTGTATCAATGTGACCTGCTAGCCAGGTCCCATTTTTTATCATGGCGTCGAGTAAACTATGTGTAGGTTTCGATCGTTCTGCATAGAGATACAATACATTTTCGCTAATCTCAATGGCGAGACCTGCAAAATGCTTTGTCAGCAGGTCATCAAGTGACGTCGTAAATATATGTTCTATCGTCACAGTATCGACTGGACGACCATAGACATGGTGGTGCTGCAAAAAATCTGCTTTGTGCATTGCTATACTATCCATCGATAGTCGTTTCATATGCGGATATCTCGTTAGGATATCTGCATAAAACTGATCGCTATGCGTCTGGCGGCCTATAAGCACATGCGGTAACTCGCGTCTAGTATGCAGGTCAAAGCTCATGATTTGCCACGTATGCGGTCTGCGCGATAGCTTTGTAATAGGGGCATGACTATCTGCACGTTGAACGTACATAACGTCATAGTTGTTGAAGGATCCAACACTATAGTTGGTGTCGTGATGCTTGTGTGACATCGTCATGCCTCTGACAATTTCGTGCTCATCCTGAAATTGATCGACATAGCCAAAATAGACTAATCCGTATTCATCACCGAACCGCTTGACGATGCGTCGTCCGGTTTGCGTGTCAGTTAGCCGATGGACGATCTCATTCACGTTCGGTCTCACTAGTGGTTACGGGGACTGTATCGAGCATTGCGGCCAAATATTCGGCATGGCTCCATGTTAACGGCGATACAGAGAGGGAAGCGGTCGAGCCAGGTTCAATTTGCTCTGCAAACTGACCGGTGGACGTCGCTCGATCCCGTACCCAATCCATAACAGCATCCGCTCGGTCGTTTTGGCCAATCTCGTTGTAATACTCTGCCATCCACATGGTAGAAATAAGCCACGTGTTTGGTGGCTGACCATTTGCACGCAGATAATTATCATTTTCATAACGGGGAATACCAGGTGAAAGCCGATCTTTCGCCAGCGTTTCTTCGATGACAGCATGAGCTGAGCGTAACTCATCACTATCAGCTGAAAACACACCAAAAATGAAAGCGCCATAAAAACTTGAGGCATCGATGGTTGTATCTGGTAAATATGACCCATCTTTCATTGGTGTGAGACCCTTATAAAATGCGCCTCGTTCTTTATCATATAAATGCTTTACTATAGCTCGCTGGATATCATCTGCTACAGTACGCCACCGAACCGCCTCGTCTGATAGTTGGCGTAGCTCGGCCAGCTCGGCTGCGGCATTAAGCGCCGCAACGACCACACTCGCCGTATAGGTAGTGATCATGAAGTTTTCTTCCCACAAGTCGTAGGTAGGCCTCGGCAACCCATTTTGATCATCAATATACGATGCCAAAAAGTCAGCAGTCGGCCGCACTAAACTTTCAAAATACCTATCGAGTAAAAGTTCACTCGGATTTTTGTGGTAAAACTGCGCAAAGACAAATAACGTCAGTGCAGTTTCATCCTCTTGAATAGGTGGCGCGTACCCACTGTCGTGGACATACGGATGCCAACTTGATCCCAGAGCGCCATCAGCGCGGTATTTGTGCATGAGATAGCCATTAGGATGTAGCGCTCGTACACAAAAATCAAAAAAGTTCTGTGGTTCTTGTTTGTAGCCGATGCGAATCAGTGGCCATACAGCATAGGCACCATCACGTGGCCAGCAGTAGCCGTATGCGTCCCTCCAATATTTGAGCATACCGGTATCGGTGCTCGCGATCACCGCGCCGTCATGATCGATGTGAGACTTAACGATCATCGCACTCTTAATAAATTCAACCCGATGCCGCTGGTCGATGCGCTCAACAATTTCAATTGTCGGTAGCAACCAATTGTGCCACCACGTCACAGTGCTATCAAGTCGTTGCTGCAATCCATTTTCAAGTACATGCTTGTGGCAGGAGATAGCATCTCGTGATGATGTTCCGGCTGCGATCCAGTAGTGAATACGTTTTGAACTGTGCCCATCGATATTCACCAGGAAGCGAATTGTAGAGTCAACGCGGCCATGTTCGACATTCGAACCAGATAGCTCGCCATCTTCAGCATCCCGGTAGGTACCTTCGTGGCCTTCTATACCAAATAAGCCGATGCTGTACTGGTCAAACGCTGCACCCGATTCGTCTTGGGCACTGACGATGAAAGCTCGCCTACCGTTGTAGTGCAATATTGCATTGCTGTCTGGCAGATATTGCCCGGTATCGGTATTGCTATTTGTATCACCAATTACAAATGCCTGGTGCAAAAATAGCCGCACCTCACGCTTATCTGGCCATAGATTGACTATATGGATATTTCGTAGGAACACGTTGTCGGTCGCATCAACAAAATCGTCAAAATTGATTTTTGATACGTTGCTCAACATCAGCAGGCCGACATACATCAGCGCCGGTGCCGTGGCATAACCCGGCACCAGATAGGCCAGCGGCGACAGGAACAGGATCACCAGGAACAGCAGGCCGACGACGATTGCCGTCAGGCCGGTTTTGCCGCCCGCCGCCGTTCCGGCCGCCGATTCGATATACACCGCCGCAGGCGATGCGCCCACCAGACCGGCGAAGATGCTGCTGACCGA
>CAYLKD010000018.1:0-10393 GCA_964384345.1 uncultured Candidatus Saccharibacteria bacterium | reverse complement strand
GAAAGAGGGCAGTATCGCAGGTCCGAAAGTACTAGAGCACTTAGTCGATGTCGTGCTGCAGTTTGAAGGTGACACGTACGGTGGATTCAAGATCGTCAGAGCAATAAAAAATCGCTATGGCTCAACTGCTGAAGCGGCTATATTTGAAATGGACGAGCAAGGCCTGCGTATTGTTAAAAATCCATCTCAAGCTTTGCTCGCAGAGCGTCAAAATGCTGATGGATCTGTAGTATTAGCGACCATTGAAGGCAATCGACCTCTACTTGTCGAAATTCAAGCACTTGTCTCTCCGACAAGTTTCGGGTATCCTAAGCGTACAGCAAGTGGATTTGATCTAAATCGATTAACGCTTCTAATCGCGGTTCTCGAGCGCCGCACAAAACTGAAATTATCTGACAAAGATATTTATATCAATGTTGTTGGGGGTTTGAAGCTTGCTGATCCTGCCGCTGACCTTGCTGTGTGTATTGCGATTGCGAGTGCTACCGCAAAGCGCAAACTCGATGATGGGCTAATCGTCTTTGGAGAAGTAGGTCTTGGTGGGGAAATACGTTCTGCTCAACATGCGACGCGTCGCATAGCCGAAGCAAAAAAACTTGGCTTTACAAAAGCCTTAGCACCCGCATCTGGTGCAAAAAATACTTTTATTCAACCAGTCACTGACCTTCGACAGGCATTGATTGATTACCTCGCGTAAGGTGCGAGAAGGAAACATTTTTATGATAGAAATAAGCACACTCTGTATTTTAGTGCTATTACAAATTGAACTCTTAGGTTACTTCTTATGGCGAAAGGGGATGTTTCGTTCGAAAGGTACTCACCGCGGTGTTGTGTTTGTAGATACATCGTCACTGATGGACGGCAGAATATTGTCGATAGCACGCAGTGGTTTTTTGCCAGCGCGAATAACCATTCCGCGTAGTGTTACTCGTGAACTACAGCTTCTCGCCGATGGCTCTGATTCAGACAAACGCTCGAGGGCCCGACATGGTTTGGAGCTCGTCAGCGAACTACAAGCATTACCTCTTAGTGATGTCAGCATTTATGATGATGGCTCTGCCGCACAAGGCGTTGACGAACAACTACTGGAACTTGCAAAAAAATTTGGCGGTAGTATCTGTACGATGGATTTTAATTTGATGAAAGTCGCTGAAACGCAAGATATACCTGTATTGAACATCAACGAGCTTGCGCAAACACTTCGTATGAATTACTTACCTGGTGAACGAGTAAGTATACTGATTGCACAAAAAGGAAACGACTCGCATCAGGGTGTAGGATATCTAGCTGATGGAACTATGGTTGTTGTCGAGCAGGCAAAAGCTGATATTGGTACAACAATTGAAATTGAATTTATTCGTAGCATTCAAACAACAGCGGGTAAGATGCTGTTTGCTAAAAAAATTAAACAAGCACCGCAGCAGAAACAACAGTTAAAAGTGCGTGGTAGAAACAAGACACCCGTTACTAATGAGGATCGATTACTGAATATGATCGACACTCACTAGTTGCACGTGACACGTACCGTTACAAAGAAGGTACATAACGTTTAAAGATGTAATGCTACTTAGTGTACTTTTTTGTTGATGTGTCAGTGTAGAAGCCAGTATCGGTAAGTGTAGCTGTAACGGTGGCGCCGTTGGGCACGTTGTAGTCTACAGGTATGTCACCGTTGCTACTGACATTGAAGTTGCCGACACTGGTGCCATTAACTTGGACGGAAAGGCTTGAGAGAGGAAATGTACCCTGCGCAACACGTACGGTAATACGTTTGCCATTGTTACTGATATTAATGCTACTAACTGCAGGTTTTGCATCACTACAGCTATGAACGTTGTCCTCGTTGTTGATGTCATAGCCATCGGGGCTTGAAGTAACAAATTTTTTGGTGAATGGGTCTTTCGTTTGTGTCACACTAATGTCTACTTTGGCACCATCCGGAGTACAATCTGTAGCTTTTCGCTTTGATACTTGGTCAAAAGTGACTTTCAACGAGCTAACTGATGTGTTCTTATTGTAATATGACGGGTATACTTCGTTGCCAATTCGTTTTATACCTGCAGGTTGGGTAAACCATTCACCTGGCTTTGCGGTACCCGCTTCTTCGTATAACTGAGACGCGTATGCCATGACCGGGTCGAGAATGATTGCTGGAATCGATGAGTTTCCATTTTTTAGCACCTGTGTATCCGAGTTACCGAGCCAGACAGTCATCGCGAGAGACGGTGTGTAGCCGATAGTCCAGATGTCTTTAGCCTGTCGGTCTTTATCAGATGTACCAGTTTTAATTGCTACTTTAACACCTGCTGCGTCTAGATTTGGCGTAATCGTTCGACCGAACAATCCTTTTCGCGCTTGCGCATCGCCAAGAATGTCATTTACGACGAACGCAGCTTGCGGATCAACAATTTGTTTCTGACTATCTTTGTATTTTTTCAACACTTCACCTGATGAGTTAGTTACTTCTAGGACAGAAGACTGTGGTTTATAGACACCCATGCGCGCTAGAGATGCCATCGCGTTTGTGTGGTCAATCATACGAGTACCACATCCACCAATAGCTAATCCTAGCCCGGCATCTTTTTCGAGCCCTTGGGTGCAGTAGTATGTGTCACCCATCTGTCGGATAGTTTGCAGCGTACTGCCATCTTTGTTCTGTTCATTTATAGCCATAGCTTTAATCGCCGGGATATTTCGAGATAGCGCCAAGCTGTTGCGTATGGTGATGTTACCCTTGAAATAGCCGTCCGCATTTTGAGGAATATAGCCATTGAAGTCAGTTTTATTATCAGGGATAATTGAGCCACTGCCAAAGTTTTGGTTGCCTTCGCCTTTATCTTGGAATAGCTGTGCGTACACAAGAGGCTTTATCGATGAACCAGGTTGAAAAAATGCCGTCGCTGCGTTATCTTCACCAAAGCCTGGATAGTCAAATGACCGACTTCCCATCATACCGAGAATCTGGCCAGTACGCGCATCTTCGATAGTTCCGGCACCGTTACTGAATCCTGCATAATCAGGGTAGTAAGAGCTAAACATGCTCGTCATCTGTTCTTGCAGTTTATCTTGAATTCGGGAATCAAGCGTCGTTTTAACAGTCAGGCCGCCCTTACCGACAACTGCTGTCCCGAGTTCAGTCTCTAGCTGACTCCGTACCATCATGACAAAATGCGGAGCTTTGATATCAGTATATTGTGTGGTCTCTGGTTTCAACTCATCAAAGATCGGCACATTTTTGGCTTGATCAGCTTGCGCCTGAGTAACAAAGCCCTGTTGCACCATGCTCGTTAGTACTTTGTGCTGTCGGGCTATTAAAGCGTCATTACCGGCAGTGTTGTACGGATTATATAGACCGGGTTGGTTCGGAATAGCAGCAAGTAGCGCTGATTCGGCTAAGGTAAGGTCTTTTGCTTTTTTACCAAAGTAGGTTTCAGATGCTGATTCGACTCCATTTCGTCGGCCGCCATAGGGAGATTCATTGAGATAAAGGTTGAGAATTTTGTCTTTGTCATACATTCGCTCAACTTCGATAGATAGAATGATCTCTTTAATTTTGCGAGGAATACCATCTAGGCCACGTTTCTGCGCTTCATCGGGAGGGAAAAATACTTGCTTAACAAGCTGTTGAGTTAGTGTAGATCCTCCTTGAGTACTATCACTTGAAGATGCGTTGTTTATCATAGCACGCGCTAAACCAGTTACACTGATACCACCATGATGGTAAAAGTCCTTATCCTCTATAGCTATTGTTGCTTGACGCATTGTTGGGGCAATCTCACCACTATCCACCACTAACTTGTAATTGCCGCTCCCTTTATCTTCCCAGAGTAATACGTTGTTTCGATCGTAGTACTTAGTCACAGTTGTTTGAACCCGTTTAGCAAGTTCTCCAGGACGAATTTGGTCAAGATCTTTGCGATAGTAGGCAAATAAGCCACCAACCGCTAGCACGACAAGTAAAATGCCGACTCCAGCTATTTTCAAGGCCATAAACGCACCTTTTTTGCTGAACCAGTAGTGATAGACACGCTTCGGATGAAGACGATATAAGAACCGCTTTACTGGATGTTTAGGGAGACTCGCTAAATACTCGGCTCGTTTACGCGAGACCGCATCTTTTTTAGTCTTTCGTTGTCGCGATAAGTTCGCGTATACATTTAATCGTTTCGCAGACGGTTTTTTAGCCACGTACATCCTATCCCATAAGCACTATTAGGTTTCATTATAGCACGCGTGACAATACAAAAAGTAAGCATTAATGCGATTATTTTGCTAATTTTCCTTATGATCTAAAAAGTACATGGTACTGATATTCGTCTGAATATGTGTCTGTTATAATTAAGGCCATATGAGAGATAAAAATACACTTGCTGAAGAACTGTTATGGCGTGGGTTTGTAAACCAGATGACGTTCAAATCTATAGAGGATGTCAATGAGCCCCGCACATTTTATTGGGGTGTTGATCCGTCGGCCGACAGTATGACAATCGGAAATCTCGCGCCAGCTATGATGATCCGACATTTTATTGATCACGGTCACAAAGCTATCCTGCTCGTCGGCGGAGCGACGGGAATGATTGGTGATCCTGACGGCAAGAAGCAAGAGCGCGATCTCAAGTCACTCGACGAAATAGCACGTAACAAAGCCGCGATAGCAAAGCAGTACGCGCAGATATTTGCAGGCCAAGAATTCGATATCGTGGATAATTATGATTGGTTCGAAAATATGAACTATCTAGAATTTCTGCGGGACATTGGTAAGCATGTGCCAATGACACAGATGCTTGATCGAGAATTTATAAAATCACGCGTTGGTGATGGTGGCGATGGTATCAGCTACGCCGAATTTAGCTACGCTCTCATACAGGGGTTTGATTTTTTGCATTTATATCGGGAAATGAACGCTACGTTGCAAGTTGCTGGCGCTGACCAGTGGGGAAACTCAATCGCTGGCGTGCAGTTGATTCGACGTCTCGAAGGCGCGGAGTCGCATGTTTTCACTGCTCCACTCGTTGTCAACAAGCAAACTGGAGTAAAATTTGGTAAATCTGAAGGTGGCGCAGTATGGCTCGATCCTCAAAAGACGAGTCCATACAAGTTTTATCAATTCTGGCTCAATATAGATGACGAAACCGCTAAAGATCTTATTAAGATTTATACATTTTTAGATCAAGAAACAATTGAGGCTTTGATCGTCAACCATAATCAAAACCCAAGTGCTCGTGCCCTGCAAAAGACATTAGCTCATGAAGTAACAAAAATAGTTCATGGCGCGGAGCGAACCGAATCAGTTGAGCGGGTCACAGGTGTGTTGTTTGGTGCAAATGAATTTGCGAGCTTAACACATGAAGATATAGATGAACTAGCGCAGGAAATACAAACTGTCAATGGTTCCACAATTGTGGAAATCCTCATCAGAGCTAATGTAGTCAAAAGCAACGGTGAAGCGCGCCGTTTAATAGCCTCTGATGCAATTTCGATAAATAACCAAAAAATTTCTGATGATGTATCAGTAACACCCCCAAGTCTTATAAAAAAAGGCAAGAACACATTTATACTTGTACGCTAAGTTGTCATATTCCAAAAATGATATAATGAAAACTCGAACATAAGGAGAATCATTATGGCTAACTTACACGAGCATCTTTCACATTCTGCGGTAGACAACATCGAAAAATGGCTGCGAGAACCTAAATATCGTGAATACAAAGACGAGCTGCAGCAAATGATAGATAACGAGCGGTGGAAAGAGCTCGAAGATGCTTTCTTCAAAGTTATTGAATTTGGTACTGGCGGAAGACGAGGTACGTCTGGAGTTGGCTCCAACCGTATAAATCGTGTCACGATCGGCGAATCGGCTCAAGCATTGTGCGAATATGCTCAGTCATTCGACGAGGATGCACGCAGTAAAGGTATCGTCATCGCATGCGATACTCGCCTTACATCTCCGGCTCTAAGTAAGTATGCTGCTAGTGTATGTGCTGGTAATGGATTTAAAACCTATATATTTGAAGATTTTCGTGCAACACCAGAATTAAGTTTTGCTGTGCGAATCCTACGGGCTGCTGCAGGTATAGTTATCAGTGCAAGTCACAACCCTCCTGCCGATAACGGTTTTAAAGCATATTGGAATGACGGCGGTCAACTAGTAGCTCCTCATGACAAAGGAGTTCTCGATGCTGCTAATGCTATTACAGAGGTTCACGCTGTTGATTTTGACGCAGCTGTAGCCGATGGATTAATCATCAAAGTGGGTAAAGAGCTAGATGACCAATACTATAATGCAGTTCTCGGTCAATCAGAAGGAGAGTCTCGCGACTTGATGATTGCTTATTCTCCTTTACACGGTGCGGGAATGACTAATACGCTTCCGGTCTTACAGCATGCTGGATTTAATGTTGTCACAGTTACCGATCAAATGATTCCGGATGGTAATTTTCCAACAATTGAGAATGGTAAACCAAACCCTGAAGAGAAAGCTGCAAACGATCGGGTAGTAGCACTCATGCTTGATACAGATGCCGACATAGCAGTTACAAATGATCCCGACGCCGACAGAATTGGTGTTATGGTTCGCGTTGGGGACGAGGCTGTGTACTTAAGTGGAAATCAGTCAGCTGTTCTTGCAACTGACTATGCCTTACGCTCTTTGCGCGATCGAGGGGAGCTCACGCCCAAACATTATGTTGCAAAGACGATCGTAACGACCGATATGATAGATGCACTCGCGATGTCTTACGGTGTGACAATCTACAAAAACATGTTAATTGGTTTCAAATACATCGGAGAACTTATACATAAAAAAGAGCAAACTGGTGAAGTATTTGTGATTGGGGGAGAAGAAAGTTACGGTCTTCTCAAAGGCGACTATGCTCGTGATAAAGATGGTGCAGTTGGAGCGCTAACTATTGCAGAATACGCTGCTGAATTAAAAAAAGACGGTAAAACGTTAGTTGATAGATTGGATGAGTTATATGAACATTACGGCGTATATGCCGAACGTCTTGATACTGTAGTGTGTCCAGGAGCAGAAGGTTTTAGTCAAATGCAAACTATTATGGAACAGCTTCGTAAAACTCCGCCTAGTAAAATAGATAATGAAGAAGTTACTGCTGTTTTAGATTATCAATCGCTTAAACGTCACAATATCGTATCAGGAATTACTGAGTCCATTGACTGTATAACTGGTAACGTACTTGTATTAGAGTTTGGTGATACACGTAAACGTGTCACTATACGTCCGAGTGGTACAGAGCCCAAGATTAAATTTTATGTACAGTGGTGGCAAGAAGCACAGAACGTACGCGTACAATCTAAGCAGCTCGATCAAAAGCTAGAGAATATATCCCGTCATCTCGAGGGTATAGCACTCGAAAGATGAACTTACAAACTAGCCTTACTCAAATAAAAGGAGTCGGAGATAAAACATCTGAGCAGTTACGTTTGTCCGGATTAGATACTGTTGGTGATCTGATTTCGTTCCTTCCGCGCAAATACGATGATTTTTCAGAAGTTATTACTATTGCTGCCATCAAGCCCGGAGCACAAACTATCAAAGCACGGTGCGAATCAGTTGAAACACGTATGGTGAAGCGCGGCATGCAAGTCACGACGGCAACACTTGCTGATGATAGCGGTAAGCTTAAAGCAGTCTGGTTCAATCAAGCGTATCGAGCAACACAGCTCAAAGATTCGACTCTTGAATTTTATTTTTCTGGCAACTTCGAGTTCATCTACAATCGCTACCAGTTGACAAATCCAAGTGCTGAGCTCGTTAAAGACATGCCGGTACAAACCGATCGTATCTTGCCGATATATCCTTCAATGCGTGGCTTAAAAAGTCAGCTCGTTCGAAAATTACTTAGTGAACTACGACCGCTTGTCACTATGCTTCCTGAAACATTGCCTGTGTGGCTTGTTACTGATGAGCAGCTTCTTTCGCGAAGTGATGCGGTTCGTACGATGCACTTTCCCGAGTCGTTGGCTGACATCACTCGCGCAAAAGAACGCTTAGCGTTTGAGGAGTTATTTCAACTGTTACTTGCATCGCAGTACAACAAACAGGATAACGCAAAGTTAGAAAGTTGGCAGATACCATTTGAAGTGCCGACCGTGCAAGGTTTCGTACGCGCGTTACCCTTTGAACTAACTCCGGCACAAAAACGCGCCGCGTGGGATATTCTTCAGGATATTGAAAAATCAACTCCTATGAACCGGTTGGTGCAAGGTGACGTCGGAGCGGGTAAAACTGTGGTGGCTGGCCTTGTGGCACGGCAGGTCGCAAGTCATGGCTATCAGACGGCAATCCTGGCACCTACGGAGATACTTGCGTCACAACACGCTGAAACGCTCAGTACATTACTAGCCCCATTTGATGTCAGTGTCGCGCTACTAACTGGTAGTGTGAAAGCAAAAGCTCGCCAAAGTCTTTTTGAAAATCTTAAAAACGGCGCAATAGATGTCTTGGTTGGTACGCATGCCCTCCTCGAGCCGACGGTAAATTTTCATAAACTTGGGTTTGTTGTCATAGATGAACAACACCGCTTTGGCGTTGCACAGCGTCAGGCGCTGCTCGCAAAGTCTGAGCGTATGCCGCACTTGCTAGCTATGACTGCCACGCCGATTCCACGGAGTCTCGCCTTGACGGTATACGGTGAATTGGATATTTCAATTATTGATGCTAAGCCCAAAAATCGTAAGCCGATTAGTACGAAGATTTGGCAGCCAACTAGTCGCAGTCAGCTCTATGCCGCGGTTGATGACGAACTCGAAAAGGGTCGGCAAGCATATATCATCTGTAAGCTAATCGATGAGAGTCTCACAAACGATGCAAAAAGCGTCGAAACTGAATATCGAAGACTGAAAAATTCAATATTTGGCCATAGGCGAATCGGTCTTTTGCATGGTCGAATGAAACCAAATGAGAAAGAGGCGGTGATGTTAGCTTTTAAAGATCATGAGCTTGATATCTTGGTCAGTACGACGGTTGTTGAGGTTGGTGTAGATGTGCCGAATGCTACTGTGATGATCATTGAAGATGCTGATCTGTATGGCCTCAGCCAGCTGCATCAGTTAAGAGGACGGGTTGGAAGATCTGAGTTACAAAGTTATTGCTATTTGTTAACTAGTGACTCAAAGAAACCAAGTCAACGGTTGCGTGAAGTTGAAAATTCTAACGATGGTTTTCATTTAGCCGATGTCGATTTACAACTACGCGGTCCTGGAGAGATATATGGCCGGGCTCAACACGGTGCTCTCAATCTGCAAGTTGCAACTCTATCAGATACAAAATTGATTGCTCGCGCTCAAAAAGCCGCTAAGGCATTCGTCGAAAGAGGCGAGGATTTGTTACAATACACAGAGTTACAGAAACAAGTCGAAAAGTATCAACGATTAACGACATTAAATTGAGGCTATGTATTCATTTGGTCCCATACCGAAGCAAAAGCGTTCTGGGCGTATCATCGGAACGCATCAAAAAATCGACCGCGTCGCGCGTCGACATCTAGCGACACACCTCCAACCAGAACGTCATTTTCCAGATATTCAAACGATTTTGCACTTTGAGGGCTCTCGCGGGCCTGACGGTATTAAGATGAAAAGTCCCGGCATTGATGAGCCAAGACACTTTGTAGACCCAAAAAACATTAGGATAGACGACGATTTATTGGTAGCCATTCGCGATCATATAAAAAATCTGACCAATGCACTTATTGCGGACGATATGATTCGTGCTGGTTTCGAGGCAGCGTGGCTTGCTCACGCGGTCACTGACGGACTCACCCCAGCGCATCATGAACCGTTTGATGAACAGATTAAATCACTCAAGTCTGCCGATCAAGAGATGAGTAAATTTATGAGTCGAGCACTGATGACAGGCAACGGGTCAGGGCGAAAATTTGTGGAGAACAATTGGAAATACTGGGGGGCAAAGGGCATCATGACGACACACACTCTGTTTGAAGGCGGCGTTGCAACCGCTGCTAAACCTTTGGCGTTTAATGGTGCGTTCGTCAATGAAGATGACTTTACACATTTACGCGAAGTGGGATTCGAAAAACTTTATGTGGCAATGATCGAAGATATCGATACGCTGAAGATGTATGAGCAATTCAAGTCTGATGGTTGGACACGAAAGTTGGCTGTCCAGACTACGAAAACATTGCTGCCAACAGTGATTCGTGCCGTCACATTGGCGTGGTACGAAGCCTACACACGTGCGCTAGGACGCACTGCGTAATGAACGTACGCATTATAGCGGGAACGTACGGTGGACGTACGATTGATGCACCCGGACGCAGTACAACCCATGCAATGAGCGAGAGGGTTCGCAATGCAATGTTCAACTCCATCGCTTCAGCTATTGAGGGCACGACAGTACTTGATGCTTTTG
>CAYLKD010000017.1:0-11479 GCA_964384345.1 uncultured Candidatus Saccharibacteria bacterium | reverse complement strand
ATTCAATTGCTGCCATGGACTTGCTACTCGTGCAGCCATCACGAGTGAATCTGTGAAGTACTCTCCAATACCGGGGACATTACTTCCAGCACCAACAACGAGCACCTGTTCTATCTTGCGCCTATCCTCGATGCGCTCATTGTAGTAGCGTATCACCTTGCGCGTTTCTACGAGGATACGTTCAATACTAGGTGTTAGAGCAGTTTTGAGCTTTTGCTGCCGAGGGCCAGCGCTAAGTCCATTCAGGATCTTCATTTGGTGTGCGGTTTCAAGCGGCACTTTAAGCTTTTTAGCAATATCTAGCGTAAAGGTGTTGCCGCCGACTATTACACCACCTGTGACTCTGATGGAGCCATCCAATACCGCGATGTCTGTTGCAGCTGGACCGATGTCTATGATGACTGTCGGTAGATCACCGCTCTCCGTGCGTTTGAGTAAGCGTGCAACCGCACTAATGCCGGGTTCAACGAGACAAACTCGAAGCCCAGCTTCTTGAGCTACATCAACGCATCTATCGACAAGCACACGTGGGGCGGCATACAAAGAAATTGTTATTGCTGTATCTGTTTGTTCAATAACTTCATAATCGATATAAAGCGCGTCACTTGGAAGGGGAATGTACTGATCAATTTCAAGCTCTACTGCTTCTTTTAAGTGCTTTCCAGCATCAATCGGAATGGTGAATGTTCTCGTGTATGTTCGATTTGTCGGGATACTAATGACAGCATGATTACTCGGTAAGGTACCGATAAGGTTTTTTGTGAGTAGGGCCCGTAGATTCTCGACGAGGTAACTACCATCTTTACCATCAAGTGCTTCCTGAACTTTAGCTGGATCAAGATCAATTGAACTGTAACAATACACAGTCCATTTTTTTGGATTCACTGCCATCAACTTGATGCCGGTGAGACTCATATCGAGACCGATTACAGGTTTGTCTTTATAATATAGTTTAGCCACTAACTCTTTGCCCACTGATTATTCTTATGCTTAGTATACAGTAGCAGATGGTTAATTTCTATGATTTTATATTCTGCGATAGATTTGCGATTGGGAGCATTACGCTTGCAGCAATAACTCCTACCATTCCACCCATGAAAACAATCATGACTGGTTCGATAATAGAGCTCAGTCCTTCAATAGCTACATCAACTTCTTCTTCGTAAAAGTCGGCAACTTTAACGAGAACCGTATCGGTTTGCCCGGTCTCTTCACCAACAGAAAGCATCTGCGGAACGATCGCAGGAAAGAGCGGGCTTTTTTCGATAATTGATGAAAGTGTTGAGCCATTTTTTACTTCATTTGCTGCATCAAGAATTGCTTTTTCGTATAAAGAATTACCAACAGCATGGGCGGTGACTTCGAGCGCTTCGAGTACCGCAACCCCAGCGCCAATGAGAGCAGAAAAAGTTCTAGCAAATCGTGCCACGGCTACTTTCATCACGATGCTCTTAATGCCAGGTATTTTGAGCGAGAGGGTATCAAGAGCAATCTTACCTTTGGGTGTCCGTATGAACCTGAGCACAGCAAAGATACTACCAAAGATTCCTGGGATCAATAAGTACCAGAAGGCAACCATATAATGACTAAGCGCTAACATGAACACGGTTAACCCAGGTAATTTCGCATCAGGGCCACCGAGGTCTTGGACAATTTTTCCAATTTGAGGAATGACAAAAAGCATAAGCCCAAAAAATGCCAAAAACGTAATACCAATAAGTACCATAGGATACGTCATAGCACTTTTGATTTTTTTGCGCATAGTTGCGTTCTTTTCTTGTTGTGTCGCTAATCGTTTCAAAATATCATCTAAAATACCGGCAGCTTCACCTGCACGTACCATGTTGACATACACAGCACTAAATACTGTCGGGTGCTTACCGAGTGCGTCGCCAAGTGCTGCACCGCCTTCAATATCTTTTGTAACTTCTTCGAGTATCTTGCGAAGTGTGGCGCTTTCGGTATGGTTTGCGAGTGACGTCAGTGATCGGAGTAAGGGTACGCCAGCACTTACCATCGCACTAAGCTCACGAGTAAAAATAACGATATAATCAGATTTTACTTTATTGCCACCGAGTGAAAATCCTTTTTTGTTACCGGCTGCTTCTTTGATAATGATCGGCTTGAGGCCACGCTGCAAAATTAGATCGAGCGCAGCTTCGCGGTCTTTTGCTTCAACGACACCAAATGTACGCTTGCCTTGCTGTGTTGTTGCATTATAACTAAAACGTGTCATCGTACTATTCCTTAGTCGCTCTCAATACTTCTTCAACTGTTGTAAGACCACGAAGTGATTTCACTAAACCATCGATTTGCATAGTATTCATCCCTTCGACAATTGCTTCGTCTTGAATTTGTGCACTTGTAGCATTTGCCATGATGAGCTTTTGTACAGGGATACTGTTATCTAATACCTCATAAATACCGATTCGTCCGCGAAAGCCTGTCTTATGACAATCATCGCATCCGTCCTTAGCGGCTTTCCAAAGTCCAGATATGGCCTGTTCGGTACTACCAAGTGGAGTATTACCGCCTACTTCTTCGCTGATCGCTTCTTGATCGAGTTTATGCAATATTGCCATCTTTTTTGCATCAATACTAAATGTCTCATTGAGTGCTTTTAACTCGGTGTCATCGGGAACGTAATTCACTCGACAGGTTGTACATAATTTACGTACAAGTCGTTGACCGACAATAGCGCGTACCGTACTTGCAATAAGAAATGGCTCGATACCCATATCAAGTAAACGTGGCAGACACGTCGCGGCGTTATTTGTGTGCAACGTCGAGAAGACAAGGTGACCAGTTAGTGCCGCCTGCACACCGAGGTTAGCAGTTTCACCATCACGGATCTCTCCAACCATGATAATGTTTGGATCTTGACGTAGTAATGCGCGCAGCCCCGACGCAAATGTCATACCGGCCTTCGCGTTTGTCTGAGTTTGATTCACCCCTGGCACCTTATATTCGACTGGGTCTTCGATCGTCGAGATGTTGACGCTTGGCGTGTTAAGGATTGTTAAGATACTAAACAGACTGGTAGATTTACCAGAGCCAGTCGGACCAGTAATGAGCACCATTCCATTAGCTTCGGTGAGGGCATTTGTCAGCACTTTCAGTGAACGTCCCCAATACCCTAGATCCTGCAATGTTATTGCTTGATTTGACTCGTTCAAAATACGCATAACCACTTTTTCGCCATCGGCTACCGGTAGCGTACTTACGCGCAGTGCGTACTGCTTGCCAGCAACTTTTATCTTAAAGCGACCATCTTGAGGGACTCGTCGCTCGTCGATTTTCAGATTAGCAAGAATTTTAATACGACTGGTCAATGCACCGATAACATTACGTGGCAGTCGGTTTACTTCTTGGAGTACGCCGTCAATACGGTATCGAATTTGGACGTATTCCTCACGCGGTTCAATGTGAATATCGCTTGCACTCGAACGTATTGCGTATTCGAGTAATAAATTAATTGTTTGCGCTATCGGAGAGTCTTCTGCAATATCAGAGTCAGATACATTTTGATTTGATGCATCGTCTTCACGCTGGATATCAATAACGTCATTGAGTTTTTCGTTGACGTCACCTTCGTAGTTTTGTAAACAAGCAAGAATATTTTCACGCGTCGCAACATATAATTTTACATTATTGCCAATTTCTTTTTCAATGAAATTGACTGCTTGAACGTCATCTGGATCATCCATCGCAAGATGCAATGTTTCGTCTTCGTCCATCTTAAACAAAATTGCTTTATATTGACGTGCAATGCGACCAGGTATTTTGTTGAACACTTCAGCCGGTATGTCAGACGGGTTCAGCTCCACAAACGGAATACCAGTGTATTTCGAATATGCCATCGTAAGGTCAGCGACTGAAACAATTTGTTTGTCGATAGTGATATCTAGTAGAGGGCGTTTTGAACGAGCAGCTTCTTCTTTGAGTGCTTCTATTTGCTCATCGGAGGCTATCCCACCCTCTTTGAGAATCTTGACCAGTGTACTATCAGCTATTCGCATAATGCTTACGATAACTATAGACTATACGACCTGCATATACTAGACTCGTCACTCCCGTATAAAGTCATAAAATAAGCTGGTATACTACTAGTATTCTATGCCACAACGCTATGATCACTATACGCAGTCTCAATTAGAAGCTTTTGGAGCCGCTATTGCTTCGCAGGTTGTCGGCGGGTTGCTCATTGAACTGATAGGAGATGTCGGCGCTGGCAAAACCACATTAACAAAAGCCATCGCTGCCGCGATGGGTATACAGGAAATTGTGCATAGTCCGACCTTTACGATCAGTAACCGCTACGAAACACCGGCAGGCCTGGTTCTCGCGCATTACGACTTTTATCGTCTTGCCGATCCTGGTGTTATGGCTGACGAACTCAATGAAACACTTCACGATGCTCGCTGCGTGACAGTCATTGAATGGGCTGATATTGTGGAAGGAATTTTACCAGCAGATCGTTTGACGATTGCTATCGAACCGGATACCGAAGATACCAGACAGATAACAGTCTCTTCTGGCGGACTTATAAGTGCGAAAGTGCTTGCGTCAGTATGATTTTGTGCATCAATACGTCAACTGGACTTTGTGATATCGCCATCTTTGATGATGCGCAAGAGGTATATTACGAGCAGTGGCAAGCCGACAGAATGCTTGCCGACGAACTCCTAACACATCTCGAAGATGTACTTTCAAACAACTCGCTCACATGGAGCAATCTGACTGGTATTGGTGTCTTTCTTGGACCGGGTAGCTTTACGGGTCTACGTATTGGAGCGAGCGTAATGAACACCATAGCAGATACACTTCATCTACCAATTGTTGGCACAACTGGCGAAAACTGGAAAATGGACGCTCTAAAGGAACTGAATAATGGAAGAGATGACGAGTTAATTTTGCCGTATTACGGCCAAGCACCAAATATTACAACCCCACGAAAATAATTGCTACGTTGTATAAAAACGCGCTACAATATATGTAGTCAGTTAATTTTCTGAGTGACTACAGATTACATTATTTAGATACTTCGACATCCCTTTTATTACAACAATAGTCAAGACGAACACTTGGCGAGGGACAGTCGAGAAAGGAAACCAATATGATAGAGGGACTAATTGCCGCTGTTGTCGGGATTGTTTTTGGCGCCGGTTCAACAATAGTATATGAACGCCAGCAGGGAGCTCGAGGCAAGGTAAAGGCTGATAAAGAAATTGCTCATGCTATGACCAAGGCGAGTAATATTGTACTTAAAGCCAAAGACGAGGCAATGGTTATTGAAAACGAGCGTCGTAGAGAAATTAAAAAGATTGAAAATCGTCTTGCGGATCGGGAGTTAAATCTTGATAGGAAACTTGACGAGCTTGATAAGCGCAACGAAAAACTGCGTAAGCACGAAGATGAAGTCGAAGCTCTTAAGAATGAAATTCGAGAAATCCGTACCAAACAACAAGACAAGCTCGAAAAAATTGCTGGATTAAAGAAAAAAGAAGCTGCTGAAAAACTCATGCAAATGACCGAGCGTGACATCAAACATGATCTTGTAGGCCTTATAGAAAAACTACAAAAAGATGCGATGGATGATGCCGAAGAACGGGCACAAGAAATACTTGTGACTGCCATGGAGCGCATGAGCTCAGAAGTCACTGCCGAACGCACAGTGACGGCCATCAAGCTGACTGATGATGAGATGAAGGGACGTATTATCGGCAAAGAAGGACGAAATATCCAAGCTTTGCAGCGTGCGACTGGCGTTGATATTCTTGTCGACGACACGCCTGGCATGATTGTTATGAGTAGTTTCGACCCAGTGCGTCGCCAAGTTGCGCGTTTAACACTTGAAATGCTTATGAAAGATGGACGTATTCATCCAGGTCGTATTGAAGAGGTCATCGTTAAGGCGCAAAAGCAGATCGAAAAAGAAGTTAACCAAGCGGGTGAAGACGCTGCGCGTGAAGTAGGCGTCGTGGGTATTCCAAAAGAAATGCTTCGACTGCTAGGAGAGCTCAAGTTTCGTACGTCTTACGGCCAGAACGTGCTGCTGCACTCTACTGAGATGGCACATGTTGCTGGTATGATCGCCGAAGAAATCGGTGCAAATGTCCGAACTGTCAAGATAGCTACACTGCTCCATGACGTTGGTAAGGCGGTTTCACATAAAATCGAAGGAAAGCACCACCATATCGGTGCAGAGCTCGCCAAAAAATACGGCATGAGTGACGAAATCGTTCATGCTATTGAAGCGCACCATGATGATATTGAAGCGACCACGCCGGAAGCCCTCGTAGTCCGCGTTGTCGATGCTGCTTCTGCGGCTCGCCCTGGTGCTCGTAATATCTCCGCTGAAAACTTTTCAGAGCGTATGAGAGACTTGGAGAACGTTGCCAACAGTTTCCCTGGCATCGAAAAATCTTATGCAATCTCAGCAGGTCGCGAAGTTCGGGTCATCGTACGTCCAGAAAAAGTTGATGACTTATCAGGAATAAAGCTGGCGCGAGATATCGCAACCAAGATAGAGAGTACGATGCAGTACCCTGGAACCATCAAGGTTAACGTTATCCGCGAGACCCGCGCAATCGAATTCGCAAAATAATCTCTCTATAGTTTCGACAATGGGGTTTTTGTTGCCCACGCGACGATATATTGCAAGCTAAACCACGCGATGGTCCAGCTTGCAAAGAAAACACCTGCGACAACAACGATAGATGTTTCTAAACTAATGTGCAGTATAGGCACAACGAGTAAAAGAAGCAGTGGTAAAACTGTGATGACAAGCTTAAAAAGCGCAATATAGCGAGCTCGCAGCAGCCGCTCGCGTTGTTTCGGTAGTTGATGATGTTTCGTCGTTATGGTAATAGCTTTGGTGGCTGATATATCTACGGTTTTTTTCGTACGTTGTGTCGCCACGAAAGGAAGACGAATAACCGTTACGATAGTTACGAGAAGGACGATTGCTGTGACTACGGCGCCAATCACTAACGCTACGGCTGGTGGTGGCGAAAAATGAACGTATGATCCAGCTGCAGGAGTATTTTGTGGTACATCAACAAAACTATGTACAAAATTACTCCCGAGTAATGAGGGCAAAATAATTACTGCACTCCAGAGCCACTGTATGAAACATGAAAAATATCCAAGTATTCCAAGCGTGCTGACGAATCTGCTAGGCTGTGTTCGATGTTTGGGCATATTTACGACATACTCGATTTTACATATTGTTGCTTTGGTTCAGAAGGGAAATTCATTTCATCCCAAAGAGTTATATCATTTGGTCTAAACACCCAATAGCTTCGACCCTCAGAAGTATGTTTTTTCATATCAATAATATCAAAATCATTAAGACCGTATTTACGTTGGTACAAGGCATGCACACGGTCAAGATCGTCGTCGGAGACTTCGAAGGCATGGCCTCTGCTGTGCAAAGCTTGTTTACGCTCGCTATCTCGCACGACTGTCACTGCAGCAACAGAATTGGTTAAAATATCCTGCGAATGCTGGCGAGAGCGATTTGAAGTCCAATAAAGGTTTAGATCGTCGTCGTGCACAAAATAGACGCTACATATCCTCGGCATACTATCGGACATAGTAGCAATCTGCATATCTTTTTTTTCTTGCAAGTACCGAATGAGTAACTTTTTCATCTGTGCTCAGTATATAACATAATGGAATGGCCGATTACTTGCGGTGAATAAAATGAATCCACCATATTTTGATAATGGTGGATTCATGTAAATACAATATGGTCGGGGTGAAAGGGCTCAAACCTTCGACCTCTCGGTCCCAAACCGAGCGCGCTATCAACTGCGCCACACCCCGATACTTTGACTTTACATGAGAGATTATAGCCTATATAGTGTACAATTACTAGAGAAGGCGACATAAATTGATGCTAAAACTCACAAATCTTTTCCATCGAAAAAAAGCGGGTCTTAACCCAAAGCTTGAAGTATTTTTTGTTGTATCTGCCGTGGTTATATTTGCAGCGATTAGTTTAGCAACTATCACGCGCTCATCGATATGGTTCGACGAATCATTTAGTGCCTATCTTATACGATTTAATTACTTTGACATTGCTCACTACACAGCGTTAGATGTACATCCACCTTTTTACTATTGGCTCCTAAAGTCGTGGGGTCTTGTTTTTGGTACTAGCGATCTTGCACTTCGTTCCATGAGTGTTTTCTTTGCAGCTCTATCGATCGTCATTGCCTACTATTTAGTACGAAAACTATTTTCTCAACGTGCTGCATTGTGGACGCTGCCGCTGCTCACGCTTATGCCATTCTTTGTACGTTACGCGCAGGAAGCGCGTATGTACACGCTTGTCACTGCTATTGCGCTGGCTGCAACATACATTTTAACCCTAGCTGTAGAGCAAAAAAAATTAAGATGGTGGATTATATATGGAATAGTAATATCGCTTGGAATGTGGACACATTACTTCAGTGCACTGATCTGGCTCGCACATTGGGTGTGGCGCCTGAGTCAAGTCTACACGCCGGGCATAAAGATTGGAGTACTGCGTAAGCGCTTCTTCACAAAACAGTGGCTCATTGCCCATGCTGTTGCGATAGGGTTATTTGCACCTTGGATTCCTTTTCTCGTTTTTCAAGTTGCGGTCGTGCAAGGAATGGGTTTTTGGATACCGCCGATCAATCCAAGTACGGTGCCGAGCTACCTTTCTACCATCTTGTACTATATGACATCAAACGAAACTTCTCCTTGGCTAACGATGGCATTACTTTTAACGATAATTTTATGGATAATTGTCACACGACGCGCCTACCGCACTATTGAATCATCAAAAAGACGATGGTTTTGGCTGCTATCATCTATAGCGCTAATACCTGTATTACTACTGCTCATAGGATCCCTGCCACCACTTCAATCTGCCTTCATTGACCGTTATTTACTTGCATCGAGCGTCGTACTTGTCATGCTAACGGGCGTTATAATTGCTTATGCACCTCGCGATCGATCTACGCAGCTTCTCCGTAATGCACTCCTAACATTGTTAGTTGGCAGTATGATCGTAGGCATCGCTAACGTATACCATTTAGGAAATTACAATAAGTTCACAGGTGAACAAAGTGCAGCGAAGGAACTCATGGCTCGCATTTCGAGTGTATCTGCGGTGGGAACCGAGCCGGTTATTGCCGATTCGCCTTGGCTTTTCTACGACGCAGTTCATTATTCTACGACTGCGCATACTGTGTACTTTATTGACGCAAACACTGAGTACAGGTATGGATCACTAGAAATGTTACGCACGAGCGATATGTTCAAGATAAAAGATCTTGATGCCTTTAGCTCTATACATGATTTAGTCTGGTACATCGATACGTCAAAATCTGATCCTGTAACTCCACCAAATCCTAAATGGAGAGTAGAGAAGGTGATAAGTATTAATGATCCTCATTCTGGAAATGTCGCATATCACGCGGTACTATATAGAACTATCTAGCGTGGTACAACTTTCTGTACTAATGGAATCTTGATAAAACCGTAGACGAGTAAAATAGCCGCAAACACGACGACACTATTGGTTACGTACGACGAAGTGCGGGGGATAAATGCATTGAATAAACATATAACGACACCATGGGTTATGTATGCAGTTAACGAATGTGTTCCAAAATATTCGAGTAGACCAAACGTGTATCGTTTTAAAAATGGGTATACCTGATTGAATATAAGACACAGCGCAGTAAACCAAAGAATCGAAATGATCACACGTGCGGGTCCAAATGTGTCGATCGAAAACAGGCTATTTGTTGCGGAAACAAGGTTTGTAGAAACAAGCTGAGGAAGAAAAACAAAAGTGATAGAGCAAATGAGCGTTACGATCGTCAGTGAATAAATCCCAATCAATATCGCTAATTTGTGTCTATACTCACTCCACCAGCGGCGAATCGTATCCAAATAAAATCCGGCCGTAGCTGCACCAAAAAATAATAATTGCCATTTCATCCACTCAACGTTGCAAAGCCACCCGATAAGATAAACGCCAATAGAGATGGTGACAAGCGCTAATGATCGCTGCGAGCGCAGTAGCCATACAGCACCAATCGATAACACCAGATATATTGCATATAGATACAAGAAATGAACCCATACAGCAGGGTGTTGCATAGTAATTATGTTCCATATAAGTCCAAACCAATCACCAAAGGTAACAGTTGCAGATGGCGTATCAGGAATTGCTAAAATCCATGATGCAATACCAAGGTAAATGAGAGATCCTAATACGAGCCATACGTAGAGTACCACTGCACGTTTGAATAATATCTGCGCAATGTTTGAGAAAGGAAGTTTCATTCCCTTGCGTCCACGAATATATCCGATTAATAAACCTGATATCAGGATGAATCCTTCAGCCGCCGTCATCCACAGTCGAGCTTCGCCCGAAAACAATGCAAAAATGTTTGGAAATCGGAATACGTGATCAACAATAATTACAACTATAAAGAACCCTCGGAGGTAATCAAGTGCTTCTATTCGCTTTGATTGGCTTGAACTCATTGTACTTTATTATACATTGTCTACTGAGTCGTTGCTGATGAACGAGATAGAGTTGTTATGAAAGCCGCGTCAGTGAGGAAGAAGAGGCTATACAGATGCCATCGGCTTACGTGCTCCTTAACGAGGTCGTTTGAAAGCGACTGCTCGTGCTTTTTGCGCGAAGCTATCATCAATAACTGAAGATTCAAATGTACCGTATTTTCTGAGAGCAGCTTTTTCGATTAGCCAATCTGCAAGTATTGGATTCTTTGGTAAAACTGAGCCATGAAGGTACGTACCAATCACGTTGCGGTACCGAACACCTTCCGAATCATCTTGACCGTTGTTGCCAGCGCCCTTAATGACACGTGCCAGCGGCGTTGTACCTTTATTTAGATACGTTAGACCACTATGATTTTCATAACCGACAATTTGTCCAAAATCCGTACTTTCAGTGATTACGTTGCCGATAAGTCGCTCTGGTCCACCGTGAGTTTCAATATCGAATATACCAATACCCGGAATAACTATGCCATCTTTCGTTTTAAAAAACTTACCAAATAACTGGTATAGCCCACACACCAGTAACATCGGGACGTCATCGACAGCGAGTTCTTTTAATTTTGGCGCGATGGATACCAAGTCGTTCTGAATAATGAACTGTCCCGAGTCTTGACCACCGCCTCCGACAATCATGTCTATGTCAGCAGCAAATTCATCTCCGGGATTGTAGCTAAGCAGTTCGACATCATAGCCGTGCCACTGTGCACGTTTTTGCAAGGTAAGGGTGTTTCCCCAGTCGCCATATATGTTCATGTCTTTTGGATACAGCTGCAAAATACGAAGCGTTTGTTTCATGAGATTACCTCTACATCAGTGATATTCGACAGTTCTTTACGTATATGAAGCATAGCAGTGTAGGTACAAAATATACGTTTTGGCTTGTCGGCGTTTGTAGCTATAA
>CAYLKD010000016.1:0-14078 GCA_964384345.1 uncultured Candidatus Saccharibacteria bacterium | reverse complement strand
AAATATGATCATCAATAGTCCAGCCACTAATGCATACGCCGCCATGATAGTACTGACTTCGTAGCTTGAACCCCCAAGTTTTAACACAAATATTGCATACAGTGGAGAATAGATTCCCCAACCCAGATTGTTCGTAAAACTCGCCAAGAGCAATAATTTCTGACTATCAACTCTCTTATGCTTTCGTGTCATTTTTTCAGTATAGCAAATTACTGTATGTGTTTTTCATAATCATACTAAGATACCTTGCGGGATTAATTGGCATATTTCTGTGCCAGCTGCAGTACCATTCTCATCCGGAAATTGTCCTTCAGCAGATCGCGGTGCGTATTGAGGAATTTCCAGTACAAGACATTGTATTCGCTAGCTTTAGCAGCGTTCATGTCCGGCCACCAATTGCCCATTTTTTGTAAGTAATTTCCACCCGATATATATGGCTTTGTCGCAATAACGCCACCATCAGCGTACTGGCTCATGCCAAGAACATTTGGTACCATCACCCATTCATAGGCATCAACATACATGCTACTAAACCATTTATAGACCGATTGCGGATTGTATTCATTGAGTAGAAACCAATTTCCAAGTACCATCAGACGTTCAATGTGATGATTGTAGCCATAGCTATGGACTGTATCGAGTGCGGCTTTAACTGGAATCGGCAAAGACTGCTCTGTATATGACGCGTCGTACCACCAGCTTTCCAGCTCTTTTGTAAATCCAAAATAGTTAGCTTCCAGTAACTCTGGCATTTCCAAGTACATACCATACATATATTCTCGCCACCCTATAACCTGGCGCACAAAACCTTCGACCGAATTGAGCGGTGCTCGACCGTCTCGGTATGCCTCGACAACAGCGGCCACAACAGTTTCCACATCGAGCAAACCACAATTTATGAGAGGTGACAAAACACTAAGAAACAAAAAAGGTTCATTGATACGCGAGGCATCTTCGTACGGGCCAAACAGCGCCAGTTTCGTTTCGATAAAATCTGCGAGCCATATATCAGCTGCTGCAAATGTCGTTGGTAGCCAAAAATTGGCGACGTCTCCTGGATTAGTTGGAAATAGCTTCTCAACAAGTGTCATAACTTCTTTCGTGCATACATCGGCTGGTAGCAATGAAGTTGCTGGTACTTCTAGCCCTGATTTTGGAAGTGGCTTCCGATTTTGCGCATCATAATTCCACGTGCCGCCTTCAGGTTCGTTGCCATTCATCAATATTTCCGTTCGTTTTCGCTGCAACCGATAGAACGATTCCATAAGCGGATTTTTTTGCGCACTGTACCATTTTTGAAACTCACCATGGGGTGTCATGAACTGAAGATTTGGATGGATTTGGTATGGAATTTCTAGCATTTTACACACATTTAATAGCGTTTTGCCAGGTCCTACGTCTGATGTCCGCATCCACTCGAGCTGAGATATGTGCTTACCCTGAAGTATTTTTTGTAGTTCATCAGTAAATACCGTCGTAGCCGTCATTTCGACATATACCACAGTTATATCTTTTGAAATAAGGTAGTTACGATAGTTTCGCATTGCCGCCAGTAGCAATACAAGTTTGTGTTTATGATAGGGCAGTTTTGCGCAAATATCGTGCGCTTCAATCATAATGACGATGTCTCCGGGTTTCGCAGACACAGCCGGATGATTGCGAAGTAACTGGTTGGCGAGTACGACGTATGCTCTGTTCACTGTATTAAGTCTTTCCATTCCTGCATTTTTTCGAACAATATATGACCTGATCCCACAAATTGCGCTTTTGCCATTTTGCTCGATTGGTAAACGATCTACCGCATCGTTTGCATAGCTTAGTTTCTACAGTTCTTTTTGGCATTTTTTCCAAAAACTCATAAATGAATTGTAGGATCGTAGCGGAACATTTGGAAACATCATCGGCATTGCTTCTTTTATCCCGCGCCAATGTTCGACCGAAGGGTGAGACACAAAATGCGCCTCGTCCCCTAGCTGCGACGCAAGCTCATCAAATTCACCAACGAATAGTTGCATACCGGATATCTCACTCGCTATATCGAGTATGGATCGCGTTACGTTCTGTGAAACTGGGAACTTTGTAAACCAACTTGGCTCAAGTACGAGCACGCGATTTGCTTCCATATCTTTGTGCCACTGTGCATTAAGCCAAAAGCAATGATATAACAGTGTAGGTAGCGCTGGGTTAAGCCGAAGTATTTCAGTTTTTGGTGGTTCCCATATGAGTTCAATAGCTCGTCGCGTACGGAGAACTGTCGGTGTGTCCATATCGGCTAGCTCATCGTAACTCCGGTCGAGGAAAGTTTGCTGCTGCGATGTGTGGCTATAGTGATTTATATTTTCTTGAGCCGGCAAATAGCGCTTCGAGGAAAACGTGCCTGCAACCCACTGCCATGATAAAAAGTTGCTCGCAGGGTCGCCATCGAGAAGATAGTAATACATCCATTTGGCCGGCTGTGGCCACCATGTGTGGGCAATATTACAAAGTAACCCACTGATCCACAAGCGCATATGGTTGTGTAGGTAGCCCGTTTCGTACACCTCTTTGATTCCCTCGTCAATTACGGTTATGCCAGTTGCAGCATCGATAACCGCGCTCGGCATGTCATGAGACTCTACATTTTCTTGTGGATTTTTGAGATCGTCAAATATCGCCTCGCCACGCACTATCCATTCTCTCTGCCAGTATTCTCGCCAGGCTAACTCAAATAACAATGAATAAATTTCATCAGGCTCAAAGCTATCGACTAAGTAGCTTTTTATTTGCGGCAATGTTAAAACGCCTCGAGTAATATACATCGAGAGTCGGGTGCCTTTTCCAATGAAATTCCGATTCGTGCTGTAATCTACAGGATCGATTGCCGATAGAGCGGCCAATGCCGCATCGTTGAATTTAGTCTTCATACCTCTATAAGTATAATCTATACTAGTAAGAGTGAAATATAACACAAAAGTTTTATCAAAAAAGGTTCGCTCCAGAGTTGCACGGCGAAAACGCAATCGCTATCATAATGATGCGGCACTATTTCCAGATACTTCGGATTCATTTATCAAAGTCATCCTGCCTACAGCCAAGCAGTCTGAAACTACAAAGGATTCTTAACCGAAGTTTTTCTGGCGCTACAACCTAAGACCAAAGTAGTCGGCAAATTCCTTGTAGCTATCGGCAATGAGATCAGGTGCCACGTCAAGCTTGCTGAGAGTTTGGCGATCATACCGCGTCGTGATGGCGCAGACATACAAACCCGCAGCTTTAGCTGACATGATGCCGCGTGGGTCATCTTCAAAGGCACAGACCGATCGGGCATCTTGTTTGCTGAGTCCCAGAGATAGCAACGCTGCTGTAAATACTTCTGGATTTGGCTTGGGATGAGTCGTTGTTTCTTTTGTTTTGATATGATTGCTGACAAAGAAACTTCTGAGGCCTGTCATATCGAGAAACATATCGACGTCTTGGCGAACAGCCGAACTAGCAATGGCCAACTTATCGTTTAGACCTGTTGCTGCTAAAGCTTTTACAAAACGTACCGCGCCCGGTACCTCAGTACCAAATTCTCGCAAAATATCTTTATGTAATTCATTTTTTAAAGTGACGATTTCTTGAAACACTGGATTATCAGTGTTTATTACCTCACTATCGGCAATTCCCGTCATGAGAAGTACATTCCAGACTGCGGACTCGAGTGTGTGAACCGGTGCAGTTAAAAATGCATCTAGATTTTGCTGAGGCGTCAAGACTTCGAGCGCTGGTATGCCTCGTTTTTTGCCAACGGTGTGCACAGCTGCAAGCCGTGAACGCTCGTGTAGTCCTTGGCCGGGTACGCCTGGTTTATTATCAAGTAATGTATCATCAAGGTCAAAAATCGCACCTTTTACAGCAAAATTTATCATGCAGCTACTGTACCATATCCATTAAATACAAGGTGTTAGATATAAAAAAGGAGCTTAGATTATGTCGTCGTTGACGTATCGCCGAGCACATCCATCACCAACGCGACGAGTTTTTTTGGTGAAAAATTCGACTTAATCTCGTATTTTAGTACACCGAGCTGTATAGCCTCATGAATATATTCATCCGTTTGCATGTTACTAAATGCAATAATTTTCGCATCCGGATGAAGATTTTTTACGTCGTACTGTTTCAAAAAATCAATACCACTGAGTAATGGCATCATCATGTCCAATATGATGACATCGGGGTTTTCGGTGTTTGCTAAATTTAGTCCTTCGAGGCCGTCATGCGCCCACAAAACCTGATAGCCTTGTTGAGTAAACAAAAAGTCATACGTTTCGACCAAGTGTTGATTATCTTCAATAAATAAAATTTTCGTCATATCTGCTACTCCTTTGGTATTTCAATTATAAATGATGTGCCTTTATTGACTACTGACTGTATCGTAATTGTTCCTTTGTGCAAATCGATAATTTGCTTAACAAGGAAAAGACCTAACCCGGTTCCTTGAACCTTGCCGCTAAGTGGGTTTTCGACTCGACCAAACTTTTTAAATAATTTTTTCTGATCCTTTGAAGAGATACCCACACCAGAATCTTTCACAGTAATTTTGAGTACTTTTGGAGTGTGAGCCAAGACAATATGAACCGCTCCCGACTCTGGCGTGTATTTGATCGCATTACTAACGAGATTCGTCACACACATCATGATCTTTGTTTCATCAAATATGCCGTATACGGGCTGAGCCGGTTCATCAAATACCAGGCGCTGCCCTTCTTTAAGCGATATTTTTTGCTCGTCTACGACGCCTTTTATAAGCTTTACTATATCAACCTTGCTCGTAATCAGTTTCATCGTACCAGTCTCGAGCCGCGCCGTATTGAGCAGGTCATTGATGATTTCAATTTGTTTATTGTTGCTCTCGTAAGCCGCTTCAGCAAAATGCTTAACGTCTGCTGGCTCCTTCGCGTAGCCCTCAACAATCAAACCAAGTTGTTGCTTAACCGCAGTAGCAGGACTTTGTAGTTGATGGGAAGCAAGTGATACAAAATTCGCTTGCGCTTTTTCAAGTTTACGTTCTCGATTGAGTACGATCCAGGTGACGATGAATCCAATTACCGACATGATCGTTCCCAAAATAATTCCGGTGTGACGGATTGAGTCTGCTTCTTTTTTAGCTGCGGCAAACGCTACGGTTGTCGGTTGGCGTACTAGCACCTTCCAGCCTAACCCCTTGTAATTGTTATAGCCTTGACTTCCGTAATACCCAGTGACATATTGTGTGGTCTCGCCTGGCCATGATTCAATTGTGTACCCGTTTGCATTTGCGCTTGCTCGCTTCGCCGCTTCGAGCTGGAGTGGTTCACCAACAATTTTAGAGTCATTATCAAGCAAGATTTTATTGTCAGCTCCGAGCAGCGTTACTTCTACTTTGTCTCGTTGTTCGTTTGGTAAAATTAATTCTTTACGGATTGAGTCAATCCAGTTAAAGCTTAGATGCACGCCAACGACTCCCTGCAAAGTATTGTTCGTGTCATAGAGTGGACCTGCAATATCAATAAATCGTAGTGGGTCACCATTAGGATTAGCTGGGAGTAGCTTAGCTAGCAGTGCCGCCTTATGCACATCTTCAGTGACTAGACTCCCATGGTTAGCCTTCAATGCTTCTTGAAACCAATCTTTAGCGGCTACACTGTTACCGAGTAATAAGCCGTTTGTTGATGCGACTACCTTACCGCTAGTGTCGGCTATCCCAACAAATGAATATTGCGGATATAGCTTACTGTTGACGTCAACAACTTCCTGCTTCGCACTAGTCGGTACGATCGGTTTAGTTAAATCTGGTGAGTTAATAATCGACGCAACGTCACTCATACGCTCATCAATACCGCGATCGGCCTTATCTGACATTTGGTACGCTAGCTGTTGCAAACGCTCACCAGCCGCGACCTTTGCATTCTCCTCTGCCGTTAGCCCAACCCGCCAACTAACGATATATGCCGTTCCAAAAATTGCGACTGCTGTAGTGATGAGAACGATTGCACTGACATTAATATGGAGCTTGCGACGACGCATTTTTTTGTGTATTCCTCTTATGTTAGCTCGATTATAGCGGTAGCCGGGTGATAAGACAATGAATCCAATATCATATCCGGCAATGAAAAGATTATGCGCACATAGCCGCGAGCTTGAGTGTTGTATTGGCGTTTCTGATCGTCACTGATTGATACGATTTAGTACCAACAATTTTACTATATCGTGTTCGACTAAACGTCACGACAGGTGCTGACCAAAATATTATCGGATGATAGACGGCTATTTTTTCATATCCGGGCTTAGCCTCGCCTATTTCCGTTACGATATCTTCGGCTTTTTTTGGAGCAATGACAAAAATTGCGTTGTGTTTCGCATCACCAGTATTCCACCATTTTGGTGCATGATTAACCGCTTCTAGCAATTGCTGAGATGAAATGACAGAGCAAACAACATGAAATCCAAATTGTTTTTCTATTGCCACTTCGCACTTAGCAATTAAGTTAGTTGCATCAATTTTTTCGGATTCAAAAATGACATTTCCCGAATTGATATAGGTAACTACATTTGCAAAACCTATCTGCTCAAAACATTGTTTCAAATCACGCATTGCCACTTTATTGTTACCACCAACATTTATACCTCGTAGCAGTGCGATATATTTCATAGGTTTATTATGCACCTATCACTAAATTCTTAGTAGTAGGGTACGCCCACTGTCGCGCCTCGGCCACTGTCTGCAGTATATATGTATCCATCACTGGCTACAGCTAATGATTTGATAGATCCACAAGCGTTGTAATAAAAATTGTCGCTAACAACACTAAATGTTGGTAATGCGGATTTTGGATTTAAACTTCGCCAAAGTCTTCCGAGTTTTCCAGTACCTCCATCGTCATGTACGAAGAGATTTCCTTCAGCACTAACCGCAATTGATGCTGCGTGTGGAACTCCTGTTAATATAGATACATTTGATGCAGCTATACTCGTGGAGGTATCGGCATTAGTGATACGATACAGATTATCGTTTGCTGAGAAATATAAATAACTCGCATTAGTAGGGTCAACCGCTATTGTCTCACTGGGGTTATATGTAGCGCGCGCACCGTGAATTTGAACCCAACTTCCTTGTGATCCAGCTGTATTCGATCGCCACACTCCACTACTATCATCCATTGCGTAAACTAGAGGTCCGCCGAGGTACCAACTAAAATACCCATTGTTGACTGCTCCCGTAAACGGTCCGTTTGTAATTTGCGACCAAGTTGCACCTGATTTTCGCCAAAATCCATTACTATTAAGGCCAGCTAATAGTATTCGAGTGTTCGAACTGTTAAAGCCTACCCCTAAAGCGGGTGCGTCATTAACTACTGCTGCAGGTAACTGCTCATCCACCCAAGTGCCGCCTGCAAAATACGGGCTGGAATTACTGGCAATTGCAGCATCCGAACCACTGTCATTTCCACGCGGACTGGTCGACACGTATATTACACCGTTCTTATCGAATGCGGCTCGATCACCCTTAACAGGAGCTGTGGGATTAGACGGAAATCCAGGTGCATCAACATACACGGTAGTACCATGATTTTTCGAACTAAAAAATGTAAAGTCTCCATTTGACCAAGCTACACCTCCGTCCACTGTCGGATCAGTGACAACGCTTTTGTTGACTGTAGCCATAACACCGTTAATGGAAGGTTGCCATGTCCAGGATCCACTGTTTAGAGTACCCATCCAAGCTCCTGCACGTCCTGCTACAAGTAGTTGGTCAGTTCTATCTGGGTCTACAGCCAGGCTTGCTCCACACCACTGTGAATTACCGGCGAAGCTTAAGTAATGTCCGGTTGCTGGAAACCATGCATTTTGTGATGTATCATAGACAGTTGCACTAACCGATGCATTTGCAGCTGTTGAAATATACGTCCAGTTCCCACCACCATTGGCTGAACGCATGAGTACGCGTAATCGTTTAGGATTGGCCGTATCCTGGACTGCGTCAACAGATCCAGCATACAATATAATGCTCCCATTACTTGCGCGGTAACCTGTGATAGATAGCCATTTCGGCCCTGATGTACCTGTTGCCGTATCAACGCCATTATTTAATGCAGTCCATGTTGTTCCTGCGTAGCAAAAAATACCATCATTGTTTCCTGCAACATATAAACGTGACGTCCCGTTATCGTCAATAAAGAATAATTCTTCTACATATTGATTCGTATTGTTGACGGTTGGCGGATAATTTGACATCTTCGTAAATGTCATTGCACCGCGAGCATTTATACTCCGATATATACCGCTAGTAGCTGGATCACTGTCATTGGCGACGGCGACGTACAATAGATCAGGATTATTTGGATCTGAAGCTATACTACGCAGATGGTACCCGTTGAGAGCGTTAGATGTTATCCAATTTCCATTATCCCGCCGCTGTACCCCTTTTGAAGCCGTGGCTACCCATAGATACTTGGTTGACCCGGTGTTGTCTTGCTGAATCATATTTCCGGTGGAACGCGGATGTTCATTCGAATTTATTTGATAATTACCATTACTGTCTTGGTTGTAGTTCGTAGGTAATGACTGCGATGACCAACTTTTTCCAAAATCAGTGCTTAACCATAACCCTTCATCACCAGCTACATAAACTTTTCCTGCCGTAACGTCAGACCACAAGACGGCTGCATTGTGTGCGCCTAGGTCACCAACTGGTTTCCATGTTTGAGCCTTATCGACACTATAAAAAACATTAGATATGTCTGCAGCCATTACATATGGACGATTTCCATCGCTATCAAGAAAAGGACTGATGGCAACAGCATTTTGGAAGCCACCACCATAGATCGCAGTACTTTGAAAATTATACCCCGTGGGAACACCACCAGTAGAACTATGTGTTACTGCTCTGGTGAGCTTTCTAGCAGATATACTCATGTGAGTAGTATATACATGTGAATTATTTGACACCAGATGCTTATGCTAACCCTCAGATAAATTACCTTAACATAGAAAGAATATAGCCAATGGTGGGGAAATTTTTACGTCGAGAATATCCGTGGCTGCGCAACTTGGATATTGGTCTATACAAATACCAGATATACTAGATAAGTCATTGTTTAAAGCAAAGTTGTGTCACGTGCAGCGTATTCCTGTCTCAGTTAGAAATCACATTATTCATATACGGAAGTTTATTTCAAATAAATCGATTTCGATAGTCCTCGTGCATGGGCTTGGTATGTCAGGCGATTATTACATCCCATTTGCCGAGAAACTCGCTCGGCACTACGACGTATACGTTGTTGATTTACCAGGTTACGGCAGGACACCAAAACCGAATAAGCCACTGACCATCATAGAGCTATCAGATGTGCTGCACGAATATGTTCGCGTATGGGATCTCAAAAATGTCGTACTTATCGGACAGTCCATGGGCTGCCAAATTGTCGCTCATACCCTTCGTTCTGCGCCAAAATTATTTTTAAGCGGTATTTTGCTTGCTCCGACAGTCAACAAGCACGAACGATCCCTTGTAAAGCAAGGTTACAGGCTGCTGCAAGATTTTTTCTTTGAATCAATAAAGGCAAATGGTATCGTTATTCATAATTATCTGCGTATGGGTCCTATACGCTACTTTATTACAACCAAATATATGGTGAATGATCACATTGAACAGACCCTTCAATATATGACTGTTCCTCTCCTGCTAGTTAGCGGATCAAACGATAGAATTGCACCTACCGCGTGGGTAAAGGAATTGTCGGCTACGCCTCTCAATGGCTCATTCCGTGAAATGAATTCAGCGCCCCATCTCATGCAGTATCAAAAGCCCATAGAACTCGTCGCTATAGTAAGACAATACCTCGGAATGCTATGAAAATAGTTGCCTACTTGTACTATTGGATGCTTGATTATATCTATGTCTCGAACGTCCAATTGCGTGCCTTACTGAGCCGTGGCCGTCCTGAACAATATAAAGCCCCAGGCGCACAAGCGATCATTTTGATTCCTGGTGTCTACGAAAATTGGCGATTCATGGAGCCGCTCGCATCACTGTTGCATCAAAATGGCTATGACGTGCATGTGGTAGACGGTCTCGGCTACAACCGTGGTGAAGTCAAAGCAATGGCAGAAATGGTCACTTCGTACATTACGGCGCATCGTTTGACCGACGTCATACTTGTGTCACATAGCAAGGGCGGACTTGTCGGAAAATACGCGCTATCTTCCTCTCCAATTGAAACAATCCGTGGTCTCGTCGCGCTCAACGCTCCGTTTGCCGGTTCACGCTATGCATATTTGCTACCCTTCAAATCGCTACGAGTATTTACGCCGCATTCGCCCGTTCTTACTAAACTCAAATCATTCCAGTCTGTTAACAAACGAATTGTCTCGATCTACGGCACATTTGACCCGCACATACCGGGTGGAAGCAGCCTCGACGGTGCCACTAATATACAACTTGCTACCTATGGTCATTTTAGAATTATCAAAGACAAACAAGTGCAAGATACCATACTTACAGCTATCAAGACATTACGAGGCAATGATTAAATCGGGTATACTGGGAAGATGACTATGCAATCTCCTAGAACTAACGAATCTGGAAAGATACATGTAAAAGTTTTTTGGAAAATTGGCTTGATTATCAGTATCATAGCAAGCATTATTGGAACAATTGTGTTAAATGTACTGCTGAATAATTAGACGAAACTTTTATTCAAGTCTCTTAATGAATTCCCTGACCAATGCAAATGGCTTCATCAGTTCAGAATACGTCCGTTCATTTTCCTCTTGCGACATTTCAGCTCGAGTAATTGTATAGCCCTGGTTTATAAAGAACGTATCAAATCCAAAACCATTCACGCCTCGAGGAATATCCGAAATACTGCCATGTAGTTCGCTATCAAAAAATTCCATCGTTGCACCGTCGTAGTATCCAAAGGTACATCGTATGACAGCCGATCGGTCATCAAATCCATCAAGCATTTTGCAACATGCCTCTGCTCCCGCATGTTCCACAAACCACTTAATGTACGGGCCAGGCAGATCGCCGAGTGCCGTAAATACTAAACTTACATCTTCAACCAACACAGGTCGTTGGCAAATGTCATAGGCTTGTTGTAATTTATGAGTGACTATCTCATGCAGATCGGTGGACTGAAGCTCAAGTAGATCAATGTTCTGATGTTCAAGTTTGACGCCAAGCTGCCGCGACAGATACTCGGCTTTGTTTTTATTTCCGGTGATAAAGACTGGTAGTTGCGACATGAAGTGATTATAGCAAATATATGCAGTTAATCTTGGATCCCACAGCCTGTCGACTCGCTAATTTATATAGGGTTACCCTACCAGCTTCCGCTTGACCCGCCACCGCCAAATCCGCCTCCTCCAAAGCCTCCGAAACCACCTCCGCCCGATCTGCCGCCGCCAAGATATCCGCCACCAGCCCACCAACTTGGCGTACTGCCCTGGCTCGCATTTGATCTGTAGTTAGAGGAAACTATTTTGTCAAAAATAAGCCCAATCACAATCAAGACACCAGCGCCAATAAGTCCGATGGTGAGCGAGCCTAAAATCATACCTGCTCCGCCACCGACTACCCCACCAACAATGCCACCAGCCCACCAGCTTTTTGTACGAGCTAGAATAGAACTAAGCCATGAAAATCCTATGAGTCCCGCTATGAACGCAAACTCCCATGGGAAGCCGCTACTACTTTCGGTATCCGCTGCCAGTGCGGTATACTCGCCATTAATTGCGCCGATAATATCGCTCAAACCCGCTTGAATACCTTCATAGTATTTGTTTTGTTTGAAGAATGGCGTGATATCGTTTCTAATAATACGTCCCGTCTGTACGTCGGTGAGCGAACCTTCAAGGCCAGTCCCAACCTCTATACGGAGCCTCCTATCGTCCTTTACAACAAGTAACAATACGCCATTATTATTTTTACTCGTTCCAATCCCCCATTCTCGGGCAACAGCGAGTGAATAGTCTTCGATTGATTGATTCTCAAGTGTGGATACCATGACGATGGCGATTTGATTACCAGATTTAGCCCGCTCATTTGCAATCTGTTTTGCCAGCGTTATTTTTTGCTGATCTGTAAGTGTATTTGTTTGATCAACAATTGGTATATCTGTTGGCCGAGGCGGCACACTCAACGCATTAACATTCAGTGGCATTGCGAGTGAACCTACAAATCCCAGAGCAACAAGGAATAATCCAAATCGAACAAATTTTGAGAACACGAAGCCTCCTTAGCTTATTCGAAATTCACATCAGGCGCGTTTTGAGCACCCGCTTCAGCTTCAAAATACGTGAACTTATTAAAGCCAAAGATACCTGCCGTAATATTAGTTGGGAACGATTGAATACGTGCATTATAACCAGAGGCAGCAGCATTGAAGTCATTGCGAGCAACAGCAATTCGATTTTCAGTGCCCTCTAGTTGCACTTGCAAATCTTGGAAGCCAGCGACTGCTTTAAGCTCAGGATAGTTTTCTGTGACAGCGAGCAAACGACCAAGCGCCTGGCTCAATTCACCTTGTGATTTTTGATACTGCGCCAACTGGTCGGGAGTCGCTGTACTTGGATCGATGGTAATACTTGTCGCTCGAGCACGTGCCTCAGTCACATCGGTAAGTGTCTTTTTCTCAAAGTTTGCGGCACCTTTTACTGTATTTACTAGGTTTGGAACCAGATCGGCTCGACGCTGATATTGTGACTGGAGATTTGCAAATGATTTATTGACACTCTCGCGTTGTGCGACGAGGCCATTGTACCCACCGACAACAATCGCAACGATGACCAGAATGATACCTACTACAATGCCGGGCACTAGCCATTTACGATTCATACAATCTCCTCTTTTCGATAATTATATGACTAGTATAGCAAACCCTACGTAGGTCGTGCTCTGAACTATTCGGCACTCATCTAAACGTTTGAACTAAGAAGTGAACCAACCAACTGAAGGTGTAAGTCTTTAATCTCCCAATCAGGTCACGAATGTTTTTGAAGGCATGGATATAATAATTTTGACATAAATCAGTGATTCAACTATGCGTGAGTCTAGATTATACCCTTGCTTTATTTAGTATTTTATTATACTATATTGCTTAATGAAACGTATTGCCTTAGTAGGGCTTGGTCCTCATGCTAAACGAATATATTACCCTTTTCTTGAAGAGCTTACGCAAAATGACTTAGATACATCACTAGAACTTATTATAGACTTAGATATCAATCAAAAAATCGTAGAAACCTTTTTAAAGGACAAAAAGCTTCAGCCTAAACAAACTATATTTCTGGATTCTGCCCACCAGATCAGTCCTAGCGAGATTCATCCGGCGGCAGCGGACGCACTCAGTAGGATGCACATCAACAAAGTTATTCTTTCTACTGAGCCGAAAGCTCATAAAATATATTTGAAAGAATGTATTAAACTTGGCATAGATGTGCTCACGGACAAGCCAGTCACGGCTCCCGTTGGCGTAATAAGCTCCGAAAGTGCTGCAAGCGAAATAAGCGAAGACGTCTGTGAGTTGGTTCAAATGTTAAAACCCAATTCATCGCGGGTTTTAGTGCAGTGCCAAAGACGAAATCATAATGGTTATCGACAAGTCTTTGAACTAATCGAGTCCATCGTAAGCAAATATGGAATCCCTATTACATACATGTCTGTTCACCACTCCGACGGTATGTGGAATATGCCAGATGAATATCTTTACCGAGAAAATCATCCATATAAGTATGGGTATGGCAAACTGATGCACTCTGGATATCACTTCGTTGATTTGATTACGGAACTATTAAAAATCAGCGGTACAGCTAAAGATAAGATGCCTGATACTGTAGAACTATTCTCACAGTACTCTAAAGTGAAAGATCAACTAAGTGTCATTGACGCAGAAAATTACGAACAGTTCTTTGGTGCAGAAACCGCAAAACGATTTGCTAAAGATATCAAAAATCAGGAGATAAATAACTTCGGCGAGGTTGATAGTTATTCCCAGATACAGTTGAGTCGCAAAGGATCGATACTAACAACCGTTCAGCTCTCATTGATACAATCGGGATTTTCTCAACGAGCT
>CAYLKD010000015.1:0-17506 GCA_964384345.1 uncultured Candidatus Saccharibacteria bacterium | reverse complement strand
AAACAGTTTCGTTCGCGTTATATTACCGTAGCGGGCCTCGGGATCGTCGAACCGGAGAAGATCTGGAAATGATCAATCTATTGCCTTACGAACAAAAGTCAGAAATCCGAGCTGGGCGCTTGAATGTTACACTAGGCAACTATGTCGTATTATCACTCATAGCGCTTGCACTTGTTGCTGGAATAGTAATATTTGCCTACATTAGCTTGATGGTAACACGTGCAAACGCGCAAACTCGTGTTGATGAAAATTCAAAAAAAGTACTAGGCTATAGCAAAACGAGTACCGATGCTGCAAATTTTCGTACAAATTTATCGGTAGCTAAACAGATCCTTGATAAACAAGTTGCGTACTCAGCATTATTACTAAATATCGCAAAATATGTGCCGTCTGGTGTAGTACTCGATGGCATAACGGCTGATCAAAAATCAATTGGTAAGCCGACAAATATAACAGCTCATGCCACAACGAGTGATGCAGTACTAGCGCTAAAAACACAACTCGAGAGCCAACCAACCTTATTTACCGACGTACAGCTCAGTACAGTGACTTTTGAACAGTTACCGGTTGATCCTCAGCATCCAATCAGCATCGAGATGAGTTTCATCATCGCGCCAGGGGCATTAGAATGAAATCTAAGATGAAATTAAATGCGCGATTATTTAGAGTTATTCTTGCCGCTATCCTGCTTCTCGTTATTGGACTTGGGGCTGCAGGTTTCATATACGCAAATAAAGTGTTAAAAGAATCAGCGCAGCAAACTCAAACACTCAATAGTGAAGCAGCTGCGAGCGATGAAAATATTGCCGCACTAGAAAAATTAAAAAAATATCTTGATAGTCATACAACAGAGGTTGACCGCGTTTCACAAGTTGTCGCTGACAGTAAACAATATCGCTATCAAGATGAAGTGATCAAAGACCTTACCTCATATGCCTCCGAAAGTGGTATCGTCGTCAACTCATTTAACTTTACTAGCCTGCAGACCACGTCATCGACTGCTCCCGCCACAGTTGCTGCTCCTGCACCACCATCGGGTGTTACGCCTACCGTTATTACAGTTACGGTGAACAACCCTGTTGATTACAATAGTATCCTTCGATTTATTAGGCGTATAGAGCAAAATGTTACTAAAATGCAGATCGCTAACATCGACTTCAGCAGATCGTATGTCAACGGAAAATCCCAGCTATCAGTCAATTCACTAAATATTGAGGTATACCTACGTAAATGAACCAATCATTAGATTTAGCATCTATCGGCAAGTCCATCAGTAACTTCTTTGGACGCTTTCATGCAATTCTTTTTCTCATTCTTATAGCTGGTGCAATAACATACTGCATGTTTAGCATCATCTCAATAATTGATCTATCGAGTCGCGCTGATGCATCATCAAAAACTATCAGCTCTTCGTTTGATCAGAAGACTATCGAACGAGTTGATCAACTTGAGTCACGAGACAAGAATACTCCTATCGATATACCAACTAACCAGCGTGTAAATCCTTTTGTCGACTAGCCGGACTAGTGTCAAGATTGTATAATATACCCACATGCTTCTCTCTATCAGCACTCTCACAAATGCACCGGTAATGAGCCTTCAAACAGGTGCAGAGCTAGCCCGTACACAAGCGGCACTGATCGATCCTCGGAATCTCAAGATTGTGGCCTTTATCCTCGAAGGAGTAAAGCTTGATAGACGTCCTTCATTTTTGACTATTGCGGATATCAGAGAGATTAGTGGTATCGGTATCATCGTTGATAGCAGTGATGAGTTCATTGGAATCGATGATGTGATAAAGATCAAAGAAGTATATGATTTTGATTTTACGCTCATGAATATACGAGTTGAGGATGAATCAAAACACAATTTGGGTAAGGTCATAAGTTATTCTGTAGAGCCTGGAAGTTTTTATATCAAACAACTCAACGTTAAACGACCACTCTTTAAAAGCCTCAGTGATACCGAGCTGCTGATAGATCGTACACAAATCGTTAACGTCAGTGATGAGAAGATAATCATCCGACATGATGAGCGTGAGCCAGTCCCTGCAAAACACACGGTTACGACATTCACAAACCCATTTCGTCAACAACGTGCACAACCAGACTCATCTGATGCAGCAAAATAAATCGATATTTCTCGTCAATCTTTCTGTTCTATTGCATGTTTGATCGCATCATAGCTAAAACCCTGACCAGCTAAATAACGCATAAATTTTTGCTCATCAGGATATTTTGTTCGCTTTTTAGCAATAATTTTTTCGATCTCAGTTTCATCGCTGCGCGTTGACTCACTCAGAGTACGTTCTATTATAGCCATATCGACACCTTTAAGTCGCAACTCGTTAATTAACTTACGCCGTGAGCTTCCTTTACTTTGATTTCGATTCTCAACCCAAAATCGTGTGAATTTTTCGTCATCAATATATCCTTTGCTGATGAGTCGTGTATACACTCGATCCGCAACTGCCTGCGACACACCTTCTCGGTCTTTGATTTCTCCCTGTCGTGTTTTATATTTTGAAGTCTGCGTCTTGCGCCACAAATAATCTTGCATTTCTCGAGAAGAATGCGGACGCATCAAACAGTACTCGAGCGAACGAGTATACAGCTTACCAAATTGACTTTCAGTTTCAAGTTCGGTCAACTCAGCATCGGTATATTCTTTACCGATTTTTATGCCGAGCTCACCGATTTGATAGACGTCGAGTGAAAATCTGTATTTTTCGTCAACCGAAATATTAACACGGTTTTTGTTCTTTGCCTGTACAGAAATATTAGTTATTTTCATAGGCGACATCTAACTAGGTACCGAACGTCAGCTACACCGCTGCGGCATCAGCGACTTTTTTGCGGACTTCTTGCTCAATTTCATTCATAACATCAGGGTTTTCTTTAAGGTATTGCTTGACTGCTTCTCTCCCCTGACCAATCTTTGCTTCTTTGTAGTCATACCAGGCGCCAGATTTTCCAACTATACCGTGCAACGCTGCGAGATCAAGCACATCACCAGCCTTTGAAATACCTTCGTTGTACATGATATCAAACTCTGCAACACGGAATGGCGGCGCGATCTTATTTTTTACGATTTTAACTTTTGTACGGTTTCCGACGATTTCTTCACCGACTTTTAACTGACCTGTTCGACGGATATCCATACGTACTGATGCATAAAATTTCAAGGCATTACCACCAGTGGTTGTTTCAGGGTTACCAAACATGACACCGATCTTCATACGTATCTGGTTGATAAAGATGACAGTAACTTTGCTCTTATTAATACTACCTGTCAGTTTTCGCAGGGCTTGGCTCATTAGTCGCGCCTGCAATCCCATGTGGCTATCACCCATGTCTCCGTCGATCTCAGCTTGCGGCACAAGCGCTGCAACTGAGTCTACAACGATGAGATCAACTGCATTTGATCGTACGAGTGTCTCGACTATTTCGAGTGCTTGTTCGCCATTGTCTGGTTGGGAGACTAATAGATTATCTGTATCGACACCAAGTCGTTTTGCATACGCAGGATCGAGAGCATGTTCTGCGTCAATGAAGGCTGCAGTTCCACCTTCACGTTGAATTTCTGCAACAGCGTGAAGAGTAAGTGTCGTTTTTCCTGAGCTCTCTGGACCATAGACCTCGATAATACGGCCCTTTGGATAGCCACCCCCAAGCGCCAAATCGAGACTTAGTGCACCAGATTGAATCAATTCTACGTTTACCGTTGACTTGTCACCTAATCGTCGAATTGACCCATCGCCAAATTGCTTTGTGATTTGATCCATCGCGAGGCCTAATGCTTTATGCTTGCCCTCTTGATCGGGTTTAACATCCGAAACTGCCGCTTTTTCTGCTTTTTTAGCCATATACTCCCCTCTTCTTATCTTTATATTATACCATTTGTTAGCCTCAAAGTGCTATTGTTCAAACATAATAGTAGTTGAAGATCAATTGAAACGGCTACAGAATATTTGCTATACTACATGAAATGAAAGAACGTGGATTTACTGTTGTTGAATTACTTGTGGCAGTTGTTGCGCTGATCGGAATTACCGTTCTCTTTTGGACGCAGTTTCAAAACGCACAAAGTATGAGCCGAGACGACAGTCGCCGTACTGCCATCAACGCTATGTACTATAATCTGGAAGACGTGTATTACACCAAAAATGGGTATTACCCTCAAAATATTGATGAAAAGAACTTAACAGCTATGGATGCAGCGTTATTCACTGACCCGAATGGTAACAAAATAGGCACGAGTAGTACTGATTACGCCTACTTACCTACAAATTGCGCAAATGGAAAATGTAAGTCCTATTCCTTGCGCTCAGTTATGGAGCATGAAGCCGACTATATAAAAACCAGTCGTCACTAGTTCACATCATCTGAAGGATCAAATGGACGGCCATTTTTGAATGCTTCAATAGCATTGTTCAGTACGGTCACCTGCGAACGAGGTTCAGAGGCGTACGCAAAACGATATGTTGTCTCATCACCTTCAGTGCTGAGTCGTACCATACCATAGTTAAACATCATCTGAATTATACCGTGTTGGTGAAAACTTGCATCTTCTATACTTCCTAGACTGACCATCTGCTCACGGCGCGAAAATAGACTCGTTTGTATAACCTGTATAACGCTTTCATTCGTAAGATAAAATCTATTTTGGCGATATACCCATATCGCAATACATGTACCAATGCCAATGAGTGCGATGACGAGACCGATAATCAGTGCTGCTAGGCCGAAAGACGGTAAGTTGTACTGCGATGCTTCTACAGGATAAATAATCAGCACCACAAGGAGTATTAAGCTTAAAAAACCACCTACGGCTATAGGTGCAAGCATACCAATAGGGTGACGACTGACATCAAGTATCAGATATTCTCCTGCGCTCATGTTGAGATGAGGGTATTCACGTGCTGATGCTTCATGACGAGCATTTACTTTGTCACTCAATACAAATTTTTCAGCATGTAGATCTCTTGATGTGTGCACTACATCGGGTTCGTTTGCGAGTTCTTTACGAATCCGAGGATTAAAATCATGACCACTACGCTCCGAATAACTAATTGTGACATGAGATGAGCGTTGCCCTATGTCTTGTTTTGCCCATTCATCAGAAGCCGATTGTTGGTCAGCAGTGCTGGGGGTTATAGCCGGTGGAGTATATACTTTCTTGTTTTGATCCATATATAGATAGTATACATGCCTTATTCGATGGATGTCATTATTTGCTAGAGAGGTGCTGACGAGCCTTGACAGTTACGATTCGACCCCGCGGCGTTCGCTCAATGAATCCAATCTGCAAAAGGTATGGCTCATAATAATCTTCGATGGTTGAAATCTCATCACCTGTGAGTGCAGCGATCGTGTTTAGGCCTATTGGACGATCGTCATAGTTATCGACCATTGCTTGAAGCATATTGCGATCGGCGGGATCGAGTCCGATTGCGTCGATTTCCATCATAAGCAACGCTTTTTCTGTAATGACTGTATCAATGATGCCGTCACCGTTCACATCTGCATAGTCACGTACACGTTTAAGAAGCCGATTGGCAATACGCGGTGTCTGACGAGCACGCGTAGAAAGCAGCGCAGCAGAAGAAGAGTCAATTGATGATTCTAAAATCTTTGCAGCACGGGTAATTATCTGCCCGATCTCATCGGGTGTATAAAACTCAAGCCGGTAAATATGTCCGAATCGATCTCTGAGCGGTGCCGCAAGACTCCCTGTGCGTGTCGTTGCACCAATAACAGTAAATTTTGGTAAATCTAAACGAATTGAGCGCGCGGCTGGACCTTTGCCGATAACAATATCGAGCTTAAAATCTTCCATCGCGCTATACAGTACTTCCTCAACTGCTCGATTTAGTCGATGAATTTCGTCAATAAACAAAATATCACCGTCTTGTAGATTCGTAAGAATACTAGCCAGGTCTCCGGCTCGCTCGATAGCAGGCCCAGAGGTAATTCGCAAATTTGTTCCCATTTCATTGGCTATGACACTCGCCATTGTTGTTTTACCAAGTCCTGGGGGACCATACAAAAGCACATGATCAATTGGCTCATTGCGCTTTTTTGCGGCAGCAATTGCGAGTTTAAGATTTGTTTTTAGTCGCTCTTGTCCAATATACTCGTCGAAACTCTGCGGGCGCAGTGTGACTTCAATCACTTGCTCGTCCGTATTATCATCATGTGCGAGAGTATCTACTATTCGTTCAATTGCCATTCTTAAATCTCCTTCACTATATCTCGCCAATCAATTGCTTGCATTAGAATATCACCCTTTTAATGCTTCCGTAACTCGCCTGGCCGTCGGAAGATTGACGTCAATATGCTCCAGAGCTTTGGTGGCATCTGCCAAGGTATACCCGAGTGCCATCAGCGCTTCAAGCGCCTCGTCATCTACGCCCACTACTGTCTGTACACTTATTTCTTGCTGGTAATATGTGGCTACCCCAACTTTATCGGCTAGATCAACGACAACACGCTCCGCTGTCTTTTTACCAACACCACTCGCTTTTGTAACAAAGCTACTGTCGGCATTAGCGATGGCATTTCGTACGTCTTCACTTGAGCCTAGGCTCAGTATGGCGAGTGCTGCTTTAGGACCAACACCTTGCACCGTAATGAGCAGTTCGAATAGTTTTTTTGCTGCAAGGCTTGAAAAACCAAATAATTCTTCGGCCTGTTCACGAACGTGATGATATGTGTAAAATTTTATTGTTTCATCAAGCGTGCATCGCTCATAATCACCAGCAGGCACTGATAGCTCATAGCCAACACCGTGTACATCGATAATGACAGAGCCTGCAAATTTTTCTGCAACCGTACCGTTGATATGCGCAATCATTTCCAGGCTTTACCACGAATTATCAGACCAATACCAAGCATGATTACTATGACAACAAAGGTTACAACAGATTCTGATTCCATACCTCTAGTATGTCACACTTACGATTAGTTGCGCACCGGTTTACCACCGGAATTAGTTCCCGACGGCGTTTGGCCAGGTGCGCAACCGACAGCATCGACAGTGGCACCCGAGACAGTAGCTGGACATTGATCAGCTGAGTCAGGAACGCCATCACCGTCCGTATCTGTCGGAGCTGTAGTGTCTTCTTTACAGTTCGGATCATTAGCAGCCAGATCTTCTTTGCCTGCTACTGTACATTTTGTCTCGGCAGCAGGTGGTGTTTTGGTATCAGGTTTTGGTGCAGGTGCTTGCGGCTTCTGGCAACCAGCGGGTACATTGGTGCTCAAAAATACATCTGTTAGTTGACCAATGTCTGTACATACAGTTTGTTTGACGATGCCAGCTGGTTGCGTAAATGATGGCGTGGCGTTGCCGACAGCTGCTTTCATGGCGCTACGCCATATAGGCCCTGCCATGTCTGAACCACCACTATCCATAGGCGTATTGTCATTATTTCCTACCCATACCCCAATCGCAATATCAGGAGTATACCCAATCGTCCAAGCGTCACGAGAATCTTCTGTCGTTCCGGTTTTTACAGCTACATTCTTTGTCTTACCGTCTGTACCGATCACGTTTAGCGAAGAGCCAAAGATACGACTTCTTGTTTGGTTGTCACTCAGAATATTTGAAATTAGATACGCTCCTTGCTGACTGATGGCTTCATGCGAGGCTTTTTTAGCGGTGAATATTGTGCTTCCATATTTATTATCAATAGACTCGATACTAGTCCGACCATACTGCACGCCTCCATTAGCCATTGCAGCATATGCATTCGTCATTTGATCGAGCGGTACTTCAGCAACACCGAGCGCGAATGCTAAGCCATAGTTTTGTGTATCACTGAGGGTGGTAATGCCGTATGACTTTGCTGCAGCGATCGCACTTTCGACTGATTCTTTTTGCATCACTTCAACACTTGGAATATTGAGTGACCAATTTAGTGCTTGTCGCACCGTCACGTTACCGCGAGTCGATCGATCCGCGTCAAGTGGCGTATAACCACCAAAATCTTGTACTGTATCATCAAGTACTGTCGTTGGCGTAATGACTCCTCGAGCTAGCGCATCACTATAGTATATAGGCTTGAAACTAGACCCTGGCTGGCGCAGTGCCGTTGCCATATTGAATTTACCAAATGAAGTGTTCGCGTAGTTTGCGCTCCCGACTAGTGCACGAATACTTCCTGTTTTAGGATCAATAGCAACGAGACTTGCGTTACTGCCGCCGTTGGCATTGATATGCGCCATACCATTAGCCACACTAGTGTTTGCTACGTCTTGTAAGCTCAGATCAAGTGTTGTTTTGACCTGGTATCCAGAGCGCTTCACTGTTTCTTCACCATACTTATCATAGAGCTGGTTGAGTACCATCTCAGTAAAATGTGGTGCTGCATTATCGATCTCATTGCCACCTGTTGCATAGTTAAGCTGCTCAGAAAGTGCAGCCGTTTTCTGGTCGTCGGTGATATACCCGTTTTTTACCATACGTGTCAAAACTGTTGTTTGACGTTCTTTTGCGAGCTTTGGGTCACCACTAATTGGTGAGTAAGCAGTTGGCGCCGGCAATACACCGACTAGCATCGCGCTCTGTGCTAAATCAAGCTTATCAGGTGTGGTGTTGAAATAATTTTTCGCTGCCTCCTCAATACCAAATGAGTTTTCACCGTAGAATACCGAATTTAAATACATATCCAAAATTTGATCTTTAGAGTAGCGTGCTTCAATTGCAGTCGCAACGGTAAGCTCTTGGTATTTACGCAAAATTGTCTGGCGCGATGAAAGCAAAGTATTTTTTGCTAATTGCTGCGTCAGTGTCGATCCACCGCCTTCAATACCGCGTGCGAGCACATTTGTGTACATCGCCCTGAGTATGCTAATTGGTGAAAAACCGCCATGGTTGTAAAAGTCTTTGTCTTCCGAGGCAATAAGCGCGTGTTCAGTGTCATCTGATATTTGTGTTAGCGGCACTAGCTCGCGGTGCTCTGCTCTACCGCTGGAGAAAAAAACTTTTCCTGTTGTATCTGTTAAGACAACACCAGTGTTATTTTTATTGAGCAATCGATCAACATTTCCGATATCGTTATAATAATACGCATAGGTTGCTATCGGTGTAATGATGAGGAATGCCAAAATTGGCGCTCCGATAATAAGTGCTTTTTTCTTTTTGCTAGTCTGCTGCCACCACTGCCAGCGTCGCTTCAGGAATACCTTAGACTTACCGACGAGTCCAGCTTTTTTCGTATATTTTCCTTGTCGATACATACCCCTGTATTATAGCAAAGTATCTGAAAATCAGTTGAGTTAACACATTAGTAGATCATGTCCGAGGAGACATCAGATAATAGGTGATGGCGGCGGCTAGCGCATCTGCCGCATCATCTGGCTTCGGAATTTCTTTTAACCCAAGTTGCATCTTGACCATCTCCTGTACTTGTTTTTTATCTGCTTTGCCATACCCCGTTAACGTTTGTTTTATTTGCATGGGAGTATATTCAGCAATAGGCAGTCGAGCCTTTCGTCCAGCGAGCATAGCCACACCTCGTGCATGTGACACGCTCATTGCTGTCGTCACATTACGAGCAAAAAAGAGTTTTTCAATTGACATGACTTCGGGTTTTGTTTCTTTGATAATACTTGTCAAACCGTCATAGATGTCCTCAAGACGAACATCTAATGGTGTATGCGCAGGAGTCGTGATCACTCCACCTGTTATCAGTGTCATTTTATTTGTCGCGGAAATCTCCACCACTCCAAACCCTAATATTCCTGTGCCAGGGTCGATACCAATAATTCTCATTTTATTAGTATATCCCAGTGGTGATTCGTAGACAAAAAGGTTATGCTAGTTCTATGACAACTATTATTCTATTCAGCCATATCACATTGCTCGTTATATCCATCGTTGCAACCGCTAGTTTCGTAGGACTCAGTATGATGCGTGCCGTCGTTCCTCGTGGCTACCGTCTAGCAAATCTCGTCGCAACAACTATCGGTCTTATCTTGGGTGCCGTACTGCTTATCCAGCATCCGGTCGGAAGCCACTGTATAGAACTGAGCATATATGTACTAGCCTTTACATTACTGTATCGATTCGTCGAAAAACGTTCATATCAACTCACGAATGCCTCGTTAATTGATGCTTCAAGCGAATAAGTACAGTTGTTATTTCACTGCGCCATTCCCAGATAGCGTATCCAATCGCAAGCAGCCCGACAAATCCAAAAGCTAGCCATCCTATCTCTGATTGGGACCGGTCATTTGATGCAATAACTGGATAATTAGCAGACGGCATAGAACTACCTTGAACTTTTCTGCATCGATTCGTCTCAGGATTTCTTTCCTGATTCTCTGCACACTGAGTTAGAGATGAAGAAGCTGCAGCAATAGACTTACAACGGTTCGTTTCAGGATTACGATACTGTCCAGCATCGCAGGATTGGAGTGACGATGCGGTTGTAACAATTTTTCGACAGCGATTAGTATCTGGGCTGCGCTATTCATCGCTGGCACATGGAACGAGCGATGATGTCGTGACCGCTGTAGCTCGACAGCGATTTGTCTCAGGACTTCTATATTGACCATCATTGCAAGGCGTAAGCGTCGTGGTCACGGGTTTTGCCGCAACAGGCGGAGGCAATGGCATATTATCACCGCTCGGATTTGGCTGCGCCCATTGCCATGTGCTGTCAATGAGTGCCCACGATTGTCCTTTATGCGCCGCACTTGACGCATCAGCGAATTCGGTCACTGTTTTCTCATAGGTTATTATTCCCAATGTATCTTCGAGCCATACATAACCACCGCTATTCGTAATAGGCAACGGACCACCATCTGCAGCGTGGTCAAACACGGCATACTCACCTGGAGCTATAACACCGCTCAGAGGTAGTGTCACACTGGCACTACCGAGTGCTCCAATTCGAAGACGGGTATTTTCAAATGACACCTCACTATCGGTAGAATTGTAAAATTTCACATATTCACGACAATCGATCGCAGCATCTAGCGGCGAACAATTACGCGGATTTGCCATAATCTCAACTGGACTGAGAGCAAATTCTGATGGTGCGCTGACGCCAATTTCATACAAGCCATTATCATACAGTCCATCCCGTGTATCAACAGCGTAGGAGCCAGTGGTCGTGTAGCCGGTCGAGGTTTCGTTCAGATACATTCGTTGAGATTGAATGGAAGTAAACGATTTCACGTATGGTTTGAATGTACTGTTTTGGACGGCTATTTGACTTACGTATATCTGTGGGTCACTCATTAAACCTGTAGTAATCTGAATTGATGCTGTTGGAACGCGTTGATCAAAGCTTATCACTACGTACGACTTTGCGGCCAAGTACTGGTCACGATCGGTTAGCGACACTGCAAGTGGTGACAAAGATAACGATTCCTTAGCAGCTGCTGCCTGCCATGTTATCTCAAGTTGCCAATTTTTAATATTTTGGACTGAATTGCTATTGTTATATAACTCTATATACCCAGGTACATTGCCTTTGATTAAATAGCCGGATATTACTAACGGCGATGATTCTAGCCGTGGAGGTGACTGAGTAGTGGTAATCGTAGTATCAGCATACGCCACAGACGAAGAAATGGTCATCATGACCGCGATACTTACTGAGAAAAGTCTGAGTAGCTTTCGCATCTTGCGAAGCATTGTAGAACATACACTGAGAAAAAGCTAGTGCTTTTGATTAAAATGATGCGTTGGTGTGGACATTAACTACATCATCTAAGTCATCAAGCGCATCCATGATCTTCAACAGTTTCTCAACTGTCTCTTCGTCAGTGATTTCAATTGGTGCATTAGAAATATATTGTAACTCAGCATCTTGTACCGATAGCCCAGCTTCATCGAGTGCTGCTTTTACCTTCATGAGGTCTTTTAGCTCTGTGTATACGACCGTTGCGCCGTCTTCCTCAGTCGCATCCTCGGCACCGGCATCCAGCACGGCAAGCAATACATCTTCTCCAGTCTCAGCAATCGTGATCACACCTTTACGAGTAAATTGAAATAGCACGCTTCCGGCATCAGCAATTCGCCCACCTTTTTTTACAAGTGCGTTCTTTACTTCCGGTAATGTCCGATTTCGGTTATCTGTCGCCGTTTCAATGATTAACCCAGCTCCGCCTGGACCATATCCCTCATACGTTACTTCTTCGAGCTGGGCGGCATTTTTATCAGCTACCCGATCGATTGAACGCTGGATATTATCTTTTGGCATGTTCGCTTGGCGCGCTTTTTCTATAGCCATCGCAAGCGATGGATTCATGGTAGGATCAATGCCACCTCGCGCAGCTATAGCAATTTGATTACCAAGTCTTGTAAACACAGCGCCGCGCTTAGCGTCTTTTGCGCCTTTTTCACGTTTGATAGTTGACCATTTGCTATGACCAGACATAATGCATTCTCCAAATTTCAGATAAGATTAGTGCTTTAATTTATTACTATTATACCAGATTATTCGATCACATTGGTAGCGCTCAAACTAAGCTTAGTCCGCCACCACATGTAAAGCATGGCAGCAATAATTCCGGTATATACCAAAATTGCAGCACTAACCGTCAATGTCACTTCGCTTTTAGCCCATGAGACGTCTGCAAAAAAATGCGCCGTTTGTGTCATGTACGAAAGCAGTACGTACGCAGGTATACCGACAAATGAAGCAAGTCCACCGAAAATAATTGAACCTATACCAGCTATGAATGTCAGCAGCATAGCCAGTGGAACAAGTGGCAATATAAGCAAATTTGCCGGTATGGCGACGTTTGAAACATAGCCATATGTCACCATCAATATCGGTGCGGTCATGATTCCCGCTGAAATTGTCTCACCTAGAATCTGTCGCAGCATACCTGGCTTTGTATCGCCGAAATAATATGCATGCAGCAACGGTGCTAAAATCATCACACCACCAAATGCAGCAAAACTCAGTAGCCAGCCAACATCACCCCAGGCATAGCTAGGATTTATCAATACGGTAACAGCTGCCGCTAAGGACAGCAGCACGAGCGGATGAAATGTGCGGCCATAATACCAAGCGAGTAGTCCGAGTCCTGTGACCAATCCAGCACGAGACATGCTTGGGCTTAAACCCGTTACTCCAACGAAGCACGCAATAAGTCCAGTAGACACAAGTACCGCTAAGTATTTCGATACTTTTTCAAACAATCTCCGCGCGAGCCGCACCAAAATAGTCAGATTATAGCCACTTGCGACCACGATATGGGTTAGTCCTGCAGTTTTGAGTGCCATGTCTAAATCTTCAGGCAAACTACTTCGCTGGCCAACTAAATAGCCGACCCCGAGACTTGCTTGTGGCTCAGGCACTGCTTGGCGTACATGTGCTGAAAACCAATCACGAGCTTCGAGCGCAACATCGTGTGGCGATGGTCGCTTCGTTCTCTGAAGGCTAGCTCGGTATACTACACCCGAAAATGTGCCAAAGCCCTGCATCATGACGCCGCTCACAATGACCGTATCACTACGGTGAATGACAGCGTTGCTACTGGTGCTTACCCACACCTTACCCGGATAAGCCTTGCCATTAATGACCAGATTCGCAAGCTGTAATGTCTGATTTGACTGTTTGTCGACAGTGACGTCATCAGTCACCGTTCCTTTCAATGCTACTATCGTGCCGTAAAGACTTTTGTAGACCTCAAGTGACTGCGCTGCGACGGTTCCACGCACATAGCCAACACCAAATCCCGCAATTATGAGAATCGGCATGACCCACAGCCGCTGGCGAATAATACAGAGCAGTGTAATTAACGATGCAAATACTAAAATAGGGACCCCGCCCACAAAGCTATATATCGATATATGGGCTACAGCGACACCAGCAACGATTGCTACACTTGCAGTAGCAATGAGCCATGAACTATGAACAGGCATTTTTGCATAGAGCGCCTTCATGCAGGCCAGTATAGCAACTTTTAATCAAAAACTTATAGCAAGACAAAAATGAGCGTGAACGCCAGAGACACAAGTGCAGCCTGCGTGTTCATAATCCGCGCCTTACGCGTATCTGCTGCATGCGCAGCTGCATCGACAGCCGTCGCACTTTTACTGCCCTCAGCGGCATTTTGCTTTCCGCTCGCTGCGTACGACACGCAAAACCTATTTTTTGACTGCAAGTAACCAATTACTGCAATAAAAATTGGTACGAATAACACTAACCGTAGCAGCACAGGCAAACCAAGTGCTACCATCACGACAAAAAGCAGTAGCGTGAGGACAACACCAAACCACATCGCTTTACGACGATAGGCTATTTCTGCTGTATTAATATTGCACATACCTGGGATATACGATGAATTGTTTTCCATGTGATAAGTATGGCAGAACACACCGATTGGCACAAATAGTGCAGTGCAAAAGAAAACACCCCGACACAAGTGACGAGGTGTTTTCTTTGGAGGGTCCGATGGGGCTTGAACCCATGACACCCTGCTTAAAAGGCAGGTGCTCTAACCAGCTGAGCTACGGACCCACATAGCTGTTTACACTCTAGAAAATATAGTGCAATAGAGGTGAAAAGTCAATGCTTCGAAGCGTGATGACTAGCTGTGCGCGTCGATAAAATGTCAAAAATAGCGATAATCAGACCGGCCGTAACTATATACACTCGGTGATCGACAAAGAATTGGTACACTATTTGACCCTGACCGGTAAGGACCAATGCGGAGCCCAACGGCTCTATCAATAGGGCTAATGCAAGCGTTGCATAGAAAAATGCACCAGCCAGCCGCATCGGCATATTACGATAACTCGGCCCGCTCGAGAGCAAGAGGACTGAGGGCAGTAACACTAAAACTACAGATACAACGACCAATAATGGCGGACGATTTACAACGATGCCGGTTTGAGCAATTACTGGAGTTAAGCTATTTGCCCATAGCGTACTGAGCATCGCTCCTGCGGCAAGCGCTAGACCAAGCACCCCAAAACGACGTTTTGTGATAAAGGCTACGAGAAACAACAACACCAACGTAACTATAAACACAAGCGCTATATTCATATTGTAAGTATAGCAGCTATGGATCTAGGCGCCGACTTTATCCTTTTTTATGCTGCGCTTCGCGTTCATTTCGATGTATTCAATGATCTTTTCAGCAACGTTGCGGCCAGTGATCATTTCAGGTGTCTTGATACTTGCTGATGAATTAACCTCCAATACAAGCGGGCCGCGCTCTGAGCGCATCATGTCTACGCCACAAATCTGTAATCCCATTGCTTTGGCTGCTTTGAGAGCAATTTTGCGCTCTTCGTCAGTCAATTTTACTGCCACGCCTTCCCCACCTTGATGCGTATTGCTACGGAAGTCACCATCTAAACTTTGCCGTTTCACGCTAGCTACAACTCGTCCACCGACTACAAGCGCACGGATATCAGTACCTGCTGATTCTTTAACGAATTCTTGCACTAAGAAGTTCACACCTTCCACATAAAATGCTTGCATTACGGCTTTTGCTGCTTTTGGAGTTTCAGCAAGAACGACACCATTTCCGTGTGTTCCTCGAGCTACCTTAATAATGAGCGGTGTTCCGCCAGCAAGCTCTACAATGTCATCGAAGCTTGCTGATTCACGAGCAAAAACCGTTTTCGGGATTCCAACGCCCGCCTTCGCGAGTACTTGATAGGCTCTTAACTTGTCACGAGAACGATTAATTGCTAATGAACTTGCCGTGGTAAATGACCCTTGAGCCTCAAACTGACGAACAATCGCAGTACCATACTTCGTATAACTCTGAGCAATGCGCGGAATGATCGCATCAAATTTTTCAAGACTTTCGCCTTTGTAGCGCACAACAGAATTATTTTTTTGAACAGCAGTATAGGCATCTTTATATTTAATTATACGTACGTTATGACCACGCTTCTCTGCCTCTTCTTTAAGGCGTCGAGTTGTGTAGTTCGCTGGTCCATTACTTAAAATTGCAATTTTCATAAAAATTTCTCCGCTTCATGATCTTCGTTTATTGTTAACAATACATCGACTAGTACATTGTTTTCTATTAAAAACTTTCGGCCGAGCAACATTTCTCGTTGCATGGTGCTTCTGTCAGTCAGTCCGACCGTAGTATGATAAGTCTTTCCTTTAATTGCAATGCAAATAGGTATTATATATCTATCATGAGTATGACCGCTAGCGCTTTTGACTGTACGCTTTTCATACTCGCCGCGCGCTACAAATCGCTCACTTTCACCTAAAAGCTTAAAGCTCAATTCATTATTTGATTCTTGAATATCAGTACAATGAAGTGCTCCGGTCCATGCTCCTGTATCAACTTTAGCTATTACTTCCACATGATTGTAGTCAGGGAAAGTTACGGTTTCTATGCTGCCAAATGTTATTCGTGTCATATATTCACAGATCGAGAAAATTAAAATTATATCTTTATTACAATAACATAATACGTATTTAAAGTCAATATTAACTGTCCAGCTATCTACTAAGTACTTACCTTTGCTAGTATGAACGCCTTATTAAACCCAATATATTGAGAAATTACGAAAAGAGACCGGACTTTTTTGAAGAGCTAAACTGTTCCAATAGTTCTTTTTGCTTCTTGGACAATTTTGTCGGCGTATCGACAATGACCGATACGATATGTGCACCCCGTTTGTCGGTCCGCATCTGCGGGACACCGTGACCTGAGAGCTTGAAATCCGTGCCACTTTGTGTGCCGGCGGGTACTTTCATCGTCATTGTGCCATCAACCGTTTCGACGTCGATGCTCGCTCCGAGTGCTGCGTCTACCATAGTGATGTGTTCTTCGGAAAGAATCAGATCACCTTCACGGGTAAACTTTTTGTGTGCCTTGACGCGTACATGAACGTATAAGTCACCTTTTGGCCCCTGCGCAATCGCCTCGCCTCTCTCACGAAGGCGAATGGTCGATTGGTCGTCAATCCCTGCAGGGATTTTGATTGCAATCGTTTGTTCACGGCGCTGCGTGCCACGCCCCTGACAGACCGTACAGACTTTTTCGGGCACCTTGCCACGACCTTGACAGGTTTCACAGGTAACGGCCTGCTGAATTTGGCCAAACATCGTGTTCATAATTCTGGTTTGCTGCCCAGCACCCTTACAGGTAGGACAGGTCTTCATACTACTGCCAGGCTCAACCGTTGTGCCATGACAATGGCTACATTCGTCGTCTAGCGTTAATTGTAGCTTTTTATCGACACCAAAAATGGCTTCTTCGAAGCTAATTGTGACCGCTGTTTCCACATCTTGCCCGCGAGCCGGGCCACTCTGCCGTTGATTACCACCACCAAAGAACTGACCAAAGATATCACCAAGCCCGCCGTCACCAAAATTAAATTCGAAACCTTGACTGCCACCAAATCCGCCAAATGGGTTGCCAGCTTGACCGCCGCTGCCACCGGATGCACCGCCAACGCCTGCATGACCAAACTGATCATAGCGCTGCCGTTTTTGTTGATCCTTGAGGACTTCGTAGGCTTCATTGGCTTCTTTAAACTTTGCTTCATCACCACCCTC
>CAYLKD010000014.1:0-18349 GCA_964384345.1 uncultured Candidatus Saccharibacteria bacterium | reverse complement strand
TATTTGGTAGAGTCGAAAACCATCCTCGATATAACCCAGCACTCATGTTAATTGTTGGTTATGGGTTGTTTGTCGCTGTTGCAATCGGCTTCATGCTGGCATCGACCATTCAAGAATTTTTTGTGGTACAAATGATTCTGGCGGTTGCGATGGGAGTACTCACACCAGCTGCTCAAGCAACGTATGCAGCCTCCCAAAAGCACGGTACCGAAGCCGGTGCTTGGGGCGTCTATCAGGGCGGGAATTATATTTTGTTGGCTGTTGCTGCTTTTGTTGGTGGGCTAATATACAAAAATGCAGGATTTTCAGGTTTATTCATCGCTATGCTTGTCATACAAGTTGGGGCGACACTACTCGCTGTGCAAAATTATAGATATTCGTATTCACATTGAAACTGCTACTTAGTTCGTACTATTCACTTGAGATAGATATGTTTATGCATCTATAGATACTAATATAAATTTAAGTACGATATAATGATGCTACCAATGGATGCTAAAAACAATCTAGCAATTGCTACCGACACCCAGAGCGTAACTGATTTAATCGAAGCCTTTTTACAACAAAAGCTTGATCAATCAGGCGCTATGAGCCCGTACTATCATGATCAATGGCTGCAAATCCAGCGCTTATTTCGTGCTGGCGGCAAACGATTGCGCTCAAGGCTGACCGTACTATCATACCAAATGTTTGGAGGTAGTAATGTCACTGCTATGCTGCCAAGTGCCGCCGCCACAGAACTATTACACCTAGCGATGCTGATGCATGACGACATTATTGACCGTGACTATACGCGTTATGGTGTTGAGAATATTGCCGGGCATTATAATGAAGCGTACGAAGAGTTTGTGCCTGATCCTAAAGAACGATTGCATTACTCACATAGTGCAGCGCTACTCGCTGGAGATTTATTGCTATCCGAAGCTTACGGAATGATTGCCCAGTCCGATGTTGAGCCACGAACCATTCTTGATGTGCAGGCACTCCTGGCGACAAGTATTTTTGAGGTTGTCGGTGGCGAATTACTTGATACCGAAGCGGCCTTCCGAGGCCGAGGTTCTGTGTCGCCAGAAACAGTCGCTCGCTACAAAACAGCCAGCTACACAACGACACTGCCACTACTGATTGGGGCAACACTAGCTGGAGCCAGCAAAGCTCAGCTTGACGACGTGCGGTTACTTGGCACAAGTCTTGGCATCGCTTTCCAGCTCAGGGATGATCTCATCGGTGTATTTGGCGACGAAGCTGAAACGGGTAAGTCGACGGCAGGTGATATACGTGAGGGAAAATATACCTATATGATCGAGCAATTTTACATGTTGGCAAACGGTGAACAACGAATTTATTTTGATGAACATTTTGGTGATCCTACCATCAACGAAGAAGGGCTAGCGCATATCCGCGAATTACTTCGCATTACAGGCGCCATTGAACGCGCTGAGCGCGCTATAGCAACTCATGAAGCTACCGCTCGCAAAGCGCTTAGTCGCTTAACGATAGATCCAGCTTACGAAGAGCAATTTAATGACCTCATCATCGTCGTTACAAAAAGGAACAAATAGTGGATCTTTACACCACGACGGCGTACAAAGTGAGTCAACAGATTACGACGAAGTACTCTACGTCATTTAGTAGCAGCGCAAAGTTATTTCCCCTATCTCTACGAAAACATATCTACGCTATATACGGTTTAGTCAGAATTGCCGATGAAGTTGTCGACACCTATGGTGGCAGTGACACGCGTATATTGTTAGAAGATCTCGAACAAGAAGTGTACGCTGCCATCACCAGAGGATATAGCACGAACCCCATCGTCCATTCATTCGCACTCACTGCACACGAATTTGGCATTACAAAGAAACTGATTCAACCTTTTTTTGCCAGCATGACACTGGATATCAAACAGAAAAATTTCACCCAAAAACAATACGTGCAGTACATTTATGGTTCAGCCGAGGTTGTTGGTCTCATGTGCCTGCGCGTGTTTGTGAATGGTGATGAAAATACGTACAAGCAACTGCAAGACGGTGCCCAATCGCTGGGTTCGGCCTATCAAAAAGTAAACTTTTTACGTGATATGCGTCATGACTTCATGGAGCTTGGCCGCGTATATTTTCCATCAATCGATTACGAAACATTTGATGATGCAGCCCGCGATAAGATTGTGGCAGATATAGAAGATGATTTTAACAAAGCAAAGACCACGGCAAAAAAACTACCAGCTACAAGCCGCCCTGCCGTTGAACTCAGTATTAGCTACTATGAACTGCTACTAAAAAAGATCAAAGAGACATCTGCCACTGCCCTCAAGACAAAACGTGTGCGAGTGGCTAATAGAACAAAAGCAGTCTTGTTTCTTCAAGCAAAAGTACGCTACCAGAGGCGCCATGGCTACTAAAATTATCATCATCGGCGCTGGTATCGGCGGTTTGGCAACGGCAAATATCTTAGCTCACGCTGGCTACACGGTCACCGTCTACGAAAAAGATGCCACGCCTGGCGGCCGTGCAGGTCAAAAAACTATCGATGGTTTTACGTTTGATACTGGCCCATCGTGGTACCTCATGCCTGGTGTGTTTGAGCATTACTACAATTTACTCGATGAATGGCTACAGCTCGAAAAGCTAACGCCAGCATACAAAGTATTTTATGAGAATAGCGAGCCAATTGTCATCACCGGCAATCTGGAGGTAGACAAACAAACGTTTGCTGCGATAGAGCCCGGTTCCGGCGCAGCGCTTGAACAATATGTCAAACAAAGTGACGAAATCTATCAGCTTTCGTTACAGCATTTTTTGTATAGCAACTTCGAACGAGTCAGTGACTTTTTTTGTAAAGATATACTCGCCCAAATTACCCGGTTACCGAAACTGCTACTTCGTCCGTTACACACCTACGTCAGTGCATACGTGCAAGACATGCGTCTCAGACAAATCCTTGAGTATCCAATGGTCTTTTTGGGCACCTCACCGTTTACGGCTCCGTCAATGTATAGCCTTATGAGCGCGCTTGATTTTAAAGAAGGCGTCTATTATCCGCAGGGTGGGTTGTATACAATCATCGAAAGTCTTGTCGCAATCGGCAAAAAGAGGGGCGTGAACTATGTCTACAACTCTCCTGCCAAGCGTATTGTGACCGACCAGGGAAGCGCTACGGGAATTGAGCTAGCAAGCGGCGAAATGATTTCGGCAGACATTGTTGTCTCAAACGCTGATCTGCATTTTACAGAGACAAAACTACTTGCTCCTGAAGATCAAAGCTATCCAGAAAAATATTGGGACACCAAAGAAGCTGGTCCAAGTGCATTGCTGCTCTATCTGGGAATACAAGGCAAAGTTCCGGAGCTTGAGCACCACAACTTGTTGTTTGTTGATGATTGGCAGCAAAACTTTAAGGCAATATACGAAGATAAGACAACACCAAAAAAGGCTTCGATCTATATATCAAAAACCAGTTACACTGATCCGAACGTCGCGCCAGAAGACGACGAAAATCTTTTTGTTCTCGTCCCGCTACCTGCAGCAATCGACCCAAATGCCGAAGAGCTAAAGGCAATGACTGAACATTATTTGCAGCAGATCGAGCAGATGTGCCACATCAGTTTGTGAGAGAATTATCGTCCAAGACGTGTTTGCACCCAATGATTTTCAAACCAGATTTCACTCCTGGCAGTCTTCTATGCTTGGTCAGTCACACTTACTGCGACAAAGTGCGTTTTTCCGCACAGCCAATAAGAGCAAAAAAATCAAGAATTTGTACTATGTAGGTGGCAGCACAACGCCAGGCATTGGGCTGCCAATGTGTTTAATCGGCGCTGAACTTGTCTACAAACGAATCATTGGTGACAAAAAAGGTGGCCGTGTTGATGCAATAAAAATTATCGAGGACAAGGTCTAATGCAACACGCGTATTATTTGCTGAGTCTCATTATTGCACTGACTGGCTTGGCGCTGACAGACTATCGCTACAAATTAGCATTTTGGTATGACGCATCGCGTACAGCCTGGACGCTTGCTGCTGCGACCTTCGTATTTATCATTTGGGATGGTATCGGTATTTGGGCTGGTATTTTTTACAAAGGTAGTAGCCAATACATGTTACCGTTTGTCATCGCTCCAGAATTTCCGCTCGAAGAACTGTTCTTTTTGACAGTACTCACGTACGTGACATTATTATTTTATAGAGGATTTAGTAGATGGCAACGTATCTCATAGTCAATCTGGTATTTATTGCTGCGATCGTACTACTGCTACGCGTTCGTAAAATTTCTAAAGTGATTGTCATGACTGGTATTGCGCTTTTGTTGCTGACTCTGATATTTGATTCGATTATTGTCGGCTTCGACATAGTTGGGTATCATGCAGATAAGATAGTAGGAGTATATATAGGAAGAGCGCCGATTGAAGATTTTTTCTATGCAATTCTCGCGTGCATTCTCGTCCCAACACTATGGAACATGAAAGGTAAAACAAATGTTTAGCACAGCGCTCAAGTTACTCTATGTGTCACGCCCAGTGTCATGGTTAAATACTGCCTATCCGTTTGCGGCCGGATACTTGGTATCTGGAGGGTCAATGGATGCACTGTTTGTTCTAAGCACGCTCTACTTTCTTGGTCCATACAATTTGCTGATGTACGGCGTTAACGACGTGTTCGATTACGAATCTGATATTCGCAATCCACGTAAGGGCGGTATCGAAGGCATGAAATCGCAAAAAGAGCTCCATCCGGCAATCATTAAGGCAGTGCTCGTAACGAACATCCCGTTTTTACTCATTATGCTTATAAACGGGACGACGTTTTCAAATGTGGTCCTAGCGATTGTGGTCTTCTTCGTCATCGCATACTCTATAAAATACTTGCGCTTTAAAGAACGGCCACTACTCGACTCGATGACGAGTAGTATGCATTTTGTTGGACCGCTGCTATTTGCTCTTTCGCTCAACGACGGGTTTACCAATGAAGCATGGCCGTATATTATTTCATTCTTTATCTGGGGTATAGCGAGTCATGCTTTTGGAGCAGTCCAAGACGTCATACCCGATCGGCAAGGCAATATTGCATCGGTTGCCACGTACTTCGGTGCGCGAACAACGACGTGGTTCTCATTCATACTTTACATACTTGCAGCCGGCATTATAGTACTACAGCCTTGGCCAACGCCAATTGTTGGTATTGCAGGACTCGTCTACGCGGCAAATATATGGCAATGTCTTAACATCACTGACAAAAGCTCTGCGAAAGCTAACGTTCCATGGCGACGATTCATCTGGATCAATTTCTTTGTGGGGTTTGTCATCACGATTGAATTATTACTAAAAATATTTTCGTAATATCGTTTTCGGTGTTCGACGGCAATGATAACTTGCTGCGACAGTGGAAGTATGAAGATCATTCAGGTATGACAATGACTATGATGGAGTAGCTTATACAGAATTAACGCGCGCAATATACGCAGCGACATCGAACTTTCTATAGAGTCCAGCACTGTTCATATAACGAATCTTTCCATATACAGGACGATCAAACCACGGTCGATCGTGTAATCCTGCAATAGACCACAAAATACCAACATAACCATTTGGATCTCCGCCATCAATTGAATACTTGTCATTGAGATAAATAGCAATTTTGAGCGCCTCATCTGGAGATTTTGACCATTCAAGTAGTTTTTTTGCCCAGTACATGCGCATATAACCATGCATTTTGCCGGTGCTCATAAGCTCTTTTTGTGATGCATTCCACACTTCATCATGAGTCGTCGCCGCTTCCCATTCCTGCGCAGTATAGACAAATTCACGCTTGTCATCAGCATGATCATATAAAGTCTTTTTGGCCCAATCAGCGGCAACCTCGATAGATCGATAGTCTATGCTATACAGACAAAAGTTATCGGCCAGCTCTTTTCGTACTACAAGCTCCTCAAACAATGCATTCATACCGTCCTGCATACTGGCTTTGTCACCAGCCTGCGCAAGCTTTGGCTGCATCAACAAGAGAGGTGGTTGATCGACTGAATCCATCACATCAAGCACCACGCGTAGTGAACTAATCTGTCCATAATGTACATAGGGGCTCAGTCCACTTTGATAGTCCACGGCGATGTTATTGCGATTGTTTGCGTATGTATCAAGCTGCTCAATACATGCCGAAAGTTGTCGATGAGCCGCTTTTTCTCCAGATGCTTGTTGTATGGAGATGCCCGCACTACGAATCGTTTCGATAAATTTCTGTGCATCAGTAAAATCAATTGAAGCGATAGGTTGAGGTGTAAACTGATGCTTGGTCACAGCAGGTGGGGCGACCAAATAATTCTGTAGTTGTTTGTAAACTTTCGTGCGCATTGTGTGAGCTGCAAATTCCTGTTTTGTTGAAACAACCCATGCGGGGATGACGTTGTGCGTATCGACAACGCTGACTCTACAATCGACGTCATTAGCCACGGCTTTTGCAAGTGTGCGAGCACCATGGAGGGGGCTAAAGTCAAAATACACTGCACCGGCTTCAACCTCATTAACAATTGAAATAATTTCCTTTTTTGGCTCTCCCATTCGCATAATAAAGGGGATTGAGTGCGTATCAAGAGCGGCTTTTACCTCGCGTAGTCCATCCAACATGAATTGGTAGTGTTCACGACTACGACCCGATACTTTTTTGAGCACAAATACAACATAAAGCGGCACCTTGTGTAAGGCTGCACAAGCTTGAGCGGCTAAAAGCGCATGATTGTCACCTACTCGTTGATCTCGTGACATGACATATACGACAGCACTGCCGTTGAACGGTTTGTCGCGTAAAAGTAGTTGCCGTGAGTCGTTCATTACTACTGCTATTTTAGCACGGGGTATCTGTCCCAAAAATGAGCTAAAAATAAAATCCAAAAACTCTTGACTCACTATACGAATAAGCGTAATTTAGATGTAGGAAGACCAAGTGAATCAGCACATTTCGTATGTGTAGCCAATCAAGTTCGATAGTTCAATTGTGCAAGTTAAGTTATTTAGTTAGTAGGCTACATCTGTGGGTGCAAGTCTTCCATCATCAAAGAGGCGCTTTTATAGCGCCTCTTTTTATGCACCATCCTAAGGCGACTTTATCACCGTAAAATGGTATCATTTAGGTAATGAGCATCACGCGAACTGAACGTCATCAAATAGAAAATGAGATGATTTTTAGGCGTGCGAACGAAAAGGTCGCAAAGCAGCTCGCGAAACTCGATGCGATGCATATCGAAGATGGAAACGATAAATTGGTCAACAACGAAGATTTTTTATTGTTCTTTAAATGTGAATGTTCAGATGAAGACTGTAACGAACGAGTGAAAGTGCTACTCAGCACTTACAAAGAAATTCATTCTGACAGAGACGCCTTTATTGTACTGCCACATCATGAAATAGATAAAATTGAATCAGTAATCAAACGAACAAAAGATTATATTGTCGTCAAAAAAAATAACACTGTTCCCGAACCAATCCACGGCTTGAACGAGACTCCATCTAATAATACATAATTAAAACTAGCGGATGCGCATGTTAGCTAACTCTTTAAACGAGAAGAATAAAGCATTTATGTAATATATCTCACAGATTGACTACCTTTTCAATGATACTGTTTGAATAGTATTAGAGGAAAGGAGACACATGAAAAAAACATTGACCATCGCAACAATGCTCTTGATCGCTGCCGTATTTGTTAGCCGGTTATATTACCCTGATTTTCCATTACTTCTTATAGCAGGAACATCATTATGGCTCGAATACGTGAGAGGAGCATTACTCGTTTTACTATGCGTATTATTGTTTACACATCCTCCTCGATCACTTTATATGCGCTACGCACTCGGTTTTTTTGCTGTCTGTTTGGCCTCTACATTCATGGTCTTAATGGTGGACTACATGGTCAACGTATTAGACGCAATTTTCTGCATCGAAGTAGCGATCATCTGCGGGCTTGAAGCACTTGAGCTTAACGATGAAGAACCTGCGCATTGCGTTGCTAAACGACGAACTCAAGTCGCAGCGTAAGCTGCATTTTAATATCATAAAATTATCACTCAAATGAGTGATTTTTTTAATTTTAATGGGGTAAAATGCACATAAAAAGCTCATTTTGTAAGAAATATCACAGATCAAGTTTTCAGTATGCGTTATGATGAGAAGTGTAATAACAAAAGGAGAAAAATATGTTACTTGATATAATATTGTGGGTTGTTTTTGGAGCATTTGCTGGTTGGATCGCTTCTATGATCATGCACACAAACGCACAAATGGGAGCTTTGGCTAATATCGTAGTTGGTATCGTTGGTGCATTCATCGGTGGATTTATCGTACGAATGTTGACTGGCGATCAAGTCGGTGGCTTCAACATCACCAGTTTAATTGTTGCAATTGTCGGTGCTGTAATCTTGCTCGCAATTGTAAAACTGTTTACTGGCCGCAACACGCAGCGCGTAGAGTAAAGGCTAGAGTTATTTAGCAAGCCATACTAAATAAAGATCCTTAATTATAAGGATCTTTATTTATTTCAAATGTGTTTAAGTTAATATAATGATTTTCGCAATATATATAAATACGGAGTTACAAGCATGAAAAATTCAAACTCACCAATTGATTATGTTAAATTATTTCAGTCTTTACCGACTGCTTTTATCGTATTTCGTGCAGACGACCCTATATTTACTATTATTGAGGAGAATGAGGCTCATGCCATCATGGCTAACGTCTCACGCAGCGATTGCATAGGGAGACCATTACTTGAGGTGTTCCCTGATGTTTCTGATGCTTATGTAAAAACTGGCAAAAGCGAACTATTAGATTCAATACGTCGTGTTGTAAAAATTCAAAAGCCAGATGCAATTGCAGATTTTCATTACGACATAAAAGATCGTCACGGCGCAATGCAGCAACGATACTGGAATGTTACTCATTACCCAGTACTTGAAAATGAGAAAGTAATCGCAGTTTATCAAGCCACCAAAGATATCACTGCTGAAACATTGGCGGCACAACAATCAAAAACAACACAATATCAACTTAAGCAGATTTTAAAAGCCGGCAATATTGGAACGTGGATCTGGAATATAGATGACGAAACAATTAAAGGCGATAAAAATACGGCAATGCTATTTGGTTTAGATGCTGACGCAGTTGAAGTCGGGGTAACTGCAGACGAGTATACGGCATCAATTCACCCTGAAGATCGAGCTAGAGTGAACAAGGAATTTCATAATGCTATAGCTAGATTAGAGCCTTACGAATGTGAGTACCGTACTCTTGATGCTAACGGTGATGTACATTGGGTAATCGCTCGTGGGTATTTTGATAAGTCCACGAGTTCGAATAGCAGTCAGTCACCCGGCATTCTCATCGATATAACCGAAAGAAAACGCGCCGAAGAAAACCTTAACTTTTTAACAAGCGCAACTGCACAGTTTTCTGCATCGCTCGGATACAAAGAGATTCTGCATTCAATTACGGAAATGGTTGTTCCTCGTACTGCAGACTGGTGTAGTATTGAAATTTTAGAAAACGGCAGATTAGAGCAGGTCGCTTTAGCCCACAAAGATCCACAGAAAGTAAAATGGGCAAAAGAATTACGTAAAAAACAAGGACCTCCAGATCCCGATATGCCGACAGGTGTAGCAAAAGTAATGCGCACCGGTGAAGCCGAGTACTACCCGTACATTACTAAAAGTATGCTTGAAGCATCGGCGACAAGTAAAAAGGAGCTTAAATTGCTCTTAGAGCTAGGCTTTAGCTCGGTTATCATTGCTCCTCTTACACTTGATGGTAAAACTATCGGTGCATTAACATTTGTTGCTACAGAATCAAGATTACATTACACACCTGCAGATTTAGAGGTCGCCAAAGCGCTAGCAAATCGCGCGGCACTCGCTGTTTATAATGCGACTTTATATGGCGATGCAAAGCGCGAGCTTAAAGAGCGCCGATTACTTCAAGCTGATTTACAGAAACTTAATGAAGAACTCGAGTCACGTGTAATTGAACGCACAAAAGAATTGGGCCGGAGCAACCAGGAGTTACAAGACTTTGCGTATGTGGCATCACACGACTTGCAGGAGCCACTCCGAAAAATTCAAGCGTTCGGGGATTTACTTGAGAATGAATATAGTGATACTCTCGGTCAAAGTGGACAAGAGTACCTCGAGCGGATGCGAAGCGCAGCCGCACGTATGAGTACGCTAATCCAAGATCTGCTGGCATTTTCTCGAGTCACAACTAAGGCAAAACCGAATGAACTAGTAGATCTTAATACTATTGCTAAAGATGTCGTCAGTGATCTTGAAGAGCGTATTCATACAACGGATGGAGTGATAAATATTAGCCAGTTACCTTCTGTGTACGCGGATACAACACATATGCTACAGTTGTTTCAAAATTTAATAGGTAATGCACTAAAGTTTCATCGAGAAGGGATTCCGCCACGCATAAACGTATATTCAAAACCAGTTCAAGCCAACGACATAATGCACACAATTTATTTTGAAGATAATGGAATTGGTTTCGAAGAAAAATATCTCGATCGTATTTTTTCAGTATTTCAGAGACTGCATGGCAAGGAGGAGTACGAAGGCACAGGAATAGGTTTGGCTGTCTGTCGTAAGATCGCCGAACGATACAATGGTACAATAACAGCGAAGAGCACCATCAATAAAGGCTCGGTCTTTTCATTTAGTATCCCAATTGCGGGGAAGGATTCAAGCAATGAGTGAACTCAAAAAAGAACCAATTGTAATACTAATGGCTGACGACGATGATGATGATTATCTTTTAACAAAAAAAGCTCTCGAAGAAAGCAAACTGCTCAATACGCTCATCCGTGTCAAGGATGGTGAGGAGTTACTTGATTTCTTGAAAGCTCACGGAAAATTTAAAAAAGAAGCCGTTCGTCCTGGCGTCATTTTACTTGATCTTAATATGCCACGAAAAGATGGTCGCGAAGCCCTCAAAGAAATTAAGGCCGATCCTTCACTTAGCGGTATTCCCGTAGTAATATTTACTACCTCGAAAGCTGAAGAGGACATCTACCGCTCGTATCAGCTTGGCAGTAATTCGTTCATCACTAAGCCGGTCACCTTTGAAAACCTCATAACAGTGATGAAAACACTCGGAGCATATTGGTTCGAAATTGTTGAATTACCGGGACGGCATGGATAGATCAGGTTCAAATACATCTGTCTCAGTACTTCTCATCGATGATGATGAAGAAGATTATATTATTATCAAACACATATTTCAGCGAATCGTTGATTCCTCTTTTGTTTTAACATGGTGCAGTTCATACAATAAAGCGAAGCAGCTCATTATAGACCGTTCATATGATATATATTTAATTGATTATAGACTTGGAAAGCATAGCGGACTTGATTTATTACGGCTTGCAGATCCTCAAAAACGGTCTGAGCCTTTTATTATGTTGACGGGAATGGGTGATCGCAATACAGAGAAGCAATCCATGGAGCTTGCTGCTGCTGATTTTTTGGTCAAAGGTACTTTCGGCCCAGAGTTATTATCACGAACACTCAATTATTCTCTTGGACGTAAACAAAATGAGCAACAACGTTTGCAATATTTGCTCGAACTAAATCAAAGTAAAGACGAATTTATATCGCTAGCATCGCATCAGTTGCGCACTCCAGCAACGGGAGTAAAACAATACCTCGGCATGGTACTCGAGGGGTTTGCAGGTGCAATTTCGCCAGCTCAACGTGATCTACTGGAAAAGGCGTACGAGAGTAACGATCGACAACTACTTATTGTTTCAGATTTATTAAAAGTTGCGCAGATCGATGCAGGCAAAGTTGTTCTGCGTAAAAGCGAGGCGGATATAAAGGATATGGTAGCCGATATCATTAAAGAGCAGGCAACTACATTCGAAACGCGTAATCAAACAGTGCAGTATTTACCCCCTAAACGACCTACCATTGCGTTTATTGATACTGATCGAATACGAATGGTAATTGAAAACATGCTCGATAATGCAAGTAAGTATTCAGATAACGGTCGATCTGTTACTGTAACACTCGTTGATTTAAAAAATGAGGTGGTTGTTTCAATTCGCGATCAAGGTGTAGGTATAGCCGATGCTGATATGGATAAGTTGTTTGGTAAATTCTCTCGTATTCACAACGCTCTATCGACGCACGTTGGTGGAACAGGATTAGGACTATATTGGGCTCAAAAAATTGTAGCCCTTCACGATGGAGTAATCGATGTTACTTCTACTGAGTCAGTCGGGACAACGTTCGCTATTCACTTGCCCAAGATTAATGAGAGCGCTATGCTAGATAGAGGACTACAACATAATATAGGAGAGAACGATGCCTAAAAGAAGCGTCAACATCCTCATTGTCGAAGATGACACTGCTTTAAACGATGCGTACAAAATGATTCTCTCCTCGACTGGCTACGCTGTAACGACAACCTTTAACGGCAAAGAAGCATTAGTAGCCGTAAAAGTTCAAGAACCAGATATTATTTTTCTTGATCTTCGTATGCCCGTACTCGACGGCATTGGTTTTTTGAAAGAGTATCAGCCTAAGAAATTACACCCTGACGTCAAAATTATTGTCTTTTCAAACTACGACATGCAGGAACAAGTCGATGAAGCGTATGCGCTCGGTGCGGAACGGTATGTGCTTAAAGCGTGGGCTTCACCAAAAGAATTACTCAAAATTGTTCAAGATTTGCTATAAAAATAAATCTTACAGCTTCAAATCTTTGAAGCCATCTTCACCGACAAAGCGCTCAAGTGCAGGCTTGTTGACGATATAAATGAAATTGCTGTAAGTGATTATCTGCTTTTTTTGAAGTAATTTTATATTGATCGCCGTGCTTTCCCGCGTAAGGCCAACTAGACTTGCGATCATCGACTGTGTCATCTTGAAATTTATGGTGAACTCGCCAGGTTTTCGTTCTACTCCATGTCGCACCAGAAGGTAATAAAACGTCATCGCAATTTTTTCAGCAGCGGTCGCTTGCTCGAGCGCAGTTATTCGCAGTAGCATCGCCGTGTACTCATTGACAGAATATTTGAGCATCATTTGCAATAACGACGGACTTTTCATAACGTTTTGCAAAAGAATGTCTTTTGGCACACAGATCAACTCACAGTCACTCGTTGCCTCATAATAAAACAAGGTACTCGATGTTTCGCCGTAAATCCACGCCATCGGAAAAACGTCATGCTTGGCATGTAGCGATACAATTCGTTCTTCGCCGCTAGATGAGATAGTATATGCCCGAACGAGGCCTTTTTTTACAATGAACGCAGAGCGAGGTATTTCGCTTTGATACACAATAGTCGCGCCTTTTCTGACCACTCGAGTGGTAGCGTGTGCGCTTATTGCGGTTAAAAGCTCGTCCATACTATGTCTATCATACCTCGAAAGGGTTAGTAGTGAAAATTATTACAGCTAGAATGTTAGAAATTTCATATTTGAATCCCTGCATAAGCACTATAGTGAAAGTATCACCGAAACCAAACTGGTGGGCATAAGCACAACAAGGGAGGACAAAGACATGAAACAATATGCGCAAAATGAATTAGACACGAAAATCAACGCATTTATGACAAAAAAACTTCGTGAGTTCCCAGAACTAGCTCCAGAAGTTAAACACATCCACGTCATAACCCAACCAAGTTTGTCAGAACGAATAGCTGATACGTTCATGATGTTTCGACCACTAGCTGTTCGTTCATAATCTAACGACTACCCCCACGTCATTCTATATATCCTGCGAGGTACAATGACAATGCTCACACCCGTTCACATTTCTATCTGACGTGCGTTTTTACTATCTTACTAATGTTGTTGTTTATGCTACTATTATGCATATGGTAATTACTAACTATGCAGCCGAGCGGTAATCGCAAGGTTACAATCAGTTTTCGTATCGAGCACCTTATTGGGTGGTTTATTACCTTTGTCCTATGTCTTATACCTGTAATTATGTGGGCCAGGATCCACCCGCTTTACACTATTGATGGGTTTGCTGCGACAATGCTCGCTATTGGCCGTATAACCGGTCTCGTCGGTCTTGTTATGTACGCACTCAATCTTATTTTCTCAACCAGACTCCGCTTTCTAGAATATTTATTCGGTGGTCTGAACCGCGTCTATATCGCTCATCACTTGCTTGGTGGGCTAGCATTAATATTCTTATCGCTTCATCCTTTCTTTTTAGCACTTCGCTACGTACACTTATCACTGAAACAAGCTGCGTTAGTTCTACTACCAAATGGCTTGCTACCGCTCGACGCTTTATTTAATGCGCAACATGTCTATCATGGGGTTGTTCTCGAACAATGGGCAATATTTTTTGGTATCATCGCTTTTTGGGGTATGGTAGGGCTGTTGCTTGTAACATTCTTTGTGAAGCTACCGTATCGCATCTGGCTGTTTACGCACAAATTTTTAGGCCCAGCGTTTTTTATCGCTGGGCTTCACGTGCTGTTTATCTCGAGTGACACGTCGATTAATGCGCCGATGAAGTACTACATCCTGGCAATAACGGCGCTCGGTATCGCAGCTTTTATCTACAAAACAATCCTTGGCAATATTTTTATTCGCCGCCATAAGTACTTAGTCAGTAATGTACAAACCTTTGAGGGCGATGTTGTCCAGGTGTCGCTAGAACCGACCGATCTTGCACGGCCGATGGCATATAAGCCAGGTCAGTTTGTATACATAAAGTTCACGAGCGACGCGGGCGGTGGAGTAAAAAGTGAGTGGCATCCGTTTTCAATATCTTCGCACGCAAAGTCTGATCAACTGCAACTAACAGTCAAAGGGCTCGGCGACTATACGAAAACCTTGCATCAATTAAAAACCGGTACTATTGCTGAAGTAGAAGGCGCCTACGGTCGATTCTCGTACAAAAACTTCAAAAACCAGAATCAAGTGTGGATAGCGGGCGGTATCGGGATTACACCGTTTCTCTCAATGGCATTGAGCTTGTCGCCAGATGATGATTATCATATCGATCTTTATTACTCAGTTAAGACCCGCAGTGAACTGATTGATTTTCAGAAACTAGCCAACGCTTCTTTCATTCGTCACGGCAAATTTGGTGTTTATGCATTTATTGGTGATGAAGAAAACGGTTATCTTGGTATCGACTTTATCAAGCAGCATAGCGGCGATTTAGCGGGAAAAGACTTCTTTATATGTGGTCCACCACCGATGATGCAATCACTGCGTGGGCAACTTAAAGCTGAAGGCGTTCCGGGAGCGAGAATTCATAGTGAAGAATTCGCAATGTCATAGTATGATGAAGCATGAAAGTAGAGATCACGGAATATGTGGCTGAGAAGACTTGTAGGGGTTGTGATGATAATCACCTGTCTCGGGATGATAGGAATTGTTATTGTCGGCATATTTTCGCCTGACAATACATCAGTAGCCGGTCTTGATGTCACACCGTCTGGCACCACCGTAGCAGCAGTTGCGCCACCAACAGTAACAATCTCTGCAAAACCTGGCTCAGTGCCGGTCGGTAGCTATAGCGCACTTACCTGGTCCTCAACCTCTAATCCTGATTCGTGTACGGCTACAGGTGACTGGACTGGTAAAAAGACGGCGTATGGCGCAGAGAGCACCGGCCGAGTCACAAAAACTGGCACACTCAAGTACTCTATTGAATGCACAAATAGTGGCGGAACGGCTGCTGCGTCGGTCGCTATCGAGGTAGTTCCAGCAGATGCTGCGCCGTCAACGCAAGCTGCTCAGACCGGTACAAGCTCGAGCGCTACGACGACTGTATCGTATTGCGGTGGTCGAATTCCGTGTTATGGACCGAATGATGTCGCTAGCCACAACGGCTCAGGGAATTGCTGGGGGTGGAACGGCGATAGGGTGATCAATATCAGCGGTTTAGACCTCGGATTCCACAAGGCTAAGACAGGTATTAGCTCAATCGAAATTAGTCAAGTCTGTGGGCATGACCTCGCACCATCGCTCAGCGGTGGTGTTTCAGCGGGCGGACAAACGCGAGATCACAATCAGTCAACTAAATCCAATTCAGACCGAAACGAAATTTCATATTTCGTCGGCTATTTCGATGGGAATAAAAGGTAGGTAAGATCATGAACGCTAAACGAATCAGTACGTATATCACGTCACCAAATGCCAAGCTGTGGTTTTCGGCAGTACTTGTGTTGATCGCAATCATTTTGCTCTCAATAACCATCAGTGTCCAAAATACTAATGCCAAACTCATTCATGTGCGTCCTGGTAATGCCTACCAGCTAAAGCAAACGATTCATTCGGGCGACGTGATTATGTCTGTAGCGAGTGTTCGATTTGATGAGGGCAAAAAGCCATTTGCAGCAGCACCAGACAAAACGTATGCCATTGTTGACCTGTCAATCAAGAACATTAGCGATACACCAATCCAAATACTACCGAGTAACGACACTTACGTGAAAAATGCTAAAGGCGACGTTAGTTATCTTTCACCCTTTCCACTTGAGCAGCCATTTCGTGCTGGAGAGTTAGCGCCGGGTGAGCAGATACACGGAGATCTTAGCTATTTGATCAACAAAGCCGATACAGTAAAACTATATGTCGATGCAAAGTGGAGTGGTATCGCCGTACCAATCACACTGCAGGACAAGGAACGTTAAGCATGCAAGAGCAGACACTATCTCGTCGTCACCGTAGTGATGCACTCATTGTTTCTTTCGGTATTATCGTAGCTGCGCTGCTCGGGTACATTGGTGTTATCACGATTCAGCGAGTTGCTGCAGAGACTGCAGTCCAAAGCGCGCAACCGACGTGGGGCACACTTCAAGTAGCTTCATTGAACAAACTGGATCTGGACACAACGTCTCAGCTTCGTCACTATGAGGCAAAAATTGTTCTAAAAAATACGAGCGATAAGCCGATCGAATTTTCACCAGGACTACAAGCATTCCTTGTTGATTCTACAGGTGCGAGAACTGCAGCAACGGCAAAGTTTCTCTTGCCCGACACGGTTATTGGCGGTGAAATTGCTGCTGGTGCAACCTGGGACGGTATTCTTGATTTTGAAGTTTCAGAACAAGCCGCGCCAACAGTTCTTAGTATCCAGCTCGACGCCGCATCGGCGAACGTAGAGGCCAAACTCTAGATGGACCGCGAACCAATCATCATACAGGTAACACCCCCGAGTGGCGGTCCTCTCAAGCACGTGCCAAAACTACCGAAGTTTGGTCCTCGCGGTACAAAGATTCTTATTGCAGCCTCTACCATCGTCATTAGTTTGACACTGGTTGGATTCATTATCCTTGCAGCACTCGTCAGCAATGGTAGTTTTCGCTCGTCTCATGGATTGAATGTCAATCCGCAAGATAAGCCGTTGACCCAGGCTACGGGTACGACCAAAAGTGACAAAGCTGCTCCAGGGGGTTCCGTCGCTACCGGTGTCGGTGGATTTACTGGTACGAATAGCCCGGTTATTACGCTGACGGCTGATCCGGCAAAGGTGAATGTCGGCGAAACTGCCACGCTCAAATGGAGTGTCACCAACAATCCGACATCGTGTACGGGTAGTGATGACTGGAGCGGTGACAAAAAAAGCTCTGGCACAGAGAAGACGATTGTAATGAGCAAAGTTCAAACGTATTTGTTCACCATTACCTGTAAAAATACCACCGGTACGGGCTTTTCGACGGTCAGTGTTGGTGCTAGCGCTCCGACCGGTACGGGCAACGTTGCGACTCGTCCGAGCGTGACAATTGCCGCAAATCCAACTGCAATCTATAATAGCGATCAGTCAACCGTGTCATGGACGACAACAAATAGTCCTACCTCGTGTACCGCCAGTGGTGACTGGAGCGGCACCAAAGGCCCATCAGGCGTCGCATCGACGGGTGTACTCTCCTCGAGCAAGACATATACCTACACGCTAACCTGTACTAATAGCGCGGGTACCGGCTCAGATACAACCACCGTATTGGTTCGCGATCCGCCACCAGATACGCCTATTGTCAGCATTTCATCCAGTCCTGTCAGTCCGGTAGCACCTGGGACGGCTGTAGCCTTGTCATGGACGACGACAAACAGTCCTACATCATGTACTGCTAGCGGTGACTGGAGCGGTGCAATACCTGGTACAGGTACGCAAACTGTCGGCCCTCTGACATCGATCAAAACCTACAACTTTACGATCACGTGTAGCAACAGTGCCGGCGGTACGTTCGATAGCGCGGCTATCTTGGTAATTCCTGCACCACCAAACGTATCTCTCACGGCGAGCCCTGGATCAATTTATGTCGGTAGTAATTCAACCTTGTCATGGACGACAACAAATAGTCCTACCTCGTGTACCGCCAGTGGTGACTGGAG
>CAYLKD010000013.1:0-18518 GCA_964384345.1 uncultured Candidatus Saccharibacteria bacterium | reverse complement strand
CTAATGGTAGGATCCGTCATGAGTATGTAAATATTCATCTTGGTCCGTTAGCTAGTATTCAAATACACTCGTACCAATCTAAGCAGATTCACGAGCAACCTATGGCTCTATATGACGTTGTAGAGAACAACCACTTCGATATATACATATTTAGAAACTCGAATTTGATTGGCGGAAAGGCTTTCGAAAAAATTCAGTTTGGTAATGAGGACATTCAGCGGCATAACTCCAAAACCTATGTCGGACATAATGAATATGCTCGTTACGAAACGCTGAATGAACTGATTTACGACAAAGCCTCATCATCGGAGCTTCAAACTCACATAGCGACTAATAAGCTATTATCAGAGATATATAAGAACCATGCCCGGCAGACGTCTGGTAAAATACCGTTTAGTAAGTTTGAAGCAAAGGAAATACTATGAGCAACCTCCCTTTTAAAGTAAATGTCAGTGCCGTGATAAAAAATAAAGACAAAGTTCTTTTAATTAAACGAGCCGATAACGAAGAGGTTTTTCCGGGTTTCTGGGGTATACCAGGAGGGACTGTTGAGCCTATAGACGCTACACTGGAAGCAGCCTTGCAACGTGAATGCGACGAAGAGGTCGGTGTTAAAATCAAGGACATCGAAATGGTTTCAAATAACATCAATGACAAGGGTGAAAAAGGCGGTGCCTTGTACCTTGTTTATTCAGCATCTTACGCGTCCGGTGAGCCTAAGCCTCTCGATGGTACAGCTGCAGTCGAATGGCTTGGAATTGAAAAAATTCGTGGGCTAAATCTAACTCCAATGACATTAGAAATAATAGAGTCGTGTCTCTAGAACAACGAAAACCAGTATTTGTTGGGTTCGATGGATTACATCGAGCCGGAAAAGGCACGCAGGCCACTCTGCTCCGTGCCGCGATCTCACAGAATGGCGGCAAGAGCATTATTGTACGCGGGGATGGAACTAGAGAGGGACTTGGTGTAAGCGAAGGTGATCCATACAGTAACGAGTGGCAAACTCGGAGCCTAAGAGTCAAATCTCCTGAAGGCAATACTGTTGAAGCTTGGAATGCCGCTTCGTATGTACTAATGAGAGAGCTTAGCGAATTCCGCGGAACTGATCAATTCGATGCGGTCATCATAGACAGAACAGTACTATCGCGTGCTACATTTCTCCTCCACAGAGGGGTCGCTCTTGAAGGAGAAAGGTTAACGTTAGATCAGCTTTATCCAGACAATTCATCTGGCGAGCATGAAGCGCTTGATCTTGCAGCTACCTTACCGGATGTAATTTTTGAGCTGAAAACTCATGCTCCTTCTGACTTACTCAAAAGGTTAGATGATAAAGATCCGAAGTACACTTTCCGATCAAGAAATATTAAAGGCGGCTTCTATCCGGCTTCAATTGCAAAAATCCACTTACCTGAAGATATTGAACACAGAGTAATAGTGATTGATGCATCACAGGAAATCGAAACGATTCATCAAGAAATCAAACGAAGTCTCGGATCAACTGCGCTCGGTTCATTGTTGAGATGACTGTTTAGTTTTTGATGAGGCATTTGTATAACAGCATCAAAAAAGCCTAGCTACTCACTAGACTTCTTGTCACATATACATTCTTAGCTTCCGGAGCGAGATAGTGGATAATGCCTTTTGCACTCATTCACGAAAAACTATAAACACTTTTGCATTTCAATCCCTACACCGAACTTCGTGACTAGCGTCAGTTGAGGCTATCACGTCGCGAAGTCAACTAACTGCCTTAAACTTAGAAAAAAGCCAAGCACCTGAAGGTGTATGGCTTTTTTCTTGGCTCCCGGGGCGAGATTCGAACTCGCGACCAATTGATTAACAGTCAACTGCGCTACCGCTGCGCTACCCGGGAATACTCGCTGTATTATACCTGGCATATCAGAGGTGGTCAAGCGACTTAGTTACGCAAGCTATCAGCTTCGTTTTGATAGCCGAGTAACTCCATCGTACGGATGATGGCCTGCTGGTCTCGGGACTGCTCAGATGCTTTATAGACGGTCGTAAGTTTTAAGAGTATTTCATCTGTCGTAGCCACATCGTGACTCGAAAGGCCAGCAACTTCGAGCGATCGAGCTGAATTATCTTTTCGCTTCAAAAAACCTTTAGCGATCAACCCTTCGACGTGCACAGCCACTGTCGATACCGACTTATAGCCAAGCGCATTCATAATCTCGCGGTAGCTTGGGCCGTAGCCTTGCTCATGGATGAATCCGTCAACGTACGCCAGTAACGCTTGTTGTTTTTTGGTTGCACGAGCGTTTGATTCCATAGACTTACTATACAACAATCAGTGGCGTGCATACGCAACGAAAATGCTATACTGACAGATGTACATGCTAAGCAAAAATACCACTCGCTACAGCTTGATCCTTCTCGTCACCGACTTTTTAACGTTGATTGCCTCTTTTGGCATTGCCTACGTACTGCGCGTTAAATTTGACGATAGAAATCTACTCGGTATGCGAGATGATAGTAATTATCTTCTTGCGACACTATCGATTATTCCTATCTGGATTCTCGTAATGGCCATCCTCGGTTTGTATAGTGCGCTTGTTTACAACCGACGTCTCGTCGAATGGTCAAAGATTGCAGTTGCCTCATTTATTGGTGTCTTACTGGTGATCGGCTGGGAATATGTCGCTAATACCCGCATTTTCCCTGCGCGTCTTGTAACCGTCTATGTGCTCGTTGGCTCGTTTCTTCTCGTCATTCTCGAGCGTGAAATACTGCGTTTTATACGTCAGCTGTTATTCCGCTTAGGCTACGGCACCAGTCGAGTATTGATCGTCGGTGATAGTGACGCCACGCACGATATCGCCGTCAGCCTGGCTGATACCAAGCGCAGTGGATTTCGCATAGTCGCTATCGCAGGTCCCGCAAAAGTTGTGCCAAAAGGCATCAATGCAGAACACTTTAGCTCCATCGATGCAGCCATCAAAGCTATCGACAATTTGCGTATCACGACGATTATTCAGACCGATCTCTATGATTCTGCATCTCGGAATCAACGTATACTTGCTGCCGCACAAACTCGACATATCAGTTACAGCTTTATACCTGGTGAACCAGAGTTTTATGCTGGCAAAAACACCGTCGATGTCTTTCTTGGATACCCGATCATCAATGTCAGTCAAACGCCCCTTATCGGTTGGGGAGCTGTCGTCAAACGTGTCTTTGATATCATTGCTGCGTCAATTCTCCTTGTCATCCTGTCGCCAGTATTCTTGATTATCATCATTCTCCAGCAGATTTTCGATCGCGGCCCTATTCTCTTTCGCCATACGCGTCTGACGCAGTACTCAAAGCCATTTGGCATGTATAAGTTTCGCTCGATGATCTGGGAATATTGCGGTGACCAAAGAGAGGTATTCAAGCGCATGGGCCGCCCGGATTTACTTGAGGAATACGAGCGAACACTGAAAATCAAAGACGATCCGCGTATCACCAAATTTGGTAAATTCCTGCGTCGTTCGTCACTCGATGAATTACCGCAACTCTTCAATGTCCTTAAGGGCGACTTGAGCCTTGTTGGACCTCGTCCTATCCCAAAATACGAGGTCGATGCAAACTTCACTAAATCGCACGGAGCACTGCTACTCAGTGTCAAGTCAGGTATCACCGGCCTGTGGCAAGTGTCTGGACGTAGTGACCTAGCCACCGATCAGCGCATACAACTCGAGCTTTATTACGTGCAAAACTGGACATTTTGGCTCGATATAAAGATCCTATTTAAGACAATCTTAGTGGTTCTACGTCGTCGGGGCGCAAGCTAAAATGGCCCAAAGAGTCCCAAAAGTAGCAATTGTCCATGATTGGTTAACAAATATGGGTGGTGCGGAAAACGTTGTCTTGGCACTCGCCGAGGCTTTCCCCGGCGCGCCGATTTATACCAGTCAATACGATCCCGAAAAAATGCCGGCATTTAAAAAACTTGATGTACGTACAACTTACCTGCAAGATCTACCTGGTCCGCTCAAGAAGATGCACAAGTTTTTCCCAATGCTGCGCGTGCGGGCGTTCCAGAATTTAGATTTATCTGATTTTGACATCATCATCAGTAGTTCCAGCGCCGAGAGCAAACAAGTTCGAAAATCACGTCCAGACCAGGTTCATATCTGTTACTGTCATACACCAATTCGTTATTACTGGAGTCATTACGACGAGTACAAAAAAGATCCTGGATTTGGGAAACTCAATTGGCTGGTTCGTCTTGCTATGCCTTTTTTTGTACCCGCTCTCAAAAAAGCCGATTACGAGGCGGCTCAAAGTGTCGATATCTTCGTCGCAAACTCAGAAGCAGTGCGGGCACGAATCAAAAAATACTATAAGCGCAGCGCCACAGTGATTCATCCCCCAGTTGATATTGACCGTTTTACCCCAAGTCGCAAACGTGCAGACTATTACGTCACGTCTGGCAGGCAAGTACCCTACAAGCGTTATGATCTGGTGGTCACAGCCTGTACAAAACTCAATATTCCTCTCAAAGTTTATGGAAATGGCTCACAGCACAGTGCTCTCGTTGCTCAAGCAGGACCAACTATCGAGTTTTTCACTGATAGGTTTGGTGATGCTTCAGATAAAAATCTTGAAAAAGCACTCAACAGTGCTAAAGGCTGGATTTATGCGGGCGAAGAAGATTTTGGTATCGTTCAAGTCGAGGCTCTTGCTGCAGGTGCTCCCGTCATTACGTACGGCAAAGGTGGCGCACTCGATATCGTGCAAGACGGAGAAAGTGGCATATTGTTTGCGAAACAGTCGGTTGATTCGCTCATTAACGCATTGAAGCAAGCCCAAACCATCGACTTTATGCAAGCAAACTTACGCCGCAAATCAAAACGGTTTGAAAAGTCGCTGTTTATTTCCAAAATGCGCCGTATCGTCCAAACAAATATTAAAACATCGTAGGAATCAAAATTATGAACATTCTCATCACAGGTGGCGCAGGCTATATCGGAAGCGTGACGACACGGATTTTCCTCGAAGCTGGCCATACTGTCAGTGTTCTCGACAACTTTAGTAGTAGCGAGCGATTTGCTGTGCCAACAGGAGTTCGCTGCATCAAAGGCTCGATCGGCGACTTCGGCAAGCTTGTATCACGAGACGATAAGTTTGATGCGGTTATTCATCTCGCGGGACTAATTAGTGTTGCCGAATCGATGACGAAGCCGGAACTATATTGGCACAACAATGTCGAACAAAGCCTCGCGATGCTCAGTGCCATGCGCACACTTGAGATCAAGAAAGTTATTTTTGCTTCAACCGCAGCCGTATATGGTAACCCAGACGAGCTACCGATCACCGAAGATGCCCGGACACAGCCAACAAACACCTACGGCATGACAAAGCTCACTATCGATATGGCGCTGACCAGCGAAGCGTGGGCGCACGACTTAGCGGCTACTAGTGTGCGTTTCTTTAATGTTGCCGGTGCCTACAACGATGCTGGAGAACTGCACAAATCTGAGTCACACTTGATTCCCCTAGCGATCGCGGCGGCCGATGGCAAGCGAGATGCATTGTCGCTGTTTGGGATCGATTATGACACGCCTGACGGCACGAATGTCCGTGACTATATCCACGTCGCAGACCTCGCTCGAGCGATGCTCCTTGCACTCGACAAGCTCACCCCAGGCGTGCACTCAATATATAATCTTGGCAATGGCAATGGTTTTACAAACCGCCAAGTCATTGACGCCGTCGAACGCGTTTCTGGCCTCACTGTGCCAGTCATCGACGCCCCACGACGCAGTGGTGATCCAGCTCGGCTCATTGCATCAAGCAAAAAAGCTTTTGATGAACTAGGCTGGCAACCGCAGGTTCCAGCCCTCGATGACATCGTCAAAGATGCGTGGGAATTTTATAAGAATAAAGATACTTTATCCGACTAAAAATACATCGTCGTCCGGCAAGCGAAAAAGACCTTCATCAAGTCGCTTTTGGTCTAAATAATGTGCAATAAATCCGACGCTGCGCGGAATAACAAAAAGCGCGTTGAAGAAATCAGATTTGATCATCCTATCGAGCTCTAATGTGTCTATTTTTTCTTTTTGACTGAGTACATCGAGCATTAGAGCAGCAATATGACCATCGACATTCAGTATCAAATTACCTTTTTTTTGCGTCGTAATAGCTTCAACTGCTTTCGCAAAATCAAAATATGGATGCAATGCGAGTTTGTCGGCATGGAGCGCAAGAATCTGCGTTCTCGGATCAGGAAGATCAATTCGATATTTTTTATGCCCGATTCCACCAATAAATTGTTTTGATTTGGCACGTTTTTCAACTAATGATGCAGCTGATAGCCCCTGATTTACGCCATCAAACCATTCTTTGGCAGCATCGGACACCGCTCCACCAAAGCGTGGCCCAATTGTCAGTAATCCTGCAGCAAGCGAGTCTACCACTCCTTTGCCGGCACGGGCGGTAACCATAGTATTGAGTGCACCTGAGACTTGAGGACCATGATCAATTGTTAGGAGAAATATCGTTCGAACAAGGTTAACTGTCTGCTCTGATTTTGGTGCACGCCCGAGCAACGCAGCTGTAATCTGCGATGCGATATCATTTTCGAGCGACCATTCTTGCAGGGTTTTACCGACAAACTTGTAGCCGTCTGCGGTCTCGGAACTTATCGTTGCCGTAAACAAGCTTGCGGATCGACGCGAAAAATCCTCTGACCTGTCTAGGATAGTATCTTTTGGCAGCCGTGCAACGAGCTCAGTCAACTCAGCAATGGATTCTGCAACGGTAACATTATGTGATTTTAACGCAGCTCTCTTAGCTGATGCTGTCTCGTCCTCTGAGTGTGCCAATGCTTTCGCGTGACCAAATTGAACAGGAGCATCAAATTGTTCGCCAATAATGCCAGAAATATAGGCAACGATAGGCTTTGTGAGCTTTTTTTCTTTAATCAGCGAGGCGACCTCATACTCATCAGTTCCTCCGAGTTCGCCGTAATACACAATCGAACGCGTCGCCGGATCAGCTTCAGCTGCTAGAAATGCATCTTTTGGAGTTGTAGCAGGAAAACGGTCTCCACCAAAACATAGTGCAAAACTCACAAGATGCTGACTGGAAGCTACCATGGTAATAAGCTCATTTATCATACCGCCACTAGCGGACAAAACTGCAACCGATCCTGTTTGTTCCAAATGGTTTGACTGAAGCTGGCGCCAGTCTACTCCACCGACGACGCCCAGTTTCAAAGCACCAGGTACGATCAAACCGACTCCAGCGGGACCGATAATAGTCTTGCCGGCTTTGACATATTTTTCATGTAAACTAATTGCCTGAACCTCTGGAATATCCTCAGCAAAAATATGTGCCCCTGTAGCTTCTGGAAATGTTTCAAAAAAATCACAGGTTATCTGATAGGCTCGACGTGCGCTGGTAATATTTAGTAACCAATCGACGTGATCGATTACTTGTTTCGCGTCATCAATCGTTTGGTAGCACGGTATGAGAATCTCGCCGTTTCCCCAAGAATATTTCTCAAATCTTTTGTTGCTTCCTACGATTCCAACGATTGAAGGAGATTCGCGTCCGCATAGCATGTCAAAGTCTAATATGGCCTGATACCCCGGTCGATATGCTCCAACCGCTAGTATTGATCCTGGGTTTTCGCGGATGCTTGCAATGTTACGCATGAACAAACTCTAACGCTTCATCAACTACTGTTGTCAGTACGGTGTCAGACCCATGTACGCTCCCAAATATACCATGGCGAGTAAGAAACTCTGACATCAATAGCAAACCTTCTTTTTCGTTTGGCCCACCTCGACGCACATACACTTTAATATCCTTCTTCTTGAGTACATCGATGTGTTTTGTGAATGCATCTATAATACCTGTGAACGTTTTCTTTACGTCAGTGAAGTTTGCGACACCACCCGCAAGTACGATTGCTTTTTTCTTTGCTGTTGATTTGAGCATTTGCTCTATAACAGCTTCAGTATACAGCTGCGTCTCTTCTCGGGTTGGTCCACCACTATATTCCCCATAGTTACCGATAAGATGAGCTTTTCCGCGGTTAGCTGCTTCATCAGCAATAGTTATACTTGCCCCACCGCCGCTAAGGAGCAGCCAAATAGCACCATCTTGATTAAGGACACGAAATGAAAATGAAGCCGGTGAGCCACTATTGAGTTCTGCAATCGCTGTTTCGTGTGTTGTTTTTCGACGAGTATCGACAATATCATTTTCATCCCACGAAGCCTGCCAGTCCCCTGCGCTGTCGACTAGTACTGCAGCATCGAGTATTGTACAGGTATCATCACGAACCACAAGCGGGTTAATTTCTAGAAAACTTATATGCTCACTGTCCATCACCTTGAGTACGTTCGATAAAAACGCAGTAGGTAGTGGTGTTTCATTGACAGTTGTAAATTGCTGTATTGCTTCCGCATGTTCTTCAACCGATACCCCACCGACAGGGGAGTAAAGAAATTTGTACCCATTTCTTACTCTTTCTATGCACAAATAGTGCTCCTCCACATCCTCGTGAGCAAACATTGGTTCAGCAATAAAACGGCTATAGTCACCCCTCGCTGCTATTTCACGTACAGCCTTGGCGGCACTGTTTTTCGTTACATTGAGTCGAATGAGACCTTGTTTTCCTCGTTTTTTGATACCCTGATCAACTTTTATGACGTATGTCTCACGTGATTTCATGGATGAGATGTCTGCATCGAGGGTATCAAGCACCAATGCTGCTCCCTTGTAATTTTCTACAAGCAGTTTTTTTGCACGAAATTCTGTCAGCTTTACCCTCGCCATAACTCTTCCTAGTGTATACCAACTTATGGTTAACGGCCACTACGCCATGGTTTAGTAGCAAATCAAGAATTATAATTTAGACTGCAACTTTTTTGCTACTTCACCCGTGCGGTGACTGATGTCTTTACGTGAAACGAGTATGCCGTTAGGTGTATTAACGACGATTACGTTATCCAAGCCAATTACCGCAACAGGTTTTGTTTCATCGTTACGAATATAGACATTTTCAACATCAATTGGAAACACATTCTCTCCTTCGACATGATTGCCAGTTTCGTCTTGTGGCACTATATCGTGAAGATCTTTAAATGAACCGATGTCCATCCAGTCAAACGTGGCAGGAACAACAGCTAAATTATCTGATTTTTCGCTCAGTGCATAGTCGATCACCTGATCCTCGAGAGAAAGATATGCGTCGTTATAATCAGTACTCATAACTTCAGGGATGGTGGCTAGTTTCTGAACTGTATGGTGCAACTCTGGCGACACCCGCTCAATCTCACCATGAAAAGTATTTACTGATCCAATGAAGTAGCCGCAGTTCCAAAGATAATTTCCAGCTTCGAGATATCGTTGGGCAGTTTCATGGTCAGGTTTTTCTTTAAATGAGCTAATTGTGTAAGCTCCGCCTTCTATGGCGCTGTCTCGCTCTATATAGCCAAAACTGATCGATGGGTATGTTGGCTCTATGCCAATAAGTACAATTTTACCCGAAACCGAAGAGGCATGACCCGCAGCTTGGATAGAGCGTACGTAACCCTCAGTATCTCGGACATGGTGATCAGAGTGCACGAAAGCGATTGGCTCATTTTTATCATGTGAGCGCGCTATCGCATCGAGGGCAAATGCAATACAATTGCCAGTTCCTCGACGGCCAGGTTCGATAAGAAATGCGGTGTCTGGTAGATCCGATAGTTGTTCGCGTACGTGTTGAGAGTGACTAGCTTCGGTGACGACATACGTCGTATCTCCGACCTGTTTCGCTCGATCGTAAGCTTGCTGCAAGAGCGTTCGCTCACCCACAAGTTTCAAAAGATGTTTCGGGTATTCTGGTGTTGATAGTGGCCAAAGCCTTGTGCCGGATCCTCCGGCTATAATAACGGTAATCATGTTGGTTATTTTAGCATAACTAGAACATACTTATTTACTATTTTGACTATACAACAATAAGATGTGCATGATACAATTAGCATAAGTAATAAAGAATATAGCAATGAAAATCAAACAGACTAACAATCACAAAAACCGCAATAGTATCATCGTCATAATAGTATTATTAGCTGTAGTCGCGGCCGTAACATTTTTTTGGTACAGAAACAATAACACTCTTGACTCATCTGATCAGAATCAGATGGCTCCGATCTCTGATTCAAAATCTAAAGATCCTGTAGATTCAAATAGCAAGACTACAGACAATGGTGATACAATGCCGACTCAGCCATCAACCAAAAATGGCGATGATACTAATACAAACGTAGCAGACACTACGCTAACCATCACATCTGCGAATCAAAACAATAATGTACTACAAATTCGCACACTAATCAGTAGCATATGGTCAAACGGTACCTGCACATTAACTTTATCCAAAGAAGGATACAATACCGTTACAAAAACAGCTGGCGTGCAGTCACTAGCAAGCGATTCAACCTGTAAAGGTTTTGACATACCTACCAGTGAACTAGGCGCCGGAGTATGGAGCGCAAAGATATCGGCAACAAATGGCACCGATACAGTATCGAGTACCAAGGAAGTTACTATCAAGTAGGAAAACTCATGCGTATATCCAACACTCACCACAGCCTACCTATCGCTTGGAGTCGAAAAGCTCTTTTAGGAGGCTTAGTTTTGATAAGTTTTGTATCCATCACTATAGGAACATTTATAATTCATCAAGCTGATGCACGAGTTAGTGGCTGGGATGCAGGAAATATCATAGATGACAGCGTGTTCACAAATGCCACGACGATGAGCCCTAGCCAGATTCAAAGTTTTCTCAATAGCAAGGTTCCCACATGTGACACGAATGGCGTGAAGCCCTCCGAATATGGCGGAGGTACGCGTGCGCAGTGGGCTACAGCAAAATACGGTCAAAGTACTTTTACGTGTCTGAAAGATTTTAAAGAAAATGGCAAGTCGTCAGCTCAAATAATCTACGATATTGCACAACAATATCAGATAAATCCTCAAGTCTTACTTGTACTCCTCCAAAAAGAACAAGGACTCGTGTTGGACGAATGGCCAGTCAACATTCAATACCGAAGTGCGACTGGCTACGGATGTCCCGATAGCACGCCAGGTGTCTGTGATGATAGCTATTATGGGTTCACAAATCAAGTCACATGGGCCGCTAAAATGTTCAGAGCGATACTTAATAATTCACCTACTTGGTATACGCCGTACCTATTAGGTGAAAACTTCATAAGATACAGCCCCGACTCCAGTTGCGGGGGAAGCAATGTCACGATTCTCAACCGAGCTACTCAAGCCTTGTACAACTACACACCGTATCAACCTAATGAAGCAGCATTGAATGCTGATTGGGGCTCCGTATCGTGTGGTGCATATGGAAATCGCAACTTTTATCTCTACTTCACAAGCTGGTTTGGAAATACACATGGACCTGCATACGCATGGCAAGAAATATCTCAAAAGCTTTACACAAGTGACTCAAAAACGACTGAGCTTGATCGTAGCAAAGTGCAGCAGGGACAGAATATCTATATTGAATACACTGTAAAAAATACAGGATATAAAATTTGGCCAAGAGGCTCTGTTCTTCTCGGCAGTAACAGTGATAGCCCGTTTTGTACGCCCGAATGGATCGCCTGCTCAAGGGCAACAGTCGTTAATAAATCGGCCGATGTAAATCCTGGCGACACAGCTAGTTTTGGTTTCTGGATGCAGGCACCACAATTTCCAGGATTTTACAAAGTCTATTGGAATTTATTAATTGAAAATGTATCTTGGTTTGCAGATATTGGTAGCAATCACAGTATGACCGTGGTACCGAAACTGACAACGGATCATCTTGATTCAAGCACTGACTTCATGCGAAGCGATGACGTACTTACGTCATCGGATGGAAATGCCAATTTAGTCTTATTTCGCAATGGTCTACTGGCCATTTACTATAAAGGTACTAAGGTTCACACTATAGCGACTAATGTCTATCAACTACGTCAACAAGGCGACGGTAATTTAGTAGCATACGCTAAAAACGGACAAGCACTTTGGGCAATAGGTGACGGAAAAACTAGACAACTCGTCATAAAAGATGATGGAAAACTCACTTATCAAGAGAATCAAAATGACCCAGGAATGACTATAGCCACATGGAATATATCCTCTGGTGACAGAGGTGTAGCGATTGCAAGCGATCAAATACTGCTTCAGGGTCAATCAATCTATTCTGATAACAGAAAATATAAGCTTATTCTTCAAGGAGACGGAAACCTTGTCCAATATGGCCCCCAGGGAGCAATGTGGGCAGTCGGCCAAAACAAAGGCTACCGCCTTATCCAGCAGGGCGATGGCAAGTTAGTGTTATATGATGTAAATGCTAAAGCTATCTGGGGATCATCAGTCTGGGTGAACGACGGTCGCGCAAGTAAAACTATCATTCAGGGTGATGGCAACATAGTCACCTACAATAATAGCCAAGTATTATGGGCATTACACTAAAGAGTAACTCTGATAAAATAAGTAAAATGTATAAGGTTCTTCACACTATAGGCCGCAACAGAGCCTTTTTACTAGCATCCCTCGTGGTACTTCCCGTTTTTGCATTCATCGCATACAAAAACGCAAAGATCGATATGCTATTTGCGGATGCTATTTCTGATAATAACCTACTACAAACTCCATTCATTTCGAATGACATAAATATTCAAGCTATTCACACGCACCTATTGAAATGGCCGTTGGCTATCTTGGAGAATACAGTTGGTTTTAATTTTCACACGCACGCAATAATATCCTTCCTCCTCCTGTTAGCAATGAACATAGGTATTGGCTATATTATTTATCGTGTTTCGGGAAGAAATAAAAATCTTACTGCTCTGTTGATTCTTGCACTCGCTAGCGTCGAGTTATTAACAGGTATTAGCGCAAATGAAGGCACACTTACGATGCTTACTATCCGAAACATTGAGATACCACTTATGATCTTACTTTTTATGTTCTTAGTCAGGCAGAAGACAATCAATACGTACCCATTTGTCTTTACCTGTGTGGCGCTTGGTATATTATTCGTGACTGATCAGCTTCTATTATTTACTTCGGTCATTGGCGCAGTGCTTTATTACCTGTATGGCCTACGGCATTCATTGACATGGACGTCTAACGTTCCGGCTGATAAGCCGTACTATATTGGCATATTTGCTAGCGCGGTTATCGCAAAGGTTATTTCATGGACTTTTGGTGCATTTGGCATTGCTAATTTCTATGAACTGCAAAATACCAACGACAAACTAGTATACGTAGCTAGCTTTAAGCAGTTAATCGATACAATTATTTTAAACATAGGCAAAATATTTGACGTATTTGGTGCGAGCTTTTTTAATCAGCCATTGGTATTTGGACCTGTCTATATTTTCAATTTGATATTGCTGCTTGCGACAGTACACTACACTGTTAGATTCTTAAAAGATGCCTACAAAAGTCGAATGAAAGACTCTTCAGAGCAAGTAATTGTCATTTTACTGCTTACCTTCTTTTTTGCAATGCTGGTATTCACTATACTCATACCGAGAGAGTTAGCGGGGCGTTATTTCGCGTTCCTGCCGGTAATAGGTCTGATTCTGATAGCATACTATCACAAGGCCACACCATCCCTAGCTTTCCTGGACAAGCTTCGTATGAGTCGATACGTACTGCTGCTGGTTATAGTACTTGGACTATTTGCAACAGCAACGTATGCAGCAAATAAAATCTATTACTCACCAAAATATAATGATTTGAGTGTCAAACTTGGTGATACGGCTGCTATAGTAAATATTCTTGAAAAAGAAAATGTTAGTACATATATCACAATGGATATTTATGAACGTGGATATTGGGATAATGAGGTAATCAAACAGCAGTTTGACGAAAAGACTCACAAGAAATTGGCTATTGAATCGGTCTTTTGTGGCAGTTTCATTGTCGATCGTCAGTTTTCAAGGAAAAGCTGGGTGACCGCTAACGGGAGTAAAGTCAGTATTCGCGTAAAAGGTTGTGATATCGCTGCTATAGAAAATAAGATAGGCACACCTGCTAAAATATATAGCGTTTCGAAAGATGATCACTTACTGATATATAATAATGACATTCGGAACAAATTTGATTTCAAGCAATTTGATACTAATAGTTTTGTGAAATAAGCATAGGAGCAATCATGGTCAAAGCCCTACATCTGACTAGCCGAAATTCTACCATTGACTGTCTACGCCTAGTTGCTGCATTTTTAGTTGTATTCATTCATAGCGGCCTTCATGGCCTTAATGGTAAGACTGGTTTTATAGGATCAATAGTTCTTCTCTTCGCACGAACTGCGGTGCCGTTCTTCTTCATTGTTTCCGGGTATTTTATGTATTCCAAAGACTATGCAGTACAAATAAAGAAAATACGTAAATCGGTGCCAAAACTATTTAACATTTTTATCTTAAGCAGCATTCTCTATTTTATATTTTATGGATGGTACTTTGGAAGTTATAGTTTCACGATTGGGCTTATAACACCTACGACAATTTTTAATATGGTTGTCTTTAACCATCCAGTTTATAACGAAGCACTATGGTTCATACTCGCATTAATTGGCGCAAGTGTTCTGCACCTAGTTAACGCAATGTTCTTGAAAAAAGATGAAATCGTATTGCTCATTGCAGCAGTTTTATACTTCATTAGCTTAATGGTAAGTAATTACGCTACTGCAATAGGGCTTCATTCGATTGATGCATCGTACTACCGTAATTTCCTTGGAGAAGCTCTGCTTTTCACCATGATAGGCTACATGGCAGCAAAATACGCCTCCTACATCACTAAGATGAGTGTCATGAAGCTCCTTTACTACCTTGCTGGATCACTTATTTTATATGCAATCGAATTTTACGCCATACGTACACACAACTCAGCCCCTGCAGACATTTATATGATGCTGCCTATATTTACGTTTTTTGTATTTGCACTGGCGCTACGATTTCCAAGTGTATTAAAGAATACTGTGATACCTTATCTAGGCGCTACGCTTTCTCTTTACATTTATCTACTGCACATCCTCGTTTTATATAGTCTCGACGTGTTTATGAGTCGACTGGGCATAAGTGGAGACAACCACAAGGTCGCATTTGGTCGGTTTTTACTTGCATTTGTATTGAGTATGATAATCGGATATGCGTACCTAATCGTGAAGCAAAAATATGCTAAACTTCCGAAACGATATAGTAGAACAAGCAAATAGACTGCACACTACACACGCCCCTTGGACAAACCCGCTACTTCTATTATTATATGGATATAGCAGTGGCAGAGATTACGCAGTTTTCCTTCAAAATAACGAAAGGCCTCCCCAATGAGTAATGTCCTATATATCGTCGTTCCGTGCTTCAACGAGCAGGACGTGCTTCGGGAAACAGCAAAGAGGTTACACAAAAAGGTAATTGATTTAAGCAATCTAAAACTTATCTCTAAAAAGAGTAAGATCATTTTTGTTGATGACGGCTCCACAGATGATACGTGGAATCTAATCGAGCAGCTACATGCCAAGTCTACTTCCTACGGTGGATTAAAATTATCAAAAAATAGAGGACATCAGAATGCGCTTCTGGCGGGCCTTGAACATGTAAGGGACTTTGCGGATTTTGCAATATCTATGGATGCGGATCTGCAAGATGATATAGACGCAGTCGAAATGATGATAAAAGCTCATCTTGATGGAGCGGAAATTGTATACGGTGTACGAAGCTCACGACAAAAGGATACATTATTCAAGCGGCTTACAGCACAAGGATTTTATAAACTTATGTCTAAAATGGGTGTCGAGAGCATTTACAATCATGCCGATTATCGGTTAATGAGTCGTCGAGCCCTCAACGAGCTCGCTAGCTTCAAAGAAGTAAATTTATTCTTAAGAGGTATTATACCGCTGATTGGTTTTGAAACTAACATCGTCGAGTATGAGAGAGCTGAACGCTTTGCAGGCGAGTCAAAGTATCCGCTACGTAAAATGTTAAATTTTGCGATCGATGGTATTACTTCTTTCAGCGTTAAACCGTTACGTTTAGTCACTAGTCTAGGAATAACTGTCTCACTTATTAGCCTTGTCATAATGATCTATACTTTAGTTGCAAAACTATCTGGACAAACAGTGAGTGGATGGGCATTTACAATTATTTCGGTGTGGTTTATAGGTGGCGTTCAAATGCTTAGCATCGGTGTTGTTGGAGAGTATATTGGTAAAATATATAGCGAAACCAAAGCTCGTCCGCGATACATTATTGAAAAAAGTATCTAAAGTAAGTGTTGATATACTTGCGCTAATTTAGACGCCATCTTGCTCCATGCCATCGTATTAGCATAGTCATGCGAAAGTTCAGCTTGTTTTTGCGTGTCGATTCGCTGCAGCTCTCTAGCTAGCTCATAGTATGCAAAGGTCTGACATAGCACAACTGCGCCGCTGGCCGCTTTAGCGAGCTCCTCAAAGCCTTTTGTGGGGTATGCAATGACTGGAGCATCATTTGATAGTGCCAGATTAATCGATCCCGAAGATAAATGGCCGTAATAGCCGCCATCATAGGGGAAAATACTGACCGAACATTCTTGAATATATGAGTTTAGGTCATCGTCACTTTCGACAAATCCAGTAATAAAAACCCTGTCTTGTAGGTTGAGTGTCTCAACCAGGTTAGTTACTTTGTTGTATATAGCTACTTCATCACTCATTGGGTGCATCCCTCCGAGGATAGCTAACTTGTAGTTGTCCGGAAGGAATTTTAATGCTCGGACAGCATCAAATAAGCCCTTGTACCGATGCATCATCCCTACCGTGCAATATATAACATCGCCATCTTTATAGCTGAGATTTTGTTTGATGTAGTCAGTTTTTGCTACACTTTCCCATTCGTATACAGGATGTGGTAATTTGACTATTTTGTCTCTACTTACTCTGAAATCTACAAGAGAATCAGCAGTAACATCGTTGTGCACCAATAGCGTGTCAGCATCAATCATCGGTTGTATATGCCGAGCTATCATTCGCTTACGATGCCGTAAGTCTCTTCCAAACGCGACAAAGCTCTTTGGACTCAGCCCGCCTCTAGCTACAGGCTTGATTGCGAACCCTGGTGATAGATGTACTGACACGACTAGCTTTTTCCCACTCTCTTTTGCAGTGTGCATTATGTTTAAGAAGTCTTCGTTGTCGAACAACCCGAACTCATGCTGGATATGAAAAATATCGTATGATTTTAGTTGATCGGCCAGGTTGCGGAGCGCAGTCTTCTGGTCTTCAGGTGACATATGTCTGTATTGGTTTGGCGTCACATCAAAAAACGTATTTTCGACCGCATCGTTAGTATTCATGCCAGCTAAGTATTGCTCCTGGTATTTTGCAATACCATCGTTTTCATCATGTGGGCTAAAGTGCAGAATTTTTATCTTTGTCATACCATGTGCTCCCTTACTAATCCTTGTTTAATTTGTGTATATGCATTGTCCCATGTCGCAGGTTTGTATTGTGCAACTCGCTGCCTCGCTTGGGCGAGAGCTTTAGGATCGAGTAGTTGAACGATTTTTTCAAGACACTCATCAGTAGATCCAGGCGAGAATCGTTCGACAATACCATCTCCAATCTCAACCATACTAGTCACATTCGCGCTAAGTGATGGAACACCATAGTAAAGACTTTCCGCTATTGGTATTCCCCACCCTTCATAGAAACTTGCAAACACTGTAAACAAGCAGTGCTGATATAGCCACGAAAGTTCTTCGTCACTTGTATCAAACAAAAATACAAACTTATCTTTTAGTATAGGGTCGCTCGTCATCATCTCAATCACGGTTTCAGTGTGCCATCCCTTTCGTCCTACGATGACAAGCTTTGGTAGCTCTATACCGCGCTGACGTGCGAGATAATAGACATAGTATAGCAACTGATGGTTCTTCTTAAGCTCAATAGTACCGACCATCATAATGAAATCATCTCCCTTGATGTCACTCGATGTAAATACACTGTTAGTCGGCTTTTTTGGTGCGGTGACGGTAAAATCATCACCGAGTATAAAAATCACAATCTTTGGTATGAGTAAACCTTTTGTCTTCAGCCACCCCTTCAGTTCTTTCGCTGTGTATTTTGAATTGACAAATACCACATTGCATATTGGCACAATCCGTTCGCAATATTCAGCCAAGCTTTCGCTAGAGTGGCCAGAAAAGTGTGGCGTAATCATTGGCCCTATATCATGAATAATTGTTGCAATGCGGGCTCCATTTTCGTGGGCACTTTCGAGCATTGATAAGAAATTCTTGTCCCACCATTCACCCCAACCAATGAAAACGGTATCACCCGCCTGAAGGTCAACCTTTACATAAGCTTGAGCTTTCGTTTGCACTACCCGAGACATGAGTTTATCTGGTAGCGAGGGATGTATTCTACGTGTCTGGGCAATACCGTATTTTGCACTCTTTTTTAAAAGCGCCTTTGCGCTAGGTGCTGATTTTTGCTCTTGTTTACGGGCTGTGTC
>CAYLKD010000012.1:0-19438 GCA_964384345.1 uncultured Candidatus Saccharibacteria bacterium | reverse complement strand
GATAACTTTATCAAAGTACAACCGTGCGTGGTTACGCAGTTCCTCGCGAAAATTTGCATCCATGAATTGACGCTCGCGAATAGCGATCTCGTCATCGACTGATTGTGTATCTGTTTGTTTATGAAATAAACCCATTTAGTTAACCCACCTTACCTAACTCGTCATAGCTTCAATAGTAAATATACCGCGAAAAGCCCAATTATTAAAATCAATATGCTCGTTAATATGATCTCAAGTAGTGCTCGAAAGATTGATTGTTTAGACATTGGATTACGACCAATTGAGATCAGGCCATTACGAACACCCGAATACAGTACGACGATAGCCGCGATTAGACTCACTGCGGTGATCCCCATGCTCAAATAGATACGCACCGCACTAACTTGTTTTTCGGCGATGGCTTGTCCAATGCGCTGAAGTACGTCTGGAACATTTACTTTGGTACTTTTTTCGTTGGGATTGCGCTGAATGTTAATCGTTACCGAGACAGTACCAAGCGCGACAGTTTTGCTAGTTTTACCTGTCGAATCCTTTAGTGTCGAAGTACCGAGCGTCACACCTTTGCCATCGAATGATCCGGCTGCGCGGCCAAATACTGTTTTTTCTTCCGTGCCGGCCTTCATAGCCACACCGTTTATTGAAGAAAGTGTTACGTAGTCACCGGCAGAAATCGAACCGCCTTGCGTACTAACGAGCACGCTATACGTACCCGACACTGCAACGTAGGCTTCGTTTTGTAAGTTCTCGTTTGAAATTGTAAACGTCAGCTGATTTCGATCGACAGTCACGCCAAACATGTTTTGCAGTTCAGATTGCGTCGCAATTTTTACTTTATTTGAATCTTTGCCAGTTAGTTGCACTATTGTGCCGTTATCAAGCGGCGTTTCAGCAGCGTAGCCTTGCACACTACCGCCGCCCAAGCTCACCGCAGATGCAGTTGTAACAGATGCAACGGTACCAATTAGTACCATCACCGCGCATACAACGAAGCGTTGAGGTAAACCCACTAGTCTTTGCTCTCCATAGTGTGGTAATTATAGCATAACCACGAAGCGAATTTTGGTGCGATTGAGGAAGTGTTTTAAGGTGTTTGTGCAGCTGGTGATTCATTGTGAACCCATGGTGCTTATGGTAGAATAAATTCAAGCTTTGATGGGCCACCACACGTCGGAAGTGAAACAAATATTTTTGACACGATAACAGTGTAGAAAATAAAGAAAAACAACAAAAATGACTGTGTGGTCCCACCTCCCCACTATTTTTAATCGGCGTCGTGCTTTGCGAACAGCAGGTATTCTTACGCTATGTGTTGCGTTAACCACAACGCTTTTCTTAGCCCATGCTTCACGAGTTGAAGCAGTACCGAATGTCACAAGGACGATCAGCTTCCAGGGGCGCCTGCTTACTAGCGCGGGCTCCGTGGTTCCTGATGGTCATTATAATTTTCAGTTCAAAATTTACCAAGGTGGTACCGGTACCGCTGCTGGCAACCCAGGTGGAACACTCAAATGGACTGAAAGCTACGTCAATAACGGCGGCACAAGTGGTGTCGATGTCAAAAACGGCTATTGGGCCATTGATTTGGGTTCAAACAATCCGTTTGGTACTAGTGTTGACTGGGATCAAGCTACTCTATGGATCTCTATGAACATTGGTGGCGTTGCCTCCTCTTGTACAACCTTTGGTAGTGGTGCATGTACTGCAGATGGTGAGATGCTTCCTATGAAAAAGATTAGCGCAACTCCATATGCTCTCAATGCTGGCAGCCTCGGTGGCATCGCTGCATCTGGATTTTTGCAGAACTCCACTTCACCACAAACAGCTGATTTCAACGTCACTGGTAATGGTACCGTCGGTGGCGTACTAAATGCTTCAAACATTGACACCGCATCGGCTGGCGCATTGCAGATTGGCACAACGAATGCTACATCTATTAATCTCAACGAAGACGTCGCCGTAGCCCCTGGCAAAAGCCTGACAATTGCTGGTGGCTCTACTGGTACACGACCGTCAAGCCCTACCGAAGGTATGGTTTATTTTGATACGACGACCAAGCAACTTCTTGTTTATGCAAATGGAAAATGGCAATCAGACCGATCGACGTCGACAAAAGTTGTCGCTGCAAGCAATAGTAATCAATCGGTCAAGGACGCAGCAGATTATGTTGCCACAGGTACGGGAGATCAAACAGTAATAAACGCAGCTCTTACCGCAGCAGCTGGAGGAAAAGTGTATCTAGCTGAAGGTACATTTACCGTAAACGCGAGTATATCAATACCTAATAACACAGTTCTAAGTGGTGCTGGGATCGGAACGATCATAACGATACCAAACAGCTTGAATGGTACGTTGTCCATGATTACAAATACCGATGCAACAACAGGAATTGGTGTGACGGTTCGCGACCTAACAGTTGATGGTAATAAAGCCGGTCAAACAGCAGGCGTAACAGATGGAATAAGCTTCGTCCATATGGGCGACACCGCCACCAGTCGAAGTGGTGGGTTAGTCACTGGTGTTACTATGCGAAACGTATATGGTGGTTCTGGTTTGTCGCTTTCATTCTCTTCTAACAATATAATTAGCAATAACACGGTAACCGATAACTCAAACAGAGGTATATACTTGAGCTCATCGGCCAGGAATAGCATCACAGGAAATAATATAAAAAATAACAGTTCAGACGGAATCTACCTGACATTTTCTACAGCAAACACAATGACTGGAAACAACATTGTTGCTAGCGGTAGATACGGACTATACATATCTGATACTGGAACAAACAATGCCAGTGACAACGTATTTAGCTATAACTCTACAAGTATCGTACTCAACGCGACGACGTATAACACACTTAATGGCAACGTGGTAAGTAACAGCAACCTTCGAGGGATTTATTTATCCGCTTCAGCTAACAGCAATGTTATTAATGCTAATAACTTAGTAAATAATGGTGGTACAACGAACAATGATAGTATCTACCTCGCTGCTTCTGACTTAAATACTATCACCAATAACACAATCAATGATGATACGCATACAACATCAAACTATTCTATTAGTCTTAGCAACAACACTTCCGATAACAACTACCTTAGCGGCAACAGTCTCGGCGGGGGAACTATTCAGAACAATGGTACAGGTACGGTCTTCGGCGGTCAAATTGATGGTAGTAGTAATTATGTGGTTCAGCCGGCAGGCTCTATCAAACTTCAGGGTAACACGGATGTAACTGGTGCCATTAGCGGCACTTCAAGTCTAACTCTTGGTACAAGCAGCAGTGCGAATGGAACAATCGTTTTCAACAATAGCACAAATGCCAATAAAGTTACGGTTGTATCAGGTGCTCAAACCGGCAATTACACGCTTACGATTCCAGTACTGACTGCTAATGATACTCTTTGTACGGTTGGGCTTGCAAACTGTGGCGGTGGCGGAGGGGCCAAGGTCAGTTTGCAAGGCTCGACACCAGGTACAGCAGATACTGGCAGTATCAACGTATCAGGTACTATTATCGCCGGTACTCAGGTGATAACACCTGGAATCGATGCAGCGACTGCAAGTACGCTCAGTATCGGAAGCTCTAATGCAACTTCTATCAACCTAGGAGCAAATGTTCAAATAGGAACTGGAACTGGTTCTGGACAGCCAAAGCTCCTGCGCCTCGATATTGCATCAACTACACCGACTGCAAGCGGCGCGGGTATCATTGGCAGCATGTACTACGATACTTCTGCAAAAGCCGTCAAATGTTACAACTCGGATGGATGGGGCAAGTGTAGCTCTAGCCCAGATTCATTTGTGACTTTTAGTCCAGAGTTTGCTGGCGCGGTTTTACAAGGCACGGGCGACGGTACAATGACTGCAGGTTTATGTTCAGATACGTTGCACATCAATGACGGTACAAGTAGCCAGCCGACAATCTGCGGCACTAACGAAACCTATAACTTTTACAAGTGGACTACACCGACTACAACTACCGCTCAAACATATAGCATCTTTGTCACTTATCAACTTCCGAGCACATTTACCAGTTTTGTCGCTGGGTCAACATCGCTCATGGGACGCACCGACAGCACTAACTCGAGCGTCACGTATGATGTCTACAAAAAGAGTAGCTCTGGCTTGATTGCATGTGGCACAACTGTTTCGGTATCAACCGGAGCACAGACAAGCTGGCAAACAGGAACGGCGAGTGGAACCAGCGATCCGTCGACGTGTGGATTTGCGGCTGGCAACAGTATTCTCATCAAAGCAAATGTCAGCGCGAAAAGCAGCGCAAATGCCTACGTCGGAACACTCAACTTCGCCTTTAGCAACAAGTAGCACCACTAGGATATACTAGATTGTAGCGATGAATAAAAAATATATATTTACCGGTGCGATACTTTTTGGAGTAAGCGCACTTGCCGTTGCTGTGTATTTTGCGACCAATGGCTTCGACGGCCGAGGCGTTGCATTCACGTCAGGTGGAGACTCAAGTGATACATCTCCTGCATACAAGACACTTCTGCCCCAAGGTAGAACTATCGATAGCCTCGGGGGCTGGAAACGAGTAAGCCCACCCGAAAGTGATCCAGCCTATGCCTATGCTGATACAGTCGATGGTGCTGCGATTACTGTCAGTGAGCAATCGGTACCAAAAGATTTCGAGGATAATGTCGATGGGCATGTAGCTTCACTCGCTAATAGCTACAATGCGACTGACAAGATAGATGCAGGTGGCGTAGCCGTGTATATCGGCTCTTCTGCAAAAGGACCTCAATCGATTATATTCACAAAAAATAACTTACTTATTCTTATCAAGTCATATAGTAAAGTGAGTAATGAATCCTGGACGAAATACATCCAATCCCTCACCTAATATAAAACTGCCGGCAATATCCCTGCAGTTTTATGATATATGTTCTGTACTTATTTCTTAGATGTATCGTACTTGTCTATAGACTTTGCGACATTGCCATCTGATTTAAGGTTCTCATAAAATAATACTTGGCTCTTTTGGATGATCATTTGATCTTCAGGCCCATGGATTTCATTTCCGAGTTTGATAAGTTGCACATTGTTATTCTCATCGGTTGATGTTTTCTGTGGGTTCGCTGGGTCGGTAGTGTCAGTTGTTTTTTGAGTCTGCAAGTAAAAAATATCGGTCAGTTTCAATGAATCTTTGGTGAATGCATGCAATTTACCAAAATATACCTGTCCGTTGTTAAAGAATACCGCTTGATATTTGCTGCTATCAATTGCCTCGCCGCCGGTTGCACCGAGCTTCGTCCAAGCAAAACAGCCTCCAATCAGAAGCAAAAGAACTGTTGCAGCAATCACAAATGGCATTCGACTGCGTTTCGCACGCGAGTGGTCTTTGGCCTCAGTTGCGCGATGAGCCACAGCTTCACGATGCGCTGGAGGAATGGCTGTCTTAGCCGGCGTTTCTACCGACGGCTGATGAGCATCTTCTGGTTGCCGATAGGTCGGTGCTGGCTTCCTATCAGTTGGTCGCTGGGCACGAAATGGTCCCCTATCCATGTGTATGTTTCTCCACTTACCTAAAACTTGTTATTCTCATCATAGCATAAGGGCTATGGAGCGAGCAATCACGCTGTTTTGTGTACTAGTTGATATCGCTCGTAGTAACCGGGTTTATCATTGAATTAAAGCCATCAAGTGAGTTCAAACTTGGGCCATCAGATCCCTTGTCGTAATGCTCTAGATCATCACCACCTGCTTCCCAGGCATCAAGTACTGGTTGCAAGACGCGCCACGACGCCATGACTTCATCACTTGTAGCAAAAAGCGTATGGTCGCCGCGTATTGCATCGACTAGTACGCGTTCATAGGCATTTGGATGCCCATTTGCGTCAAAGGCTTGTTTATAGTTAAAATTCATTGTCGCTGTCTGCATAACTCGTTCATAGCCTGGTTTTTTGACCCAGAGTTCAATCGTGATCGCTTCTTCTGGTTGAATTGAGAAGATTAAACGATTAGTATGTTCATGATCACCTTGCTTTGGCTTAAAACAGATCGTGATCCGCGTTTGTTTGGCACGAAGTGCTTTACCGGTTCGGATAATAACAGGCACATCTTTCCATGCTTCGGCTGATGAATATAACGTCAGCGCAACAAAGGTTTCAACGGTCGATGACGAATTTTCGACTTCGTCTATGTAGCCTCGATACTGCCCACGTACTGTTCTAGATGCGATCGTGTCTGAAGACATAGGCTCAACTGACTGTAAAAATGCCAATCGACTTTCATGAATCCGATGAGAATCCATGAGATCAGACGGCCGATCCATCATCACTACGGACATAACGTACATAAGGTGACTCTGAATGAGATCTCGCAGTGCACCAGTTTGCTCATAAAAGTTTGCACGACCTTCGATATCAAGCTTCTCGTCCGCAACGATTTCGATGCTTTGAATAGATTGGTTGTTCCAAATATCCTCAAAAATTGGGTTTCGGAAGCGAAACGTGACGATGTTTTGTACCGTTTCCTTTGCGAGGTAATGATCGATTCGAAAAATCTGATCCTCGTCAAAGTGCTTTGTCGTAATTTCTATAAGATCTTGTGCCGTGGCACTATCAAAGCCAAATGGCTTTTCCATAAGCAATCGCGAACTAACGCCGTGCGCGCAGCCTCCACTCAATGTTTGTTCACCAAGATGTTGAATGATTGGTGCGGCTACCTGCGGTGGAACCGACAAATAAAAGATACGCCTGAGACACATGCCCGACTGCTGCTCAATAGTATTCAAGTACTGACTCAAGCCGGGAAACTCTTCAGCTTGTGTTGAATTCATTTTGTAGACATCAATCCGCTCAGCCAATGTTGCGAGTGCCCCTTCGCTTACGTGACCGTCACTTGACTGGATTTCTTCTCTTGCGACTGCGAGTAGTTCATCAAGATTAATATCTTTGCGACTCACGCCAACAATCGTTGTTTTTTCATGCAGCAAATCATTCTTTATGAGCTCATAGAGTGATGGTAAGAGTTTACGCGTCGATAGATCACCTGTTATACCGAAGATCACGATGATGACAGGATCTAGCTCAATATGAGTTGTCGTATCAAAAGATTCGATCATTTGTTAATCTTATGACCGCCAAATTTGTTGCGTAGTTCGGCGAGAAGCTTGGTCGTATAGCTTGTCTCGCCATCTTGTGAGTTACGACGAACATCCACCGCTGCCTGGATTGCCGGTAGATCAATGCTTCTTTCTTTTGCAACTTGCAATGTCCATTCAGCTTCTCCCGATGCTGCGACGTAACCATCGGCGTCATTCAACTCTTTATCTTCATGAAGAATCTCAGAGGCGAGACTATTGAGAGTGCTTTCGATGACGCTAGCTTTTTGCCATACCGCGCCAGCTTCTGCGAGGTCAAGATGTTCAAATGGACCTTCCTTCAGCATGCGGTAGCCTTCAGCGAGACTTTCCATCATGCCGTATTCGATCGCGTTGTGCACCATCTTTACATAATGACCAGAACCCGGCTCACCAAAGAACGCGTGACCACCGCGCGGAGACGACAGCGCATCCAAAATCGGTACTAGCTGCTGATACGATTCGCTGCTACCGCCAACCATCATTGAAAAGCCATTTTCTGTTCCGAGGACACCACCGCTCACGCCAACATCAACAAATGTGACGCGTTTTGCACTCGCAAGCAGTGCATTTTGCTTGGTAATCCTAAAGTCAGTGTTACCGCCATCAATCAAAATACTGCCTTCAGGTAATTCTTCGAGCCACGCCGTCACTTCGCTGGCAATGAACTGGGCTGGGATCATGAGCCATACGACAACGGGTTCATTTACAAATTTATGTATTGCATCTGCCCGGCCATTTGCCGCTTCAGCCCCAAAGCCGACTGCAGTCTGTACTGCTGCTTCATTCGGATCAAATGCAACAACCGAATGACCTTTTTCGATCAAACGATTGGCGAGTTGAGCGCCCATTTTCCCAAGTCCTACCATTACAAGTTTCATAACTATTTCTCCTCACTTTGTATGTCATCATTATATATCGTGCTGTCTTCGATCTGCTCAAATATTCGAGCCGGCAATTTTTCAATTGACTGCTCGCCGTTTTTGAGCCGATGGAGCGCAGGCAACTTCGACTCGCCAGCAGCAAATACTAATGCCTTGTCAACTGCACGAAGTCCGTCAAACGTTAGCGTGACACGTTCAAAATCAAAGCCTTTAAATCCACACACCATTCCACTCGCTGTAACTGCTGCAGTCTCGGGTAGTATTCCCGCGACGTGGCCGTCATTGCCGACGCCGAACTGTCCGATGATATAGTCAGCTTGCTCAAATTCCATCTTCACGATCGCTTCGTAGCGCTGGACGGTGTTTTCGAGGCTCATTGCATCATTTGCGAGTACTGGGTACACGTGGCTTTTCGCCACGTCAAACCCTGCCGTGAGAAGCTGCTGCCAGTTGCAGTTTTCACTTTCCATTGGAACGTAGCGCTCATCCAACTGCATGACCACCAGTTTATGACGAAGCTCGGGCATTATCTGCTTGCTGGCCGCAACACTGATGGCCACATTGCTGCCTCCAGAGACGAGCCACACCACTTTTTTATGCATAGTGAGTGCTTCATTAAGTGTGTTAGCAAGCACCACGTCGAGGTTTTCGGTCTGGGTAACAAATTTCATTAGTTCTAGTATCTCATTTTCACAAGACTTCGGCTAGCGCGAGTCAAAAAGATGTTGTTAGCTGCGCGCAGCAACCTGTCGTTTTCGCGAAGCAAAAAATGCCAATACGGCTTCCATACAAAACAAATAGCCGACAAAAGCTATGTTTTCAAAAGTATACGTTTGAATAGCTAGTACACCGATCGCAAATCCGCAGGCACTAATAGCAAAGGCTACCCAACTCTCACTTTCCGGATGTTTGATAGATTTTAGGAGCGTCGGGAGTCCTGCAAAAAAGTCAGCGGCAATAGAAAATACTATCGCTAGATTTGGATTATCAGTTATTGCCCACAAACCAATGCCAGAGAGTGCGGCAGTCATGACAATATAATCACGTCGCTGGGTTTTCCAATAGGCTTTTTTATTAACGAAAGATGCGAGCACTATCAAAAACGGTGTTGCACCAGCAGCAAACGTCACCCACGATAAACCCTCAACGCCTTGAGCGCGCTGAGCTACAAATATAATTGCTGGTAGCAGCCCCCAGAGAAGCCACGTGACTCGATTTGGCTGTGCTTTGCCGCTCAGCGTTTCATACAAATAGTAGGAACCGCCAAGCGACACAATAACAGCACTGACAAATGCAAAATAATCCGGTAGCATATGCTACTACTATAGCAGCCGTGTCAGTGAGTCAGATTATTCGGTTGCAGTGCCAGCAAAAACTTCGATCGTTTTTTCGCAAAATGCATCAAGATCATCTGGCTTTCGGCTAGTGACAAGATTCTGGTCGACAACGACCTCTTCATCAACCCATGATGCTCCCGCATTGGTAAGATCAGTTTTAAGACTTGGCCATGAGGTCAGAGTGCGGCCTTCAAGTACACCGGCTTCTGCAAGCAACCACGGTGCATGGCAAATTGCCGCCACTGGCTTATTTACATCAAAAAATGCCCGTACAAAATTCACCGCCGTATCATTCATCCTCATCGTATCAGGATTTGCAAGTCCACCCGGTAGCAATAATCCATCAAACTCTTCGGCATGGACGTCTTCTACTACTTTATCGACATCAACGTGCGTGCCGTTTTTGCCTTCGATCGCATCAGTCGAATCACTGACGATTACAACCGTTGCTCCTGCTTCGCGCACGGCCTCGAGTGGCTTTGTCAGTTCACTATCTTCAAAACCATTTGTGGCAAGTAGTGCAATAGTTTTTCCATTAAGTTGCATATATCCTCCTTATTGTTAGCTATCACGTTTGTAGCCAATAATCTGTTACAGCGCTACAAACTAATGTTAATTATAGAGACATTGCCTGACAGACGACTGAGAGACAGATAGCAAATATAATTATCCTTTTTTTCTGTAGACAATTGATCATAAACGTACTATCGTAATGCTGGTAGAATTCTTCGATCTCGAGAGGTGAAAAATAATGCCAGTACCTGCAAAAACTAAAGCTGAGCTTCTTCTGGATATTGACAAGCTCTACGCTCAACTCCAGCATCTCATAAACGAAGTAAGCCGTAACAAGCGCGCTCGTCATATCGAAGTTGAGAAAGTTACTCGTCAATACGATGATCGCCATGAGTTGCTAGTGCTGAAGATAACATCAGCTACGCTGGCTCTCAGCCAGCTCATTACCCGCAACAAGAAGTTGCTTCATTTCGGCGAGATAGGCTCTTTTGCGACCCGCTTGGTCACCGTCTCATGGAGAACCGTGACTACAGGCTACGCTATCACCGACACGGCTGGCCTCATAGAGTACGCAAAGCGTCACGGACTTCTTGACGAAGTGGCGCGGCCGCAAGTGACCTACGTAGTCGACCAAAAGAAGCTTGTCAACTTCCTGTGGTTGCACCCAGATCGTGCTCCTGAGCTCGCTTCATTTATCACGGAGCACAGAGTCAGCACTGAGCAGCTCATGGTCGCGCCAAACGTTGGCGAGACCGATCCGATAATTCTCGAGTGATAATGGGACCTCCATTCACCCCTACCTCCCCCCGAAAGGAGATCTCGCTCTCTTATAAACAGAGCTTGAGAGCCCCTTCGGGGGGTTCTCATATTTTGCACATTTGGATATGTCGCGGCAAAAAATAAAGCGCCAGCAATTGGCGCTTTATTTTTACTATACATACAACCTAGAGACTAGTTTTGATGTTGTCAGTTTCACGCTTCGTATTACGCGCTGCACGTTGCATGTCAGTGCGAGCTGCTGTGGCGTTGTTCTTACCAGCGGCATATGCTTGATCGAGCAATTGTCGAGCTACGTCGCGTCCACCAAGACCAAAGGCAAGTGCAAGTCCGAGTGCGAGCGAGCCAACGATGGCAGTAAAGAGAATGTTGACAATATCACGAGCAATTTGGAGTTCACTAAGGATCATAAATGCTGCAACACTGAGTACGACGACTGGTACGACTGTTGAGATGAGGCGAGCTGTGGTTGTCTTACCCATGACTCGTTGTACAAATTTTGCTGTGCCTGCTGAGACGGCACTGGCTACCAAAAAGATAACAATAGCTGCGATGATGTGTGGAACATATCCATACACTGCTGCGAGTAGATCGTTAAATAATGGAAGATTGAGTGCTGCGACCGCCATAGAAATTGCACCGAGGAAAATCAACCAAAATACTATTTTGCTTACAAATCGTGATGGGATTTCGACGATGCGGGCAATTGCATCACCAGCTGCTGATTTGTGCATTGCGCGGTCAAATCGTACTTTTTGGAGTGCTTTTCGTACGATACCTGCAACTACTTTGGCGACAAAGTAGCCAATGAGCAAAATTATTAGTGCTCCTATTATTTGCGGTAAGTAACTGAAGATCTTTGTGACAACATCTTGCAGCGACTGACCTATGTCAAAATCGTTCATATGGTTTTCCTTTGTTAGAAATTATTCTGATATTCGTAAGCCGTCCTGCAACTTTGCAGTTTATAAGCTTACATAGACAAATTCTATCAGGTAGCTCTCATCCAGCTAGTGAGATTTCTCACATTTTGAGTGTTTTATATATTCGAATTGTTATTAGAGATCGCTAAATTTTTGCTGCATCGTCGGATTTTCACGGGTCAATTTTTTGACGCTGAGTTCATCCGCTTTGTTGTTAGCGATGCGCAAATTATCTTCTGAGCGAATCAAGTTGTCCTTGGTTTTTTGCAGCTGAATGATTGATTTATCGATGCTATCGATGGCAGTCTTAAACTTCTCAGATGCTAAGCGATAGTTGCGGCCAAACGAGTCACGAAAATCATTGAGCTGTTCTTCAAAGTTCGTCACGTCAACATTTTGCGATTTGACGAGCGCGAGTTCAGACTTGTACTGCATCGAGTTGAGCGCTGCATTACGAAGTAACGTAATCATAGGTATGAAAAATTGCGGCCGGATGACATACACTTTCTTGTACTTATGCGACACATCGACGATGCCGGTGTTATAGAGCTCGCTATCGGCTTCGAGTAGCGACACCAAGACGCCGTATTCACATTGTTTCTCGGTGCGATCTTTGTCGAGCTCCCGCAAAAAATCATCATTCTTCTTTTTAGTCGCTGTTTCGTCACCTTCGTTTTTCATTTCAAACATTATCGAGATAATTTCGTTGCCAGCTTCGTCAGTTTCACGGTAAATATAATCGCCCTTACTGCCGGTGCTTGAGTCGTTGTCTTTCCCAAATTCTGCGCGTGTAAATGCAGTTGCGCGCAGTTTTTCAAACTCGATCTCGCAGTGCTGTTCAAGTGTTTCGCCAACCATTTTGGTGCTGAGCTTTGCTTTCATGTCTTTGTAATAGGCAATCATCTCGTCTTTTGAACGCAGTTCACTTTCAAACTTTTCTTTGAGCGATGTTTCAAGCAGTTGTTTTTCTGTATCACGGGTTTTGAGGTCATTCGCAAGTTGATCGCGTTCTTTTTCTATCTTATTGATGGCTTCGGTGAGCGCAAGCTTCTTTTCAGTTTCAATCGAAGCCAGCCGAGCTTGCAGCTGAGCGATTTCAGCATCTTTACGAGCCTTGATGGTCTGAAGTTCACTCTCCTGCTTAGCTTGCAGTTCAGCCGCCAGCGATTGTTTGCTTGCCGCAAGTTGTGCAATCTGTGCATCTTTTTTGGCTGACTCTGCCTGCAGTTCGTTTTTAATTTTTTCCTGGGCAAGCTGGATGGCTGTCGCTTTATCTTTTTCGGCTACTTCGAGTCGTTCATGCAGTGCGCCTTCGAACTCATGGTCACGGACTTGTTTCAAGATATCCCCATACCCTGCCTCATCTATTTTGAATGCTTTTTTACAGTGCGGGCAGATAATTTCGTTCATGTAGCCATTATACCTTTTTGGAGTCGCGTACGGCTACCACCGCTTAGTGCTTGTTCTTTTTTACCGCTCATGCATCAACTTCGTTTTCCAGCGCTTCACAGGCGATTGATCGGGCCAATGAATAGTCAACGTCCTAAATCCGGCCGCGTAGCGATGCTTCATACCAGACATCCTTAGTGACCGCGCCGAAATGCCGACAACCAGACTTGGTTTAAAAATAATCCTCTCAGTTACGGAAATATGAATACTCATATCCATATCATCGTGAATGTCTGCTCGCTCTCGATGTAGTTGAGGCTGAATCTTCAGCCACGTCGAACGACGAATTGCGCAGTTCGATCCAAAGAGCGGCCAATTTGCGAGCGCAGATCCGACAAGTACAAAGTATGAATACATATACCAAATCTGAGCCGCCCGAGCAAAAATACTATTCGTTCCGTAGAATTTACCTGGACCGGTAATACCTGCAGCGCTCGGGTATTCTGCCAGCTCTTTGACAATGGTTTCGATCCAATCACGCGGCAACACTGAGTCAGCATCGCAGCGAGCAATGATATCTCCACGTGCGGCGTTCATGCCGGTATACACCGCCGGCATAATTCCCTGATTTTTTTCTTTGATAACTTTGACGTTTTCATACCGTGCGGCTATTTCTGCAGTGCCATCAGTACTATTGTTATCGACAACGATGATCTCATCAGGCATGAAACTCTGCAGGTGTAAAGAGTCCAGACACGCCCCCAGCGTGTCCTCTTCATTAAATGCCGGTATAATTACTGATATCATCGTCATATACATAGCATAATAGCAAGCTTATCTAATGCATGCATACGAATGGTCAACGTATTTTAAAAAAAGAATGCACTTAGTAAATACCATCTGAGATTGGCCCACTATTGCACTGACTATGATTTAAATTTTCTACTAAGTGCATGATTTACGACTGCAAATACCGTTGCCTTCAAGGCTATTTTGGCAGTTGTGATTGCTACATTTTTTGCCCGATCGACATATTGCGTTTTTCTATCTATCAAAAAGTTTGGTTCTTCTACGTATGGTGCATACCTTAGTAAGTCAGAAAGCACAGTTGTGCATATCTCGTCAGTGGAACGGATAAGAAGTACTTCATGGTCATCTGGATTGGAATCTCTCAGAAGCCTCTCAATGGCAGATTGCGTATCCTCATAGTTACCAGGGTCAAACTCTGTACCAGTAGCAAATGATTCAACAAAATCTCTAAGTTCTACTTGCAAACCATACAGTAATGTAGCTGCATATCGTACACGCGCGTCAACATCATCTTCTGTGGCAACTGTATTAGCAAATTCACACGATAAGTGAGCAATGAGCTCTTCGATGATTTCATCAGATTCTTTTGCAGAATCAATATCTCCTAGCATTGCATCTTCTACTGCTTTAAAAAGTGCGCGTTTGGCAGCCAAGTATGAATCGTGCGTTTCGATTATACTGTTTGAATCATTACTAAAATCAAGGTCTAGTTCTGTTTCATTATCAGTAAGTGGATCTTTTGATGGTTCATGATCTGACATATGAAAATTATTGTACGACTTTTTAAATATATTGTGAAATAGCAGTCATGCACGCCTAGAGTAGTCCTTTAGCTTACAATGGACTCAACCCAATCAAATCCGTCCTTTCGACTTGGATATCGTAATTGTAGATTTCGGTACATCGATGTAACGGTTTCTGCACCTACGCGAGCCCTGCCAGTTCTTTGTGAATCGCGATCGATCGCGATCTCAAGTGGCGTATTCATCCAGACAGCACCGAGAGTTTTTGCTCCCATCGAGCGGTAGCGTTTCGCATTTTCAAGTCGCTCTTTGGCATGACAGCTCGGCTCATCAACTAAGGCTACACCACCACGCACTATATGTTGAGATACTTCACTATCAACTGCGGCCCGTAAGCGAGCCAGTGCACCATCACTCCAGTCTAATCTGATCAATCGATTGCGGATTGCATCTACATCGATCACAGTAGTATCTAGCTCGTGCGCAACGTCACGGAGAAGCGTAGATTTTCCGCTGCCAGGGATACCAACACCTAATACAACAATAGAAGGAACTGATGAAACAATTCGTTCAGTCAGGCGCTCAACAGCTTCATCATGGTTCATAATTCTACAATAACATATTTTTATGTTTTTGTAAATTATTTAAAAATTAACCTTTCTGCGGTGTATTCCTTACAACTTTTTAAACTTTTGTATAATTTCTTCATCGGTCAATGTACCAACGTCTCTATAATGTATAAGCGCAAGTCCAGCGTCCGATAGCATTTGGTCGACCCCATGATCACGCGCACGACGTCGATCAGTGTCATGAGTACTGTCATCGAGTTCGATCGCATAGATAGGTTTCATAGTTTGCTTATCGCATAATACGTAATCTACCGATGACGATTGATACGCTGAAACGCAGCTTTCCAGTAGCGACCTTTTGTATGGTTTGTCAAAAGAGCCGATAAATGAATTTGTGGAAAAATATAATATTTGTCTTGTGCGATGCGCTCTAATCTGTGATAAAAATTCATTTCGGCATTTGTCATAATCGCTTCTTTTGGTCCATAAATAAAACTTGTGCGCGCTTTGTTACTTGGGGCATTCTCGTGACGAGACATCATCGAGCTTCTCCACTTAAATATGAAAACGATGCAAGCAGCTAATATAACTAAATATTCCATGAAACTCCTTAGGGTAGGTTTACTTTAGATTTATAGTACCATTCTACTTACGCTAAAGAGCTGCTAGTTACATCACTCGTAAATTTGTAATGTAATCCGTTGATTATGCGACATACCAAATACGATACATTAAGCTAATGGTTTATATATAGACATTTATTAATAAAGTTGTATACTACATATCATTATGGAGAGCCCGGACTTTCAATCACGTGAGCAAGATAGAATTGAGACAACAGTAATTCGATGTATCGGTAAACAACGCATAGTCACAATTAGTGCTGAAAAATTTGCGGGACTAGATGCAGTGGCTAAAGAGACTGATGGCATTAGTTTAGGCCAGATGGCCAAGTCTTCACCTGAACATGCTTATGCGTATATACGTCATATGCTTGCTACGTTAGCCAGTAGACATGCAGTCGATATGAGCATCGATGGGATGATAGTGACGGATAGTGATTTAGAAGGCGCCGAAGTAGCGAGAACTATTGCAGAACAAGAAGTATTTAACATACTACCGCCAGAATGGGAAGATGAATTCGATTTAAGACTGCAGGTATTTCCAACAAGTGAAGACGTAGAAATGGGTCTGGCAGATCCTATTAATGTTCTAGAACTAAAGTCTACTGCGCAGTAGTAGTTGACTTGTCAAACTTTACTCTCCCATATGCAATCTGTGTTTGAATTGATCACATACCATCTGCATATAGGTATCGCGAGCGATAGCGGCTTTTTGCAAAAAATCTGCGCGTGATAGCCATTCGTATGAGCTATGCTCCCAGCTGAGTGTCACTTTCGGACGATTTTGCATATGCAGACTGTAGAGCGAATAATGCGTGCCGTGTTTTGAATAGTCCGTACCAGCGTAGACTAGTGACGCGTCAGCCGGATCGATGTGAATACTAGTTTCCTCGTAAACTTCACGAACCATCGTATCAATCGGACGCTCGCCTTCATCAAGTGTTCCACCTGGTAGATCGGGATCGTCTGCTAGTAGCGGATGATTATTAATACGCAGCAGCAAATACTTATTCTCATTGTCCATCAGAGCAAGTTTTGCAACGTATCTCATAAATTCATTTACGCGCCCATTACGATGCCTATGATGACACCGATCAATACCATAGCGCCAAGCGTTTGGCGAAAGTAGCTGTCCCCCTGCGTCAGTTCTAAATAAGCCCAGCAAAATAATACTGTACTTTGGAGGACCTTGATCTGGCTATCATGCAAAAATAGATTCACGACTAGTAATAATAACCAAGCACCAAGAAGGAGATTTGGAAATTGGGCAATCACCCATTTGCCATCGCTATCTTTGCAAAACTTTTCAGCAGCTGATTGAATTCGTTTCATTATGCTGTAGTGTACTTCATACGTCTAGCAAATGCGATATTTTGCTCGTCGGAGTGACTGTCTATTTTAATGAGTCGAATGATAATGAGTTACCTCGCTGAGCACCGCTTGCACGCGCTTGAGCCTGGTATCGTCACCCTTCGCATCGGCGACTTGTCGTGCAAATGCTTTGCGCTTTGAAAAGGTTAGTTGTTCAAACTCCTCACGCAGACCGGCTGTATGAAGCGCTTGATCGAGCTCGAGCGGCAGCGCAACTTCGCGGTGGCCGCTATCGAGTTCGAGCTGCACCGTGACGGTATCTCCGGACTCGACGGCAGAGGCTTGACGGTCTCGCTCCGGAAAGACGACTCGACATTCGCCTGCAACACCTGTCGCTGTGCTTTGATACATATGACCATTGATCGTAATGCGTAGCGGCGCACGCTTATTGGCACCAAGTTTTTGCAAAATGTGCGGAGGAATCACAAACGAGGCGTGATTACCTTCTCCGATAACTGTTGTTTCGTATAATGCTTTCACGATCTTTATCTACTAATGTTTTTACTTTAAGGCGTCAAAGATCACTGGACCGTATTTGTTCCAGCCAGTATCGATATAAACGAGCGGCGCGGCAACGCGTTTTGGAACGTTAAATGAAATTTGACCAGATACTGATTCACCTGGTGCTAGTTCTTTGGCTGGTAGAGGTTTAGCTACAAACATCGACGCATGAAGCTGCGCGTAATCACCTTCATTGCTACGGACGTACAGCTGGGTTGACGGTACAAGCTGCTGCTTTCGACTGGTGATGTTGGTAATCGTAATATCCATGATCAACATCGTTTCAGATGGGTCGATGGTAAACGCTGGATCGTTTTGATCGTTCTCGGTGACATCGCTGATCTTAGCTTTTAGGGCACTGTTGGTCGCCTCATAATTTGAGGTGACGTATTGAGTAGTCTTTGTAATCGTTTGCGCCGGAGCAGCCGTCGTCGGTGAAAATTTATTCAACAGAAATAACACGTTTACGAGCAGGAGTGAACAGAGCACTACGATAAATGCCGCGAACAACAGACGGTTTTCGTCGTTGAAGCGCACAAAATTTCGCCACTCACGCTTTACTTCTTGGATTTCGCCTTCGACCAATGACACTTGTTTTCGTCTCTTAAATACTTTTTTCATAATCCCTCTCTTACGGTTTTGTTGCGTCATAATAGCCAACTCGGTATGACAAAAGCTGACTGCTGCCACTGTTGGATTTGGTTGCACTAGCATGATTGTGTGTCGTTGCGCCACTGCTATCCTTATAACCTGGGATACCCGCCGATCCAGACAGAATGCTGGCTAGATTATGGTTACAAGTCGCACTCGCATTTTCAATTGTTGAAGTGGATCCACTCTTTATACCACCTGGATGCGATGGGCGGAAGGTGGTTATATTGATCACCCAATCTGCGTTCCATCCCCAACAGCTGCCAGGGCTCGCGTGTCCCGCTAGATCACTCGGTCCATAACACGGTGTTTTACCACCACAGTAGACTGCAGCTGGTGCTGATACAGCGAGCGATGCACTTGCACTACCAGTGCCGCCGCTATTTGTACAGCTAATAGTGTACGTGAATGTGCCGGCGCTGTTCATGGTACCGGTGCTTTGGCTACCTGATGTTCCCTTTGATCCACTCCATGAGCCGCCGGCGGTACATGAACTTGGACTATTGGTGGCACTCCATGAGATGGTGGCACTTGAGCCAGTCGTAATGGCATTTGGCGAAAGCGATATGGAAACACCAGGAATAGCGATGACAGACAATGTTGCCGAGGTTGTAGTACTACCAGCTGCATTTGAACATGTAAGACTATACGTAAATGTGCCGGCACTATTCATAACACCAGTGCTTTGACTACCAGACGGACCTTTCGAGCCGCTCCATGCATTGGCAGCGGTACATGAACTTGGATTATTAGTGGCACTCCACGAAATAGTCGCGCTTGATCCGGTACCGATTGATGTCGGATTAACACTGAGCGTAATATCCGGCTTTGTTGCCGCTGTACCAGAGGAGACGCCAACTGACGTCGTCGCAGAGTCACTGCCGCCAGCGTTGCTACACGTCAAGCTGTAGCTATAGGTCCTGACAGTACTCAGTGAACCAGTGCTTTGGGTGCCGCTACTGCCTTTGGCACCGCTCCAGTCACCACTGGCGGTACACGATGTAGGACTATATGTAGCACTCCACGACAGCGATGAGCTCGAACCACTGTTGACACTAATAGGATTGGCGCTGAGTGACACGACTGTCGCAGGTGGATTGGTGACGGTGACTGGTACGTTTTTGGCAAAGCCTGTGCCACCTGCATTCGAACAGGTTAGTGTATAGTAGTACGTTTTAACACTGCCAAGTGAACCAGTGCTTTGGGTGCCGCTACTGCCTTTGGCACCGCTCCAGTCACCAC
>CAYLKD010000011.1:13628-23124 GCA_964384345.1 uncultured Candidatus Saccharibacteria bacterium | reverse complement strand
TATATAGCCTTTATATTTCATTATGCGGAGTACCGTTAGCCTCAACAATATCTTTCGACTATTCCACCGTAATTATAAGGAGTAAATGTGTCTGCAATAAAAATAGGATATGCCGGACTTTCTAGATTCATTGCTTGAGCAATTTCTGGATCTATGAGCTTAAAGGCCCTTAAGTTTTTATTATCTAGATTGAACTTATCTCTATCTTCTAGTGTCATCCTGTATACAAAACGATATTTTTCGACTGTCGTCTGTGTCATGAAGCTCACTTGCCGTTGAAGACTAGTTATTTTCTCGCGCCACACGGCAACGTCATTAAGTTTACTCTGCATACTGATTTCAATTGAAATACAATTAGTTGCATATTTATTAATGCATTCATAATCAGCGACAATAACGCGGGTAAGACCTAAGAAAGACGATGCGCCAAACAGCTGCTCATCTACTGATTCGCCAACGAAACTGCAATCATTATCCGGGCAATAGGTATTGTGAAAATCAAGCACTATATCAAAAGACTTGCTTAGTTCCACGAGCTCAGCTGCTCGTCTATCTTCAAATTGATTACTATCCAGCTTACCTGGAAATGACCGGTTGAGATCCTGAGTGGTGAAACGGGTATTCATGTCAATTGCTGGTTGGTTAGCGATAGTTGCTTCAATACCCTCAATTGGATTCTTTAGAAGTGACCGCACCAGCTCAATGCCTAATGTCTCATTGCCGTGCATTCCACCAATGACTAATATTTTCATACTGTTTCTCCCCGAGTGATTATTATAAAATCTCTGCGATCCGGAACTTGTCCTTGCTCTGATTTGTATATTTGAGCATTTAACCCAAAATCTCGATCAGCTACGCGCACCATTGCTGGACTTATAGTGCGGTAGGCTACAATGTCACAACTAAGTTCCTCCATCATGCCATCAAGCATTGCTTTAAAGTTAGTGAGGTTGCCTTTTTCTCGCACCGAAATGTCTGAAAATACCTCATCGAGCCATACGATTTCTTTTTCTCCAAACTTTTCTCGAAGCCAACTCTCCATTGCAGGCACATCGCCATATTTATCTGATGCAATAGTGGTTGCATCAGCTCGCCACGCGATTGCCGCAAAAGCTGCTTCGCCGCTACCTGTTACTTCGCGGTAAAACACGGTCGAGCGCGTATCTCTCAGTTCACTAAATCGCTCAACAATCTCATCTTCTTCGTAGGCTGGCCTAGTTGGTGCTAGCTTGCACATTGTACAAACCTGTCCAACGGCAATTCGAGACAGTCCACCCGGACATCGCTTTGGTAGTTGATCATCTGCGCATTTACTTACTTCTCCCCAAGGCTCACGTTTAAACGCTTCCTGATATGGCGGTACGAGCTGTCTTAAATCTTTTTCATCTGGAGTATAAATCTCACCATTACTCTTCATACTATTCCTCATTGTTTTACAGTAATAATTAAAAATGCCAGCGTCGTGCTGGCATTCGTTTATACATATAAAAACGACTCAGTCACGAGCTGGCGAAAGATGGGCATGGTGAGTGTCAATAAGACTAATAGCTTTTTTGTAACCACCAGCTCCTGACTGAAGCCAGTCACTAATTCGAGCAATGGTACGACTGCTTAGTGAAGTTTTAGCTGCAATGTTTGTATAGGTCTCTTTGAGGCTGAGCATACGGGCAGCTTCTAGTCGAGCTGCAATTTCTGTTATTTCTTTTTCTGTAAGTACATCAGTACGTACGGCTTGCATGTCAGGGACAGTATCAATCGAAGTCAACACTTCAGAGAGCTGAAGCGGGAGTTCCTTGTTCCACTGATTGAGCGAGGTATTCATACAAACACTTTACCAAAGTAAAGTAAAAATGTCAATACCTACTCCTACTAAGAAAATAGCTGCACCTATTTATAGTCTGTTACAGTAAATGTATGAAGATTTTCTTTGCCGACTCCTCATACGATATCGATCCTGAGTTTATTAATTTCTTCATAGCCGAAATTAAATCTGCCTATGAGGAAGTCACCAAGTTACTTCCATTTGGTTCAAGCCATATTAACTTCTTCGTGCAGCCTCGAGAATATAATCTTATTGCTGAAACTCAAGATCATGGCTATACACATAACAGCGATTTTATTGAACTAGCATTCAATCCAGCCCTCGACGAGACTAAATTGAAAGGAGTTTTAAAACACCTAAAGGGAACTGTATTCCACGAAATGAATCATGCAGCTCGCTACAATATGCCTATCTTCCATACGAGCCTCCTCGATACCTGTATCATGGAAGGGCTCGCGACAGTTTTCGAACGAGACTACGCACATTCTGACCCGCTGTGGGGTCACTATCCAGACAATGTCGCAGACTGGCTGAATGAAATAAGATCTCAGGATCACATAGCCAACTTTGATTCATATTTATATAGCCATCCGGACGGACGGCGTTGGATTGCATATAAAGTAGGTACGTATATTATTGACGAGGCTATGAGAATATCTAAAAAGACTGTGCTGGAGTTATCCGAGCTGGAGTGCTCCGAGATCATGCATTTAGCTAAGTTTTAGTATCGTGGGCTATGACGAGTTGACAAAAGTAGCGCAATAGGATTGACGTTTTAACATTAACGTTGTATAATAATACAAACTATGGTCAACTTTATTCCCGGTCAACATCGCGAGCGTGCTGCGTTATTTGATAGTCATATCTCAACTACTTTAGATACGCTTAGAAACCCAGAAGTTAGAAGGGCGTTGGGTTGGCCGGCAATTTTTCTCACTAGCGAGATAGAACATGCATTCCTGCCGAACGTTCGCCATGGTATTATTCTGTTACCGTCAGATCAAGAAGGAACTTCAAATGTGGCTTACCTCCCTCTTACCCGATCTGATGGAAACCGAAATGGTTTCAGGATTAGCAGAGGACTAGCTGCTCCAGGACTACTACGAGCCGAACGAGTTGGCGAAGCAACTGGAGTCAATGTCCTCGAACAGTATAAAAATGATTTTCCAGGTAGGAATTATCAAATTGAGACTGATATTGAAAATGCAGTAACGCATTCCGGATCTTTTGTGGTAGAAGGTAGAGGCACTAGACACGTAGTCAAGGGACGATCAACTATCCTTAGTCGAAATTGTAAACGAAGCGATGAAGAACTATCTGAAACATTAGCTCATGAATTCATGCACGCTGAGGATAATAAAAGCGAGGACCTCGACCCTGTAATCTCCGAAGAACCGAGTGAACGCGCAAGGCACGCAGCCTTTATGGAACTGAGGGGCTACCAAGTTAGCCATCGAGTGCTTGATGGGTTAGGCTACTACGACGATTTGAAAGTAGCTATGAACGCCATTTGGGAAGCGCACAATCTTACTATGGCAAGCACACATATACCAGATTCAGCAGTAGAACAAGTGCAGGCCACGTTGAAATCTTAACTACTATGTAGAATCGTTAAACGATCCTGAAAGTAAGATTTGCTATCATAAGAATATGAAAACCCCACCCGATAATTTATTCAATGACCGACTACTCGCATCCATCTACGATGACTTTGATCCAGATCGATCTGACCTAATTCCATATATAAACATGGTCGATGAGTTTCAAGTAAAAGATATTGCAGATCTAGGCTGCGGGACCGGTGTGTTTGCACTTCTTCTTGCTGAAAAAGGATTATCCGTTACAGCTATTGATCCAGCTACTGGGTCTATTGAAGTAGCTAAGTATAAACCTGGTGCAGAAAAAGTGTAGTGGCTCCAGGGCTATGCTGATCTATTACCAAAAAATGCTTTTGATATAGTATTCATGACCGGCAACACTGCCCAGGCAATTCTTGATGACAGCGAATGGATTGATACTCTTCAAAGAATCTATAGTTCTCTTAAGGCAGGTGGATACTTCATATTCGAAACGAGAGAGCCGTCGTTTGAAGCATGGACTGAATGGAATAAAGAAAAATCCTTTACGACAGTAGACATTCCAGGTAAGGGAACAATCGATTCATGGGTTGAACTACAATCTGTACGATTGCCACACGTATCTTTCAAGTGGACATGGTTCTTCCATGACACTAATGCGACAATAAGTTCGGATTCTACTATAGTATTTAGATCCAAATCTCAGCTTACAAATAATTTGTCTGCGGCTGGATTTAGCGTAGAAGATATTCGTGAAGCACCGGATCGACCTGCTAAGGAAATGGTGTTCGTTGCTAGAAAAAGAATATAAATCAGATACTCTGTTTCAGTGATGAGTTTTGTTATCGCGTCCACTCTTTTGTTATGTATCAGTGGAACTATCCAGCATGTGGTGAACCCGGACAACATATCATTACAAGATTACGCAGTGAACTCAAGAATGTTGCATCACGTTTATAATGGCTATTCAATCGCTACATAAATTTCACTTACACGACGAGGCGAAGTAATGAATTAGTCTTCTGTGCTACGATTTATCTATGAAGACGATAAAACGTAGTAGTGTTGTTATGCCTAAAGATCCACTATGCGGCGATAGTGGTGTTCAAAAAGTATGTGAAAGTTCAAAGCAGCTTAGAAGTATCTACTTTGAAGCGATGACATATGGGTATCTGTATGCGGGTGAGGACTTTTGAGCTATGAGAATTTTAATTTTTGGCGACAGTGTCACTCAAGGGTTCTGGGATACAGAGGGCGGTTGGGCGAACCGTATTCGTAGGTACTATGACGAGAAAGTACTCTCCAGCCAAAATTATGATTTGCCAACTATCTTTAATCTTGGCGTATCAGGCAATACTAGTGAAGATCTGCTAGTTAGATTTGAGAACGAGGTTAAAGTACGTATCTACGAAGAAGTAGCAATTGTTATCGCTATCGGCGTTAATGACAGTCGCATCGATTCCGGCATTAACTACTCTAGTCCCGAGAATTATACGAAAAACCTAGCTGAACTACTGGCTATTGCCGAGCGATACACTAAAAAGATTCTCTTTGTCGGGCTAACCCCTTGTGTTGATTCACATTCAAATCCTGTTTCGTGGGACGAAACCGTTGGCTATACTAGCACTAACATCACAGCGTTTGATGCCGCACTAAACGAGTTCTGCACGCAAAACAAAATTAAATTTGTCGAAATACTTGAGCCGTTTACTGCGGCCCAGAGCAAAACAGAATTACTACCCGATAGCTTGCACCCCAACAACCAAGGTCACCAACTAATTGCCGATCTGGTATTGCCGAAGCTTCAGGAGCTGATAGATGCAAACTGAAGACCTTACATTGATAAAAGGCACAAACACCATACCATGGCGTCTGTTCGTACCTAACGATGCAAGTAAAGAATTTTGTGTGCTCTGGCTCCAGGGTTGGTCGAGCTCAATGGATTCGCACTACCAAGCAGTCGAGCGGATGGTGATGCAAACAGGCCTGGCGTTTGCTAGCCTTGATTATAGTGGCCATGGATTACATCAAACATCGCTTGAAGACTCAACCAAGCTCCAACAACATGAAGATGTAATTGCTGTCTTCGACGAACTCAGGGCTCGTGGGTATCAAAAGATCATAGTCAATGGTGGAAGTTTTGGCGGCTACCAGGCGGCGTTATTGACCGCCAAGCGACCAGTCTATGCGGCTGTGTTGCGAGCACCAGCTAACTATCCCGATGATGAGTTTGAGCTACCATATAAAGAAACGCTGCGATACGAAGACCCTGATGAATACGCGAAACTTAAAGCATCTAAGGGCATGCCCCTCGATACTGCCGCTACCAGAGCTATCCAAGGCTACGAAGGTTTTGTCTACGTTATGGAACATGAGCTAGATGCTACGGTGCCCACACAAGTACCTAAGTGCTATTTCGCTGCTGCCAAGCACGGAAACTATCTAATTATTCCGAAAACAGAACATTCACCGAAGCTCATGTCACATCCAAAACAGCATATTGCGTACATAGAGTATATGGTTGTTGAGGTTGTTAAGGCGATTATGTTACAAGATAGGTTGTGAGCGACACGATACAAATTACAGCGCTCCAATCCCGGCTTTCCTAATAAGAGCGAGCGTACTACAGTATCTCAATATAGTTATCACTTGGTGCACGATTTCTAAATATCGCAATGTATTTAGATTCGGTAGCCATTTGCATAACTTCCTTCATATAGTTTATGCTCGTATCCTTTTCAATATATACGATATTCTTGCCATGGGTCATATGACCTATGAGTCTTTCCTTAACTTCTTCAAAACTTAGAACCTTCTCGCCGTCATACGGAACAACAACCTTGGCACCACTACTTTCATAGAGCATGACGAGTAACTCGAATCTATCCTCCCGAAGCTCATTGTCGAGAATATAGAATACATCAATTCCTGTGTCTTGCAGGGACTTCATAAGTCCTGCGATTACTGTTTTAAAGTACACGGCCGTATACGCATCGCGCAGCTCTAGCTCGGCGGCAAACCGGCAAATATAGTCTGTAGCATACACAGCCAGTTGTCTCAGCTGATCCTTACTTACGTCACCGTTTGTGAATATACTTTTATTAAAGCGATTCAGTATGTCTGGAATTGTATCGAAATCCTCATCGTCTCTCATGCGTACTATATATACCGACATGAGCTCGATACTGTCTGAAGAAAGTTTAGGCGTTACATTCATTTCCATTTTCCTCACTGACTATAAAGTTATACGTCATGCAATTCAGTCTGAGTTTTATTTGGCTTGTTTGACCCGGCAGCCTTCTTTACGCTCGCGGCTTGCAAAGAATCGAGCGCTTGCTCTGCAAATAGCGTTAATAAGTGTTTCTCAACGTCAGCCTTCGGCACAGTGTAGTGTTTCCGGCTATACTTTATCACCGCGTCACGAGTATTCTCAGATTCCGTAGCATCTAACGGTACGGTTTGCCCCGAAAATGCGTCCTCACTCTCATCACCAGACACCTTCATATAGAAGTGATAAGGCGCAAGATTAATAATGTCACCTTTTTCAACTTCTGGTTTCATGTAGGGTAGTATAGAGTCCTCATCTTCAGGGTTGGCCTTCAGGCAAATTATTGTTGCAGCGTTCCCGGCGATTACTTTCACTAAATCTTTATCTTTCATTTGAGCTATGTTTTGGTGTGACACGATGAGTGACACATGGAACTTGCGTCCTTCGCTCGTTATTGCACCGAACTGCGGAGTGGCAAAGTTCTGAAACTCATCGACGTATACAAAAAAATCTCGACGTTTCTTTTCAGGTATCCTCGTTCGCTGGTACGCCGCCATCCAAATCATGGCTGTTAAGATCGTGCCGAAGAATTCGCTTTGGTCTTCACCAATATCACCTTTGCTCAGGTTGACGAGTAGTATCTTACCTTCGTTCATGATGTCGGCTATTCTTACCGTTGTTTCTTCTTGCAGAAGAATATGTCGCGACATTTTTGACGTGATAAAGTGACCAAGTCGATGGGTGAGTGGTGCGGTTGCAGCAGACATCTGCATTGAGCCCATCATCTTAAATTCTTTTTCCCAGAACTGTTTTAAAACTGGATCTTTTAATTCCTTGGCTACTTCTTTTTGGTATTTCTTATCGGTTAGAAGTCGCTGTAATGTATAAAGACTTGGCTTCGATGTTTGTAGGGCAGTCAGCGTCGTATTACGTAAAATATGTTCCATGCGCGGGCCCCATTGGCTTTCTTCAGATAGCTTCCTAAATACAGATAGTACGGCGCTGGTGATCCAATCATGCTTATCATCTTCGCTTGCAAACTCAATTCCTGGATCAAGAATATTTAGGCCAACTGGAAAGTCACGATCTGACGGATCAAATACCACCACGTCCTTATGGCGGCTCCTTGGCACTATGCTTAGTAGCTCCCGAAACATGTCACCGTGGGGATCTAGCACGGCGAGACCTTTACCGCTCACCATGTCTTGGTAAATAGAACTTTTAAGTAGGGTAGTTTTACCGGTACCCGTTTTACCAATAATGTAGGTGTGTTTCTGTCGTTGCTCAAGCGTCATGCCGATGTCATGATTTTCGCCACCAAACGAATTTGCGCCAACGACAACATCGAGTTTTGCATCACTCCTTTTAATTGAAAGTGGCGCTGACAGCTCGCTGCTCCGACTCTTCACAAGACCTTCGGTTTTCGTGAGGTTTGTATTTGGAAAGTGGTAGAGATCGGATAGCTCAGAGCTAGATACGATTGTTTGTTGACTGACAATATGACAAGTAAGCGCTCGGTTATAAAAGCGAGCGATCGGCCGTTTAACAAACATAGTAAACGGCAGGAATGTACGAGTTGTCATATGTTGGTAGGTGCTTGAAAACGTGTTAAATGACGATACGATAGCATTATGACGGGCGGAATTATCACTCCCATCAGGTGAAGCGACCAGTACCCGGATGGATACTTCAAATAGTTGTTGGTCTATCTTCGTTTTAACCGTGCTGGCTAGTTCCTTTTCATATGGATTAGTAGGTGTGCGCTTTTTCGTACTCTTCCAATCTTCCGGAATATCATTTGTAGACATAGCGTATACAATGCCGGTAATAATTTTTGCAGCAATAAAAATGAGCCAGAATGGTGCGAAAATAATACGAAGTAGTATTCGCGGCATGTTAATCTTGTACTTTGTAAGTTTAGGGCCGAGCTCTTTCCCAAGTGTAATTCTATGTGCGGCATTACGTAAGTGGCGCTGTTCATTGGGGTGCGTATTATTAAATAGTGGTACAGAAACAATCTGAAATGAAACTAATGCATCTTTTGGTACATTTCGCATATGCCCGGTTAGATAGGCGATCGGGTCATGTTCGTCTAGTACCTTCTGAGTGCCGAGTGACAGGATATAGTCGTTAGCGAGTTTTAATTCAGCTATACTTGTTGGAAAGATAGTAGTATCTGGTAAATAATCGTCAACCTCGGCAACTTTAAGCCCAGGTAGAAAAGAAATAAGCGTGCGCTTTACTGTCTCCATTTCTCGCTTCGGTATACTAATGATATACCGAATACCCTCATCTTTAGTTGCAACGATCTCTAATGCATATGGCTGTTTACGAGCAGCTAGCCGATCCCAGAAACCGTCGTACTTTATCATGCTCCGCATCAGAATGTGTAGTTGCTCGGTCGCATAAGCAGACTTAGTAGTAACTGCGGGAAAGGTAAGTTGTAGAAAAGAATAATCAGGTTCTTTTTCTCCAACACCCATGCGCCTTAAAATGAAAGAAACAATGGTACGAGAGTACTGAGCTAATTTAACAAGCAAAAGGATCAGGATGTAGACAGCACCGAATTCAAGTAGTAGTGCACCGATCACAACCGCGATTGTCCAGCCATCGCTTAGGTGATAGCTTTGAGTATATCGAGCTGGGCCGTTGAGAAGGGTATCTACTAAATTCTGCATGTAGGGCTCTTTTCAGAAATACTCTGCGCATTGTACTCTCACCTCAGTACGCAATTGGCTTTCTTGTGGTAATGATACCATTCTTTGAAATTTTGACAAACTCTGAAGTCGATACATTTGATATAAGACTCTTAATACTTGCCCGCTGAAA
>CAYLKD010000011.1:7095-13618 GCA_964384345.1 uncultured Candidatus Saccharibacteria bacterium | reverse complement strand
TGGAGGAACTCGCTCGAGCAGGGAGCGTTAGTATTAGACACTACCTTAGTGTTAAGATTGCGGTGAGAACTCGGCTTATCCGTTAATTAAAGTTCTATCATCCTATTACTCCTTTGACTTAAACAATTACGCTCATGCTCGCACTTCCTGATTAAAGATGCGATTATATGCGCATGCCCCGATTGCATGAAGCTAATCCTGACCGTGAACTATCCTTAATGGTTAGCTCTCATGAATATATGCATATTCATCCGCCACTGCTTGATGGTGTAGACGTTCCTGATCGAATTCAACGCATATCCCAGTCAAGGCAGAATTACTATGAGACGTTTGGCTCTCCGGCGATCACTATCGAAGAGGCGGAAAAAGACGCTGATTGCTCGCCGTTAAACTCCGACGATGAACTTTGGGGATCACAGCCTACTGAGGGTCAATTATTCTGGCATCATGGCGAGAGTCAATTTCATTTTACTGATGTCCTGCATATCTTCCCCACTCAACTTAGCCAGGCTGGAATCGCTCGAGTTCTTGCTAACCATCGTCAGTATCTTCAATCTCTATCAGAAAGATTGAGGGCTCAAGAACAAGAATACCTAGCAACCCTGCCAGAGATTGATCGGTCGAAGCCTGTCGATCTGTTTGAAGGAGTGGAGGTATACCATAATGGTGAACGTGTTATCCTTCGACTACCACCGCGTGTAATACGAACCGAGCCATACGGTTCTCTCATACTCAACGTATGGGGACGAGAGCAAACTGCGAAGAAGTGGAACCATTATGGCAGCGAACGCTTCAGTCGTAGCGGTGATCGTTATTGGTTTCCTCATGCTTTTCCATGTGACGACATTGACCCACTACTACATACACCCGATATTCTCGATAGACCACGTGTCGAGATTAAGATCTCGCTAAGTAATCCATACCATTTACTTAACAAGGATCTTCCTATGGCCAAGATTTTGCTGGCAACAGATAAAGATTTATTGCAATTGTTGCCAGACACTGACGCGATCATAGGTATGCAGGGCTGGAGTAGATCACTCGAGTACGAACAGGCTATGAGTGAACGACAGGCCAATCAGCAGCGTGTAGTGGAAGACGAGCAAACACATAAAGTACCTGAGCTATTTAAAGGTGTAGTACCGAGACACATATGGATGCCGGTTGACGTCTTGGAATCAGATACTGTGAATGTGCGATTATATTCTGATAACCTTGGGATACAGCACTAGATCATCAGTTTCTGTCGCTCTTGATCGTCTCGCCATTTCAAATACTCATCCGTCTTTTTGTGTCTGATTCAGGTATAATATTTATCAATATGGCAAATATAAAAGCAGTTATATATGACGTCGATGGAACTCTGATTGATACTGAACCATTGCATGTAGCTGCATGGAGCCAAGCACTCGAAAATGTCGGAGCCTCACTAGATGCTCTATCTGGTGAATTCATCTCCACTATGGCTGGAAAGAAGCCTGTAGTAATCGCCGAAGGAATGGTAAATGAGTTACACCTTAGCGTGACTAAAGATGAGTTACTTGCAGGTAAGACCGCATGCTTCTTAAAACAAGTCGACTCATCCCTCGAAGCAATGCCTGGTGCGATTGATTCAATACGTAGATTCAAAGCGGCTGGATATATGTTTGCTATTGGTACATCGCACGATCGTCCTTTTGTTGATTCAATACTTATTAAGCTTGGACTCGAAGATACTTTCGATGCGATCGTCACGGCCGATGAAATCGTTAACGGAAAACCAAATCCAGAAACATATCTCGTCGCTGCTAAAAGATTAGGGATTAAGCCAGAAGAATGTCTGGTATTTGAAGATGCAAGAACGGGAGTAGAGTCGGCAAAGGCCAGTGGCGCCTATTGTGTTGCTATTCGGAACGTTAACGCATCACCTCAAATACTCGATGAGGCAGATGGAGTGGTCGGCTCATTTGATGAGATAACAGAGTCTTATATTTCCAAGCTTTAACTCCATACGTCCGAGGTATTTGATTAGTCAGATGCTAACGACCCTCACCAGTTTCAGCGTTTCGATATTTTACGAAAGTTGCCTTTCGCTCGAAATCTTCAGGATGAACCTAAGGCTACATCAATTATATTATTTGAGTTATTTGACATACAATCATAAGCATTATAAAAAGTAATTTTTGGGATATAATACATTCATGTTAAACGATTCTGAAAAATTTGAAATTGTTGTTTGGGGTGGCATTGATAGGAATGAATTTTTAAAATCTAGGTGGGATGTAACCGATGACATAACTCATGAAGCTGCTGAATACTTAAAAAGTCTTGGATACAATGCCATCGAGGGTAAGGTTGCTCCCGGTTTTGGTGCTACTGCGGGCATATGGGGAATTTTAATGTCTTTACATAACTTAATACCACTAATGAAGACGATGGTATTCGTATTTAGAGTATTGAGTGATAAGTACTCCAGGTACGCGCTCAATTGGGCTGGGAAAAACCGACCATCGATGTTTATTGCCACATCTCACAAAGCAAACGACGAGGGATGGATAAATAGCTGGGATCCAGCGCATGCATCAAAAAAATTGGATAGTCTACTTGATGCTTCACACTTTGTATGTAATTACTTGAAGTCAAAATATCCAAATATTATTTTCACTCAGACCGTGGAGGTCATGTTCAACATAGGAGAATCGTCACAATCATATTCTTTTAATATGGGTGAAGATACGGATATAAATATGTTTCGTTACAAAAAAATATTTAGGCAAACAACATTTGAGAAATTTGTATCAAAAGATTTTTCAATTCATAAGAAACTATTTATCAAAAGAGTCGATTTCAATAAAAGAAACTTCAGTCGAGAAATACTAAAAACGTATTATTTTTTAATACCATCTATATTATTAAAAGAGCTAAGATATAAGCATGAAGTTTTATCACAAAAACTATCTGAAGGGGGCGAATAATGATTAATTTCACCGAACTAATCTTCGTAGCACACATTGTGTCCGCATTGATAATTCTGCTTATGGCAATGTCATTAGGCAGACTAATGTTGAGCTATTATGAAGACTACCAACCAATCACAAGCTTATTTCAAGCAGAAAATAGCTCTGGGTTCAATGCGATATACCGGATAATCATAGCTCCAGTGGCAATCATATTTATATCGATAATATTCTATCTGCTCAAACTTGATTCATACGTGAAAGACATTTGGTTAGTAGCGGCATACTATTTTGTCTTACAATTATCACTAATCGTAGTTCTTGGTAGGTGGAAACTTGCAAATAAATTGAAATTTTTTACCTTTCACATCGTCTCAATTTTTCTAAGTTTCTTTTTGTACAATGCGATTATTTCAAAAGGTCTGACGTTCATTTTACCAGATGAAGCTAATTTAAGAACGGATTTATGGCTAATCGTGATAGCATTTTTATACGGAGTTTTTAGAAACATCCCCGAAAACCATCAAGTATTTAAGAACAGAAAAGATAAATATCTAATATCTAAACTGCGTTATTTTCGTCAAAAGTATAGATTTACTTTAGACAATTATGATAGTAAAAAATCAGAAATTCTTTTGGCTATCATGATATATGAAAACTTTAATCGCCCTAAAATAATACGTTTAATAGAATTTATGACTTTTTCTAAAACTCGTTTTATCATGCAGGTTGAGGGAGCTAAGGACGATAAGGATAGTATCAAAATTACTGAAGCATCCATAAGCCATGCGTACGATACGTACATTAATTCAACAGGAAACGAGTGGAAGAAGCAAGACCTCTTAATGAGAGTATTTGCGATACATAACCCCCACGATAGCAACTATCCGTACCGTGTTTTCGAAATATACGAAAAAATCAAAGATAACTAAGATCTCATAGTTATACCAGCAAAAACACGAATACATTATTTCAGTACTATGAAAATGGTTTTGACAGTGACTCCATCCTTCAAAGAGGAAAATGCAAACCATGTACGTTTTATTGAGTCAACTGAAAGTCCGTACTAGATTAATAGTATGAAAACACTTTTTAAAAGAATTTATGAGTACTATGAAATAAAATGGACTTTGTTATAAATATATTTGTCGCTATACTTATATTATGTTGAGTGCAGACTTTCATGAAGAATGTCCTATAAATCCAAACGAGCGGACCTGTGGGATTGCCGCTGCTAGGTGGTTGGTCCGAAATGATAGTGTGTTTATTGCGGTCGAGCCTATTGATCCTGGCATAAAGGCATTAGACGCACAGCTTGAAGAAACTCCAGGAGTTTTATGGGATAGTGATAGTACAGGTGATGCTTTGGAGCTCGTTGATCAAACTGCAGTAGGTGAAAGATCGACTTTTGCAAATGCCACTTTTGGTTGCTTGGCTTGCAGTAAATGGGTGCGGATTTCGCTAGAGCCGTTTAATTCATTCGGCATTGAAATAGTAGAACCATAATTAGAAATTTGATCAATGCTTAACTGCTATTATTTAAGCTCTATTAATTTAAAAGATTATTATATTGTTTGATATTATAGTACGATGAATAAAACAGATCGCACACTTAAAATTGATGGATTAGTAAATGCCCGTGACCTTGGGGGATTACATCGAACGAACGGTGACTATACTCCCTACAGCGTATTCTATCGAGCCGAAAACATTGACTTAATAAAACCGTCAGGCTGGGAACAGTTACGATCAAGTGGTATTCGAACGATCGTTGACCTAAGACAAGAATCCGAGCGAGCACAAGACATACAGTCAAGACCGGACTGGCTTGCTAGTATTCATATCGATCTGGATAACATAGCCAACGAGAAGTTTTGGGAACCATACCTTAAAGAAGGTTTGGAAAATACTTCTATGTACTACAGGGAACATTTAAAAAAGATGCCAGAGGTAGCCGCAAAGGCATTAGAATTATTAGCAACTGCTCCCGAAGGCGGAGTATTGTTTCACTGTAAAAGTGGACGGGATAGAACAGGTCTAATTGCTCTTCTTTTACTTTCTGCAGTCGGAACAGAACCTGAAGAAATCGTTAAAGATTATCTTGAAACTGTTTTACTTGGCGAGGAGCGCGGGAAACAATTAGGCCGTGAAAATCCTGAACCAGGACTTGAGCGTTTACTTCAAAAACACGATACATCCACTGAAGGATCATTTAGAGATGCAGTAGAAAAGCTAGAATACTCTGAATTCTTAAAAACTACACATCTATCTGATCAAATAATTCAACTACTCAAAACTTGGCGTGGTGCAATAAAGTAACTTCAGCAGTTCGAAATTCTTCAAGCAGGGCTTCTGAAGCATATGTATAATATTGATTCAAATTAGTTTGCTATTATTATTGATATGACTAACAACTGGAAACAACTACATAAGCGCTACGAAAAAGAAGATTGGGTTAAAATACCATCAATTTTTGCACAGCAAGTAATAGAGTATTTCCCGCTCGAAGGTGCACTATTGGAACTTGGTGCGGGTCTTGGTCAGGATGGCCTATATTTCGCAGAACATGGGTACCATGTAACGAGCACTGATCTAGAAATTGAATCACTAACGGTTGCAATTAAAGCGAATAAGCCACTAAGGTCAAAAATTGACATTGAGAAAGTTGATTTAGAGGAACCCTTACAATTTGATGACGAACAATTTGATATTGTCTATGCTCATCTATCTTTGCACTACTTCAGCCTGGAAACTACCATTACTATATTTGAAGAAATATATCGTATTTTGAAGCCTGGAGGAATAGTTGCATTCTTCACAAATTCTACTGACGATCCGGAATATGGTACCGGTGAAAAAATTGAGGAGGATTATTTTAATATTGAAGGCGTTCCTAAACGCTACTTTAGTCCTGAGACCGCTAATAGATTTGCTGCTAAGTTTTCTACAATTCTTAGTGACAATAACGGGGAGACATATAAAGACAGCGCAAAAGATATCCATAATCTAATAAGGTTCATAGGAAAGAGACTGTAGAATGATTCCTACCTACGAGGATATCGTTACATTACATCAAAAATATGCGCCTGATGCCGACGCCTTTGATCTCATATTTACTCATTGTAAAATCGTAGCCGAGATTGCAAATAACATCATAGATTCTAATCCTAGTATGAAAATAGACAGGAGTTTAGTAAATGCAGGCAGCCTTCTGCACGATATTGGCGTGTATGATCTGTATTCTTCTCAAGGTCTTCCGGAAAATACGGAGTATATAAAACATGGAGTAATTGGGTACCAAGTTTTGAAAAACGAAAATTTACCTGAAGAGTTAGCGCGTTTCGCTTCACACCATACCGGTGTCGGATTGACGAAGGATGACATAATAATGCGTGAATTGGCTTTACCGCACGAGGACTTCTTGGCCGAATCGATTGAAGAACGAATTGTTATGTACGCAGATAAATTTCATTCTAAGACACCTAAATTCAATACCTTTGAAAGCTACAGGAATTGGGTTGCTAAATTTGGAAATGACAAAGTGATAGCTCTCAAGTTCCGCTCATATCTCAGATATTCACCCCTTA
>CAYLKD010000011.1:0-7085 GCA_964384345.1 uncultured Candidatus Saccharibacteria bacterium | reverse complement strand
AGATTAGCAGAAGAGTTTGGCATTCCAGAACTTGATTCGCTAGCAGGCAAGTATGGTCACCCAATAGTTTAACTAGTTCATTGAGAGTCTGGTGATTAACTCTAAATATATTTATCAATATCAATAAACTCTACCATCTGCCAAGCAAGCGGTACCGAGTCAATTCGTCGCATAATCTCAGAACTATTGTTTTGAGATAGGACGTTAAGTGAACCCTCGTACAAAACCTTGCGATCAATTATTACTATCTTACGATGATGTCCGGCAGTATATAGTACGTGTACGCCTATATGTTGGAGTTTCGATATAGCTCGACGCGCATCTTCTCGTTGATACTCGTCATCACTCGATTGTGGGTCACGGGTGTTAATAACGATTCGTACTTTATGCTCTTTAAGCTTTTGCAATGTTGGTAGAAGTAACTCGAGTCGACGATTGGTAATGAACGGGGATTTGATAATGAGCTCGCTATGGCACTTCTTCAAATCTTTTATGAGCGTAGGATAAAACGTGCTTTCATCTAAAAGCTCAGATTCTAATAGTTCATGAGCATCTATTATTTTGAAACCAAATGTCCGACGAAGAAGATTCCTTAACATGATTCTGTCTCTGTATCGTCATGCGTATCAATAACTTGTCGAACTTCATGGATGTCTAATGGCTTGTCCTCAACAGATTCAAGATCCTCAAAAGTTTGGAATAGGTTCACTATCCCCAGCCAAGCATGAGCATTATTGAACTCCATTCATTTTGGAGTTCTTTTATTTGAACTTATTTATATAGTAATAAATTCTAGAATGATCAATATGATGAAAAGTATTACACAACAACTATATGAGAGGACTCAGTTGTACTCCATGCGTCATCGTTCCTTGCGAAAGTGTCGCGAACGAAGTATCATTAAGCTAATACTTAATTAGCTATACATGGAGTTTTGTTGTAAATGCCAGCGTCACGACTACCAGTTCCTGGACAAGATGACGGCATTTGGGGAGATGTTTTAAATGACTTTCTCTCGCAATCTCTCAATTCCGATGGTAGCTTAAAATTCTCAGCTGTTGCTGCCAGCGGAGCAGCCTCTGATTCTAATGTCGTTCATAGATCTGGGTCTGAACTAATTGCCGGCACAAAAAATTTTCAAGCACAACCAAATGTTCCTACCCCAACACTCGCTAGCCATGCAGTCACAAAAGATTACGTTGATACCGCATTAGCCGCTGGTGCAGCGGAGGCGACAACAACGAGTACAGGAACAGTTCAGTTATCAGGCGATCTCGGTGGTACGGCAACTGCACCGACAGTTCCGAGCTTAGCGGGCAAAGCAAACATATCACATACTCATCTCGCAATGGATATTACCGACAGTACCACAATCGGACGCAGTATTATAACCGCCGCTGATGCCACAGCAGTTCGTAATGCAATCGGAGCAGGCACAAGTAACCTAGCAATAGGCACTACGAGCTCTACGGCCAAAGCAGGAGATTACATTCCTACGAAGTCAGATATCAATCTTGGAAATGTCGATAATACGAGTGACGTAAACAAGCCTATATCAAGTGCCACACAGTCAGCGTTAAATCTCAAATTAAGCTCTGTAAATAATCTTTCAGACGTAACATCACTCAGTGTAGCAAGAGCAAATCTAGGCCTGGCCGCCGGAGCAACCATGTCAACAACAGCAGGTGGTGACTTAAGTGGTACTTTGCCTAGCCCTACCGTTGCAAAAATCAACGGAACAAGCGTACCATCGGCACCGAATGCAGGCCAGGTTCTTACTGCCACAAGTAGTACGACAAGTACCTGGTCAACGGTACCTGTCGGCGCTTGGACTCCTAGCGATAATGGCTTGAAAGCGGCAAACATGATTGCTGAAATGGCTACATCTGGTGTGGCTGTGTCTACTTCAACTCATTACGCGTTTAAGATACGTGTGCCACAGCAAATAACAGCTACCAGTTTCGTATTTTATTTAGCTGCTGCTGGCACGACGCTTTCGGGATGGTATGTTGCATTATTTGATAGTATCGGGAATCTCATTACAAATACCGCAACATCAGACCAATCTTCCAAATTTACAGGAATTGGAGGAGCTATAAGCATACCATTTGGAGCAGCTACAAATATGGCGGCAGGGATATACTATGTCGGTTTGTCGACGGGAACGGCCTCAACAGCTCCACAATTACAAAGAGGCGCTTCAAACGTCGGTAATATGTTATTAACAAACGGAGTGGCGAGCACTACATCACCTCGATTTGGCGTTGCCGCCAATTCATGGAACGGTTCAAATCCACCAGCTTCACTTGGCGTCATTACCATCAACCCGTATAGTTGGTTTTGCGGCATATCATGACATCTCGACTACCAGTTCCTGGTTCTGATTCTGGAACATGGGGAGACGTACTCAATGACTTTTTGACGCAGGCTCATAATACCGATGGTTCGCTGAAATCCTCTGCAGTTAGCGGAGCAGGTGCCTATACGAAACCAACTAGCGGCATCCCGCTTGGCGATCTTTCAAATAGCTTACAAGCTTCTATTGCAGCTGCCACAACTGCATCAGATGGAGGTGTTTGGACATCAGAAAAAACCTACGTAGCCGGAACAATAGTAACTTATTCGGGTGCTCGATACATCGCACCACGAGGAGCGGCTGCAAGTAGTTTTTTCGATACAGCGAAGTGGATACTTCTCGGCAGTGTACCGGATACGTTTTAATGAAAGATGAGAATTCTATATGACAATGTTAGTTGATCGCAAATTTGGGTGTTTTTTCCCAACTCCTACCATCAGCGGTGGAGCATATGTTTATAACTTTGATTACCTTGAATCTACCGTGGGACGAAAGTTTGATGTCTACTCAACATTTATCGATTTGAGCTCAGATTATCCAGGAAATCCAAACGCTCCTAGTACACGTAAAATGCACTCAGATATCGCTGCGGCTGCGGCTGCTGGACACGACATATTGATCGCTCTTGGAACAACAGTCGGGTACGTACAAGCAAGTGATGGTAACTACTATCCATCGTATGCAACAGGGGCAGATATACGTACAGGCGCATGGAATGCTCGATTAACTAATCTTTTTACATGGTTACTAGGCTTAGGGGTAACTATCACAGTGCGATGGTGCTGGGAATCAAATTTAGGACCGAATGTGAGCGTTTACTATCCAGGCTGCGGAGCGAAACCATCTACTGGTACGCCGTCTCCGCCGACGAATTCACCATTAACTCCACTCACGACAACTGGTTTATCGGTATATACTAACCCAGCAGATTATATTGCAACATGGCAATATGTCACGAATCTACTCAGGAGTCTGCCAAACTCTAATCATCTTAAAATGTTCTATTGTCCAGGCAGTAATGATGGTTCGGCGGCTCAGGCTAGTGGTAACACTCTGACGGATCAGTTCCCAGGTACAGCATACGTCGACTACGTAGGCTATGACACGTACAATGAAATTGGCTCAACATGGCATACACCGTTAGATACTTTACGTGGTCCTCGCGAATCAGACGTATCAAAACCATTTGCATATGATATCCTAACAACTTTACATCCAACGGCTGACGTTTGGATCGGTGAGATTAACTGTATGGATCAAAATGATGCCAAAGATACGAGTCACGCTGCTGTAGGTCATAGTAAAGCGCAGTGGTACACAGACTTATTTGCTATTGCAGATGAGCTGCCACGTTTAAAAGTCATTAATTTCTTTGATCAACCAGGTACTAGAAATACATGGCCGTTTAACTCATCCTCAGCGGCTATGTCTGCTTTTGTCACTGGCTTTAATTATGGCAGCGATTCAAACCAGCACGGAGTGGTAGCTGCTGCGTACTCTCCTACAGGTGGCGTACCACCCGCAAATCCTACAGGAGTTAACTTGCCGTTCCCAGCAAATCACATGCCTGGTGATTCGGGCCGAACAAATTGGTTGAATGCTCATGAGTACTACATCAACCAAGTAGCCAAACCAGACAACTCCGGCTGGGTTTCATTAGCTAGCAACTCAGACGGAACAATACCAAACCTCTCAGTAGTTAGACAAGCAGGAGGTACATACTATGTTCCTAACATCTCAATTCATAATCCTGGTAGTGCAAACTATGATTTATTATCTACTAAACTTGGTACGAATACTCACGTCTCTTTTGCTGTTCGTGACGATGGGCGACTAGCGTGGGGACCTGGTGACACCGGAGATGCCGATGTATTTCAGCAAAGGGTAGCAGGTGGCGTTGTTCAAATATCAGGTCCAGGAACCACAACTGGGAACCTCTCTGTAACAGGATTTGTACAGTCTAACAATCTTGCACTGCCGAATGCTATTTCGACTCCAACAGCACCTGCATCTGGAGGTGGGGTGCAGGTATATTCACAGGCAGATGCACTCAAAGTACGCAATGTCGGAATGGCCTACACCCTTGGACCTCCACAAACGGCCAAGTTTACCGCACTATGTGCATTTGCTCCAGAGGAAGCTAATTCTACTTCATCTGCTCTAACTAGTGGAGTTATATATCTAATTCGAATTATCGTTCCTGATTCGAGGGTATTATCACGTGTTGGTTTTAATATTATTGCAGGAGGTACTGGCCTAATTTCTGGTCAATGCTTCGCAGGCATATACGACGCGGCGGGGAATTTGCTCGGCCAAACCAGTGATCAATCTGCCGTCTGGAACACTAGTGGCAGTAAAAATATGAATCTTTCTTCCGTAGGATCACTTTTGGTAAACCCAAGTTATGTATATGCTGCATTCTTATCTAACGGCACGACTGGACCAACTATCTCTAGAAGCAATGGTCTTGGAAATTGGCTTCAAGTCGGTGGGGCAAATACTAATTACGCTAAATACAGTTCAGGTTTAACAAGTCTACCGACAAGCATAACCATGACAAGTCTCACGATTGATAGTGATAATAAATTTTGCTCGATTTCTTAACAATACTTCTGACTTTCAAGATGACAGGTAAATCTTAGCACTTAATCAGCTACGTATTACGTACAATGAAATGCGTTGCAGGTGAAATTCCTGCAGCGGCCAAGCTTGCAGCACTCGGTGGCCATCCAGAGACTACGTATGGCGTAAGACGTACACCATTTGAAGATGTTATTCTTATAGTCGTGTTGTACCCATCCATTACCCAGTACGTGTTTGAAATGGCTCTGACACACAGAAATCCCTCAAGCTGCGGCCAGGCTGGGTTATGGTACACGCCACCGTTTACAACCAATCTGCCGCCCTGCGGATTGCGTGTTCCGACAGAAGTGAGTGAGAGGTGTTGTGCAATACCAGCGTCTGTATATGGATTATCCTGGCTCATATTGCAGTCGGTTATCGTGATCGTTCCGCTACAAGACTCCCAACCAAATAGTGATGCATTTGTATAGCCGCGTAAACTGATACCATTGTTGAGAGCAGGATCTATGTTTTGATTATTTGTTATTTGTTCCGCCTGAACACGAATAAGACGATATTGACCTGATGTATTACGGTTCTGATCATTTGCGGCATATCTTGAAACATTTGAATGATGTATCCAGCAATCTTGCATTGTAGCATCAAGCTCATTATTTAGCATAATCGGTCCACATCGTCTAGGTTTTGCTGGATCCAATATAGGGGATCTATGACCATCAAATTCACAGTTTCTGTATAGTAAAGACTCTGTATATTGGCTCGAGATGTTAGCATGTTCGAATGGAGGCTGAGAAGTAGCCGCTCTCGCTGCACCCTGGAAGCGAACGTGAGAAATAATAGCTGATGAACCTGAATAAAGCACAACGCCGCAATGAGGTGCGGGCTGGGGTACTACAATATTGTTATCTGCGCTGGCTGTTGTCAGCATCTGCTGATCAGCAGCTTGAAACGTCAAACCACCTAATAAGACCGGGGAGGATACACTACCATCGAGTCGACATAATCCCATTTGATTTGGCGCAAATGATGCTTGCGTCATAGTAGCTAAATCATCTAACTGAGCACTAGACATTGAGTTGGCATCCATTTGTATCGTCGTCTTATCTGCTCCTTGTCCGATTATTCCTTGTAATTTAGGAAACCAAAAACCAAAAGCATACGTTGGAGAACCGCTGCTGCCGATCATACGAAATTGATTGAGATGATAGACTCCTACGCCGAGACGCACGACTACTCTTCCAGTAGAAGCGTTGACTGTATTTAAAAGATTTGTATAAAAATCATTACCCGTTGCTTGAATATCAGCATATACAACATCACTGGGCCAACCCTGATTGAATTCAGCGACTGATGCGTATGCCCAAGGAACATTACTATCAGACCAGTTTGGTGCGTAAACTGTCCTTTCTACACTTCTCATCATTTTGCGAGTGGACAGACTCATATATCTCTTAAGCCTATCAGAGTTTAAAGACAGCTACAAGACAGAACATATAGCTTAGTGACCTGTAATTGTCTGTAAAAAGTAACAGCAAGGTTACCCTTGCTGTTACTATTAGCTTTTTTGGCCTTTAACTAATCTTTGTTATTTGTCAGCTTTGAAAGCAGCACCACACCGAAGACAGCTTTTGCGGTGACGTCAACAATTGCATAGATCGCCACTTCTAATTGCATGTTAATGACAGAAAATCCAGATTCTCCAAGTAGCCAGAGGACTGGGTAGATGACCCATAAGACACTCAAAAATAGGAGTAGAGAAGCATACTTCTTTGCGTTGCTTTTGCTGGCGTGGTTAGCCTGCTTCATCACTTCGCCGTAGAGCAGCCAGAGTACAATCAAGAACCAGCCAAGGCTCGCGATGTACCAGACTGTCTTTTCTTCAGTCGTTGTACTAAAGTTTGCGATTGCACCGGTTACGATCATCGCAACGTCTGAGAACAAAATCGAACCAATGAGGCCGTTTCGCTCTCGCGCGTGCGCGCTATCTTTGACTCGTGGCAGTCCTACAAGCACGAGTGTGAGAAGTAAGAGCGGCGTCGTGAGAAGCCAGTCGATGTATCGGGCGTAGAAAATCGTTTGATCTCCGATCACCATCACACCTTGACCAGTTGCCATGGCATAGTATGCAGCAGTAGCGATGCTCGTC
>CAYLKD010000010.1:0-34571 GCA_964384345.1 uncultured Candidatus Saccharibacteria bacterium | reverse complement strand
AAAAATTGCTCTCAATAATAAAATTAACAAGGAACTAGAGCGGACAGCTAGATTAGTATATGATTATTGGTTTCTACAGTTTGACTTCCCTGACATAAACGGAAAGCCCTACAGATCCGCAGGCGGCACGATGACCTATTCTGATGAGCTTGGCCATGATATTCCGGATGGATGGGATGCTGTTAATCTACGTGAACTTATCGCTGTATCAAAGAACGGAGACTGGGGAAAGGATAAGGCTGACAAAGGATATATCAAGTCCTACTGCGTTAGAGGTGCTGACATTAATGGGCTCAATGGCCTAGAGGGATTCAATCCTCCGGTCCGACACATCGAAGCATCTCACGCTAACCGATTCTTGAAAGCCAATGACCTCGTAGTCGAAATCTCTGGTGGAAGTCCGACACAGTCGACAGGCAGAATGGCCCACATTAGCCAAAATGTTATAGACAGGTTAGATGATAAGGTTGTGTGTTCAAATTTCTGCAAGGCTATATCACTAAAGAACGAGCGGCTGTCATATGTATTGAATCAATACTGGAATCGGCTTTATGAATCTGACACTTTCTTTAATTTTGAGGGCAAAACAAGTGGTATAAAAAATCTCATGTTTGATCAACTGGTTAAGGACGTTAGGGTTGCGTTGCCAAGGGATAGTAATTTGATAACTGTGTATTATGATTTTGCACGCGGTATTGACTCGCAAAAACAAACTAACCTACTTCAGAATAATGAGTTAGCCGAGCTTCGTGACTGGCTTCTTCCTATGCTCCTGACCAGCCAGGCGAGAGTCGAAGGTTAGCGATGAGTAAGGTCCATATTCCATGATTGGCTAGAAGATAGACTTGTAGAGACTGGTACTGCAGGTTTTGACGAGTCTATAGAAGGATCTGGTAATTAATTAATCGGCTAGCCTAGCTAAGGATAGCCGTACTGGTAAAATTTCTTTATTCAATTGATATTATTCAAAAAGCGGTATACTTATTTCAATATGAGTCGAAAGCACACACCATCGGACTCGCATGGGAAGTTTCGCCATGTGGCGGCTACGTCAGCAGGATGAGCGGGTAGAAGCCGGTATCGATACCATCACCAATGAATTCGGCCTTCATCAACTCTGGGCCGGTCAATACCGCGATGAAATTGCGTCGAAGGTCGCACATGTGCTGAAGGGTGGATTCACCGGAGTGAACTATGACGAATCTGGCAGTGCTCTAGCGCGAGTGTACCTAAGGGATAATGGATTCCATTTTCTTGATCAAGAACGAGACCCGTTCAAGCCGAGCGAGACTTACCTGCGCCAAGCGATATGTGTACAGTGCATAAGACTGAGCGTATCAGTAGGTGATTTAGAGGTGGCTAAGGCAATAGAATATGTATGGGGCGATGATACCCTTTCATAGGAACACCAACACAGAATATTGCAAATAACACTACAAGAAGACACATACTATTGTCCGTAGATTATACTCAGAGGCTAAACGAATGAGCGTTTGCTGTTCTAAGGGCAGTTTTAGGATATAATTAGAACATGTCAAACATTGAGGATGCCGAAGGGCCGGCTAAATCTATGCCGGATGTACCGCGTTATGCCGGTAATTTCGAGACGCTCCAGCTTCACTACGCGAATCATAAAGATGTCGGGGACGATAAGCGCGGTCATACTGCAGTGTACTGTGGGTACGATAGCGGCGAGTGGAATTACCGCCAATTCTTCAACTGGATTAACGATCATCTCATGTCTTTTGCTCTGAATAGTAAAGAGATACGCTCCCTGACCGATCGAACCGCCAACGATCAAATTGAACGTGCCGCAAATAATGTATACGCGAGTCGGCACAACCCAGAACGCCGAGGTGAGCTTGCGGAACTAATACTGCATGGCTTAATCCGCGACATCTACAAGACAACCCCTCTAATATCGAAAATATATAGAAAAACGGCCGTCGGGGACACCGTTAAAGGGGCGGATTGCGTTCACGTCATCGAAATTGATGGCGAACTTGATAGTCTCTGGCTCGGTGAGGCAAAGTTTAAAACCGATGCAGTTGAGGGGATTCGACTAGCAATCGCATCGGTCTCGGAAATGGTTGAGCAGCTTTCCAACTGGGAAGAGTTCGTAGTGATTAAGCAACACCTCGACGACGAATTATCTGTAAGCTCTAAGGTAGAAACCTTGTTGTCTAAAGCTACGTCACTAGACAATATCAAGGCTCGTATATGCATCCCTATTCTCGTTACGTATGAATCAGGTGCTACCGGCTTGCACACTCGTCATGACGAAGGCTTCATTGCAGCTCTCAAAGGAGAAATCGAACCGCTAATTACTAAGTTCCTGGACAAAGCGAGTGGGATAGAAGATGTCGACGTGCATATGTTCTTCATGCCAATCAAAACAAAGAAGGATCTGATTACGCTTTTCGATCGCTACCTGGATAAGAAGCGAGCGATGACGTATGAACTATAGTGAAATTATCGATACTCTTATCGACGAACATAAGTTTGCCGATAAGGATAAGTTTAGCCTATTGAAGACTATTGCAGAAGCCGTGACAGAAACGAATGATCTTGCTGTGTTGGTAGCTATGCATCTCGAATCGAAAGGTTGGGGGCCATATACCGAAATAGCAGCTAGCTATGTTCGGTCACGCGGGCTTTTCCCGTATTTGTCTGACGACCGAGCAGAATCGATTAGTTTCCGTGACCGTATGGCTCGGGATTTCTTTGAGTCTCCGTCCCGCGATGGGGTATTCATGCATCGGTCACAGTATGCTGTACTGAGTCGTTTACTCAAAGGTAAATCCGTTGTGCTTAGTGCACCGACTAGTTTTGGCAAAAGCTTCATTATCGAAGAACTCCTTCGTAGTGGCAAATACAAAAATGTCGTGATAATTGTTCCGACAATCGCGCTGATCGAGGAGTTCAGGGAAAAGATAAAGAAGCTACATACTAATCACAATCGGGTCAGTTTCTCTCAGCAAAATATCGGAGAAGAGAACATTTTCATTTTGACTCAAGAGCGAGCATTCGATATGCAGTCAGTCATTAGTCAGCTACAAGTCGACCTGCTCGTTATAGATGAATTTTACAAGATGGACGAGACATTACTTGCCAGAGAGGACAGCGATCGAGCTAACCTGCTAAATGTCGTTTATCGAAATTTCAGTAGTATCGCAGACCAAGTCTATCTATTAGGGCCGTTTATTGATGGAATCGAAGGATTGAAAACCTCACGACACAACCCCACTTGGATTGAGAGTACAGATAACACGACCTACATTGTTCGTAAAAAGTTGACAGCTGCCAGCAACGACCGAATAGAGGTGACCTGTAAAACCGCCGTCGAAGCCGGCGAGGATGTAATGGTTTATTGCTCGTCACCGGCGACGCTTCGAAAACTATACGTCGACTGCCTTGCTGGATATGCAGAAGAAACTGATGCAAATGATGATTTGATTGAATGGATCAACGAAAACATTGGCCGTGAGTGGTATGTCAGCGATGCGCTTCGCCACGGAGTGGGGGTCCACCACGGTAAGTTACCGCGATTCCTAGCACACGAAATGATTCGTCGTTTTAGTGATGGTCGTATCAAAATACTACTTTGTACATCGTCGTTAATCGAAGGCGTCAACACTAATGCGAAAACAATTATCATTCATAATAGTCAGCAACGGTTTAATGGTGACTTACTAACGTTTAGAAATATCTCCGGCCGTGCTGGACGTATGTTCCGTCATTTCTGGGGAACCGTGTATTACTACGAGGAGCCCAAGGATAACGAAATTATCGTCAATGACGCCATCGGTACGGATGGTTCAGAAACAGCAGCGAATATCCTTAGCCTGGTAGACGATGCGCAATTGACAGATCAGCAGTCAAAATCCGTAGAAAAGCATCGCACTGGAACATACATACCGTGGGAGATTTTGCAGCAGAATAAATTTATCGACGTGGAGCTTCAAGAGGAAGTGGTAAATCAGATTCGTGCATCGATACAATATGCTGACACATTGAAATCCATCAAAACACCTCAACTGTCATCATTCCAGATGCAGGTCATATTCAAGTATGCGAGCATGCTTGGCTTAAACACTTTTAAATATGCCCATGCGCGCGAGAATGTCTTATCAAAGAGCCTCATCCGATTATCAATATTTATCGATTACTACCTACGAGATGGATTTAGAGGTCTTGCAGAGCAAATGAGCGGAGGAGTTGGTATCAATGATAGTTCAATCGAATCGGCATTTTATTTCTTGAAAAACGGGATGTCCTACGACTTTCCAAAATATCTGCGCGCCTTCAATCGTTTACAGTCTTTCGCGCTTGGAGACGATGCAGGTGATGTTGAACCATTTGCTAACCGATTAGAATACCTCGATACATACCCTGCCTACGTACAGTTAGATGAACTTGGCTTGCCGATTGAGCTGTCACAGAAATTACGGCTCAATCCGAACTCAACGGACCTAGCGGTAAATTCACTGTCGAGTACTATTAGCAGCATGCAAGGTTTTGAGCGCAGGATAGCTGAAGATTTTTTAAGTAGGTATTAGTCCAGAGTCAGCGGTGACGCGAGATCAATAGAATGTTTTAGTGAAGCCAGTTGCGTATAATTACACCAACAATTCCCGCATACTATCCTGGAAGTCCCTTCGGGAATCTCTCGCAATATGGAGACCAACATTCTAAGACGTATTAAAAATAAGTTGTAGAATCAACATCTTTCTCTAAAGTGTTACAAAATTCTCATGCTTCCTATAAAAAGCTTATGCCACCACTGTAAATAAATACTTGTGTGCTATGTTTAGCGTACAAACTATTCCACGGAGGGTCAAATGATCAGAAGTTCCACACAATATAAAATAGTAACACTGATCGTCGCAGTGGGAATTCCGCTCCTCGTAGCGCCAACTGCATTCGCCGCTCCGACTGGAGACGCAGCCCAGGTCGAGAATTTCATACGGAGCATAATACAACTCATCGCAGGTCTTGCCGGTCTCATCGCGACCGGTTTTTTTGTTGTTGGCGGTCTGACCTACATCACAAGTTCAGGCAGTCCTGAAAAACTTGATCAAGCTAAGCGAACCTTGTTCTACTCAGCAACAGGCCTTGCTATCGTCATAGCCGCATTTGTTATCAGCAATATCGTCACGTCACTCGCTACGAAAGCTTTCGGGAGTTAACTCATTCCCATGACTGAATTTCTACCCATGAGCCTCGGTATCATGGCAGATTCGTCGGGTGCCGTCATCGCGATGAGAGAGTATGTTGCCCCGACGATTCGGTTACTTGCAGCAATTGCATCTATCGCTTGTGTATTCTTCCTGATCAACGGCGGCTACCTCTACATGACGAGTGCCGGCAAACCAGATACGCTCGAGCATGCGAAACGAGTTATGCGAAACGCAGTACTTGGACTCATTATCGTCCTTAGTGCCGCAACCTTAACGTCCATACTGACGACCGCCTATGGAAATCCTGGAGCTAGTACCGGAACAGTTGTACCAAACTTACAAACCATCACACCGCAAGAGGTCAGTAACGGACTTATCGATGTGCTTATTAAAGCAATCACAGGGCTACTCAATAACATTATTCAGGCAGTGGCAACGCCGTTTCTAACGGCGCTCGATTTCTTTACTAAATCGACGCCCCTTATGGCGAGCAACCCAAGCGTGTTTAATTTGTGGCTCGCGGTTGTCGGCATGACGGATGTCTTGTTCGTCATTGTCTTAGCACTAATCGGCCTTCACGTTATGAGCGCCGCGACATTCGGCTTCGATGAAATTGAACTCAAACACCTACTTCCAAGAATAGGGTTAGTATTCCTCCTGGTGAATACCTCGATCTTTGCTATCGATGGAATCATTGAACTCTCGAATGCGCTTATAACCGCTATTGGAAAAGTATCTGGAGTATCAACGGTGTGGGCCACACTGACGAGTGTCGTCAAAGAATCTGGTGGTCAAGGAGTAGCAGCCCTGCTTATGATGCTCGCGTTCCTTATTTTTTCAGTATTTCTATTGGTCTACTATGTCCTGCGTCTCGTCACGTTATTCATCGGCGTGGTGTTATCTCCACTCGTACTGCTTGTCTGGCTCGTTCCCGGATTTAGGGACTTTTCTGAAACGGCGATCAAAACGTACATTACGACAATATTCACTTTGTTCGTACACGTCGTTATCTTGCTCCTAGCCGCATCACTCTTTACTGGCATGGCATCAGTTGGAAGTAACCAGGTGCCAGATACTTTAATCTCTATGGTGATAGGCCTTGCGACAGTCATGGCACTCCTCAAAACCCAGGGTGTCATGATGCAGTTTAGCTACGCCAGTATGGGCGCACGAAACACTCGCAAACTTGGCGGACAGTTTATGAACGGCGTCAGTTACATGACGGGGAAAGGAACTGGCATTGCCCGATCGGGCATCAATAAGGTTGCACATAGAAGCAATGTACGCACTACATCTAAGTCTTCCGGAGGGTCGAAGAATCCGCAATCCGGGATATATACTCGTCCCTCGAGTGCGCCGAAACCAACTGTCAAAGTCACGCGCGTTTCTGCTCCTAAACAGGCAAAAACGGGTACAACCTACGAAGCACCACAGGTCACGCCAAGAGAGATTTCATATACCAAAGGTACAGAATTGAAGAAAAGTAAGAAGGACAAAGCATTGTGAAAGCAACCGTCGTCCCAGCACAAGTAACCACTGTCGAAGATAGAATTATGGGAAGTCTTGGTTTCTCGCAGCTAATATTACTTATCGTTCCAATCTTTATCGGAGGAGGATTGTTCGTATTACTACCTCCATTTATGGATGGGAGTACATATAAATATATTGTCATCGGCATAGTCACTCTACTGTGTATAGTCATGGCAATTCGTATTAAAGAAAAACTCATCGCTCATTGGCTCGTCGTTATGCTCAGGTATAATCTTCGACCGACCTATTATGTATCGAATAAAAATACAACCGCGCATAGGGAGCATTACATAACTAAATCCAGTAAACCAACTCACGATCAAGAAAAAGCCACTACTAAAACAACACGAGCATTACCGCATTTAGAGATTAATAAAGCAGCTCAGGTCTATGCACTCATTAATGATCCGGAAGCCAATGTCAGATTCGAACCAACAACGAAAGGAGGGTTTAATGTTCGCTTTACAGAAATCAAAGACTAAAACCAGTAGCCGCACTCAAATAGCAATCAAGGGGGTGCAAGACGGTATTCTCATGTTACCCGGCAATGAGTACAGAGCAATATTGCAAGTGTCATCCTTAAACTTTGAGCTTAAAAGTGAGGATGAACAAGACGCGATTATTGAAGCCTATGAGAGTTTTTTAAACTCAGTCGGAACGTCGCTCCAGATCCTTATACGTACCCGCGAGATTGACATGGATAAATATCTCGAAGACCTTAGTGAGCGACTTGGTAATGAGCCTGAACAGATCTATCGAGACCAACTAGTGAACTACGATGAGTTCATCCGCTCACTCATATCGACGAATAAGATTCTAACCCGACACTTTTATATCGTTGTGCCGTATAGCACGCCTTCGAAAACTGACTTTGAGCTCGTCCGTGAACAATTAAAGCTGAAGCTAGATATTGTCGCTAAAGGCATGACCCGTATTGGTATGCATACCAAAGAACTGAGCAGTCTCGAAACGCTGGATCTCTTTTACAGTTTCTACTCTCCCGCTCAATCTAAAGTACAACCACTCACTGATCATGCTCTTAGGCTCATCCATACGGCACTCATAGAAAAAGGAGATCACTATGAATAATCCAATGACTTCAGTCAAAACGATTGCTAAACATTACAAAAAGGCTAGAGTAGACAAGAATAATGAACTGACGCTCACCTTCGGAGAACAAGATGCACTCGACGTCATGTCATATGCGGGACTCGAAGAAAATGCTGACTATCTCATCATCGACGGCGTCTATATCCGTACACTCTATATCTCTGGGTATCCGTTCGTCGCAAGTTCAGGCTGGATGGACAGTCTGATAAACTTCAATCACGATACAGATATTAGCTACCATCTTCATGAAGTAAATGCACTGCATGCACTTCCCAAACTGCATCGCAAGATTACTGAGCTTGAATCTACTAAGCGAGCTATGATGCGCGCCGGTAAGATCGTCGGATCTGAGATCACTGATCCGCTTGATTCAGCAATCGATCTTCGAGATAAGATCCAACGAGGGCAAGAAAAGCTCTTTCAGATGTCCATCTATATATGTCTTCGAGCAGATAGTCTGGAAGAACTAAATAAAATTACCAAACTCCTTGAAGCTACATTATCCGCACGGCTGTTTTATTCCAAAGTTGCCCGCTACCAACAACTTGAAGCGATGCAGGCCATCTTACCACGAGGCGAGGATCAGCTGTCGCAAAAACGGAACTTAGATAGTAGTTCGGCGGCTTTAACATTCCCATTTATGAGCTCAGAGCTGGTGCAGGAATCGGGCATTTTGTATGGCGTGAATAAATCGAATAACTCTCTCGTCATATTAGATCGATTTAGTCTCCATAACGCCAATTCAATTGTCTTTGCACAGTCCGGATCAGGCAAAAGTTACACCACCAAAGTAGAGATACTTCGTCAGCTTATGCAAGGCACGAAAGTGATCGTAATCGATCCCGAGCGTGAATACAAACGGCTGACAGAATCTGTTGGTGGCACGTATATAAAACTTTCCGCGAAGAGCAAACAAAAGATAAATCCCTTCGATCTTGCCACTACATTTCATACAAGTAGTGATTTATCTGAACACACTCAGGACCTGACAGAAGTCATCAGTCTTATGGCAGAAGGACTTTCGTCCCGCGAAAAGGCAGCCGTCGATAAAGCTATCCTTCATATCTACAAGAAATCGAAAAGCGCTCAGCCACTCCTCGAAGACCTTTACGCTCAGCTCCAAAAACTCGGGCAACTTAAACTGTGTGAGCGACTTGAGAAATATATTTCTGGTTCACTGGCAGATGTATTTAACGCGCAGACCAATATTAACCTAGAGAATAGATTAGTTATCTTTGATATTAAAGATCTTCCAGAATCCCTCAGACAAATCATGATGCTAATAATTTCTAACTTCGTCAAAAACCAAGTCATGGCAAAACCCGAAAAGCGGCTCCTCATTATCGACGAAGGCTGGATGCTGCTTGAGCATGAAGAGAGTGCCAGATTTGTTGCCGGACTTGTTCGTAGAGCGAGAAAATACTACCTTGGTGTTTCGATCATCTCCCAGCAGGCGAATGACTTTCTGAAAAGTGACTATGGAAGAGCCATTGCATCACAATCTGCACTTCGAATTCTTATGCGCCAAGACACCACAACAATTAAGAACGTCGTATCTGAATTTAACCTCAGCGAGTATGAACAGAGCTTTTTACTTACGTGCGAGCGAGGAGATGCGCTGATCATTGCCGATCAAAACCACGTCGCCGTCAAAGTGGTTGCATCAGATAAAGAGCATCCACTTATTACTACTAATCCAGCTGAACTGTATAGCGCATGAATCCAGTAGTTTTGATGCTCACAGCTGGCAACAACATGAAAAAACTGGTTGCAGTTTCGCTCGTCACAATGGCAATTGTCGTATCACTCCCCGTAGCCGCGGTATTTTCAATGGGTGGCTCGGTGATGTTGTTCCTCGCTGGAACAACAAGTGCGGAAGCTGCTGAAACACAGGGATTTTACATGGGAGGACCAGTACCAGGAGATACTTACGAATGGGGAAACTGTACTTACTGGGCATACGCCATGCGGCTCTGGGCAGGGCATCCTATCGGGCAATATTGGGGCAATGCAAATATGTGGGACACCTCTGCGCTCAGTGAGGGGTACGTCGTAAACCATACACCTGAAGTTGGAGCTGTATTCCAGACAGACGAAGGCAAATGGGGGCATGTAGCCTACGTCACAAAAGTAGATGTCCTCACCGGGCAATGGACAATTTCCGAGATGAACGCACCGACACTCAACGTTGTGAGTACGCGAACATTCGCGAAAGAGTCAGCTAATTACTATACATTTATTCACGATAAGAAAGGGACAGCTCCATGGACACAACCGAATATCTCATTTGGATCACACTAAATTGGTATCACTTTATATATATTCCAATATGTATCGTTATTTTCGTAACGATCGTAATCGCACTACGTAATATGTCTAGGTATGGATTCCTCAAAAGTCGCGCTATGTCTTGGCTGGAGCTTACGCCTCCGTCCAACATGTCACGCACCCCACAAGCCACGGATGAATTATTTGATGTGATCCATGGTTTTCATGACAGTCGAACAGTAAGAGAAAGATTACTGAACCATCCGGTAATCATAAGCTTTGAGATTACTTCAAATAGGGAACAAGGAATTCGCTTTTTGGTGCAAGTAGAATCAAGGCACGTTGAGAGTTTCAAACAAACAATTGTCGCATATTTGCCACAAATAAAGGTAGAAGACATAGATCCACCGTTATCCAAGGAATATAAAGTGATTGAATTTAAACAAACCGGCCATTATGCGTTTCCACTTTCGGCCGTACAATCTCTCGATCAAACTGATCCTGTGGCATATCTGACCAGCGCAATGACGAACCTAGAAGCAAATGAATCAATACAAGTTCAACTAGTTATCGAGCCTGTCAAAATACAGGAAGCAACTGTACTTGGACGTCGCATTTTAGGTAATGAAGATCTACTTCGAAGACTAAACACTACAAAAATGCCGCCATTCAATAAGATATTCGACATCATAAATTCAATACTCATGGGTACTCTCGAATTGGTTGGAGAAATGTTCTCTCCAGGTCCGACGGTGAAGAAGAGTTACAACGGCTCCGATAGAAATACGTACAGCAGGATTCAAGTGCAGAAACACGAGAAACCCGCACGAACACTCAGTACCTTCGAACAAGAACTCATGCAAACGATGCATACTAAATTGAACCAGCCGTTATTTAGAACGAATCTTCGAGTTGCCGTACATATGAATAATTCGAAGGATACCAAACAACGATTTACAGCCATAAAATCTTCTCTTAACGCTTACGGTGTACCGTCTTACCAGATGTTAAAAACAAAGGCGTCACTGCCACTATTTCAACAGTTCAGACTTCGGTCATTCAATACCCGCATGCCATCTCCTAAACGTCAAAGTCTCGTTTTAGCTTCTTCAGAGCTCTCCAGCTTATTCCATTTCCCAATAGGGAATAGTGCACAAACAGATAATTTAGTGACTTCGTTGAGTCGTACTTTGGCGGCTCCAGTAACACTTAAACAGGGTAAGAATCTTGATGTAGTATTCGGTCAAAACCTACATCATAACGTAAGTACACCCATAGGATTAACATCGGACGAACGAGAACGTCATGTATTTGTCATCGGAGGAACTGGCAATGGTAAAACCACATTACTCCAATATCAAATAGTCCAGGACATGATTAATGGGAAAGGGGTTGCTGTTATCGATCCTCATGGTGACATGGCAGAAACGTTACTTAAGCACATACCTTCGGATAGATTAAAAGATGTCATCTACTTTAATCCGGATGATCTTGAGTACCCGATTGGACTAAACTTACTTGAACTCACCCCAGGACTTTCTGGAAATGAACTACTTCGTGAAAAAGATATCATTACCGAATCAGTTGTCTCCGTTTTCCGTAAGATCTTCTCTGATGATGATTCAGGCGGTCACCGGATAGAATATGTATTAAGAAACACCGTTCATACAGCCCTTACAACTGAAAACCCTACTCTATTTACTGTATTTGATTTACTTAATGACTCAAACTACCGGAAGAAGATTACTGACAATCTAAAAGACAAGAACCTACAAAACTTTTGGAAGAATGAGATAGGTAAAGCGGGTGACATGCAGAAAGTTAAGATGTCAGCTGGTATAACAGCGAAGATAGGTCGATTCCTATTCTCCGCAAGTGCCAAGCAGATACTTGAACAACCAAAATCCACTATCGATTTCGACGACATTATAAACTCGGGCAAAATATTGATATGCAACTTCTCAAAAGGTTTGCTGGGTGAGGACACCTCAGAGCTCTTTGGCATTACAGTACTTGCGAAGCTACAACTCGCTAGTCTCAGACGTGCCCGAATCGATCAAGATGAACGACAACCGTACTATCTATATGTCGATGAATTCCAAAACTTTGCGACTGCTTCCTTCGTTCAAATGCTTTCAGAAGCTAGGAAATATCGACTTTTCTTAACCATGGCAGAACAATCAACCTCGCAGCAAGATGACCAACAAATGGTTAACATTATCCTTGCAAACGTTGGCACCGTGATTTGCTTCAGGACGGGTAACCCTCAGGATGAGGTAACATTACTTCCGCTTTTCAAACCCTACATTGAGGAAGGAGAGATCAGTAATCTTCCTGCATATAACTTTTATGCAAAACTCTCTGCAATTAAAGCCCAAGAACCACTTTCTGGGCATACACTCTTACTAACGTCAAAGGGCAGTAAAGAAACTGCCCAGACTGTAAAAGCTCTTTCACAAGCTACTTTTGCCAAGAAGCAAAAAACTACTCTCGATAAAAATACAGACAAACCACAACCACCACTTAGTAAACAAATATCGGAAAATCCTGGCTCTGATAATCCAGAAGAATTCGGAGATAACAAGGTAATCGCTATGTTTGACGACTAGTCTTTTTGCTTAGACTTCTTGAATTGCTCAAGTAATGTTTCGTAATCAAAACCTTCAGTATGTTCTGCATGAAATGCAAACCGTTGCATAAATTTCAAAAATGAGACTGCATACTCCCGATTGGCATTTTCAGGATCTTTGATTTTGAGATAGTTAAGAGTAGATGAAATTGCATTTTCATCTTCATAAAGATGTCTATCATGAAATGGATCGGGATCAGGCATGTCGGCTCGCTTTCATTACGTATTTCTTGAGTCCTATAAATTGGATTAATGTTTCTGCTTCAGATGTGGATTCAACACGCCTCATTATCTCACAACTATCATAATATGACAGGATGTTGAGGCTTCCTTCCCAGCATATCCGGCGGTCAATTATAGCTAGCTTCCTATGGTGTCTAACTGTAAATAGAATCTCAACCCCCGCGCCCTGCAGGAAAGATATTGCTTCCAAAGCTTGCTGCTCATATGCTCCATCGTGTTCTTCGGGTGGTCGTGTGTTAATGATGACCCGAACGTTATTTTGGCGAAGTTTTTTAAAATAGGGGAGTAGTTCAAGAACTCTATTTATCCTTATAAACGGACTTTCGATGAGCAATGTATTTTGACATCTGTAAATGTCCTTTAAAAATCTACTATCAAAAGTGTCGTTATTAAATAGTTGCGATGATGGGGCGGTAGTAGGCTTAAACATTGAAATCCTCCAAGTCTGGTGAGTGCACCTTGCCATCCTTCATCACCATTCCCAATTCTTGAAATCTATCCTTTAAACTGAAGAGATCATCGAAAAGTGGTTCTAAAAAAATACTCGTGGGCTCACCATAGAAAATACCTCAGACACATTTGTCTGAGATATTTTCTATGAACGAATCAATTTCGCTGGAATCGAGCCCGACCGCAACTCGAAAGCTAGTCGAACACCTCAGCTATAGCGAGTGTGTCGATTAAAAATACCTGCCTATTTCCAATACGATCACTACGAAATCAGCTCACTCAACCCGGTATGCTTATTTCGTAGTGATTTTGTTTACAGAATTCGAAACTTGACACTTGTTAGCCCTGAGAAGCTTGCAAGCTATAAAAACAGTATAATTGACAATGAATCAACTCTAATATATATTTGTACAACGCGTCCATCCCGGACGCCTTACCGAAGGGTATCGAGGGCAATGATCAGATTCAGGATGCCACTGGTGGCTTTGGCCACAACAATGGCAGTAGTGTCTTTCACACCAACCACCAACGCCTCGGCAGTGGTTGTCGAGGCGCCTCAGACCAACATGATCGTCGTGGCCAGTCCGGTCACTTCGACGCACAACAACATCATCACATCGACGGACAGTCACGGCTTCCCATTGATGCGACCAGATCAGAATGGAGGCGGCACAAGCTGCCAGACGCTGAACCCGTACGGAGTTCTCTGTGGCAACCTCGCAGAGAACTCATCTCGGAAAGTGTGGCCGTCTGGCGCACTTCAGCTCGGAGCCAGTCGGCCTCGATCAGCCAGCGTTCAGCTTCGGCTTGACTTCTGCGAAGGCACAACAGGGAGGTGCACCAGAACCATTGGTGCCAAGGTCTGGGACATCAGTACGATGTACAACGGATCTCGCTGCACCACGATCATGCGGGGTTCGACCACGTCAGATGCGTTCTGCCACATCGACTGGGCCAACTGGACGGTCGTTGCAGGCAGGGCGTACACCCTTCGGGTGAGGTTGACCGTTAATGGCGTCTACTGGGACCGCTGGGTCCCGACGCTGTACGGCTGAGCCTCAACTACCACCGGCCGCACTCTACGTGCGGCCGGTGGTAACGAAACTTTTTTGAACCTACCCGAAATAATCCACTATATTCTTTGATAATATGAGTATCTAGTCGTTATTTAGCTTGTTTAGATTAGGTTAGTTGTTGAATCTAATCATATTAATAAAATCACGAGCGAATAATTGCATTAAAGTAATATATTTTGTTGATTTAATAATCCCACTAATTTTTAGGAATAAGGCGACAAAACGTTATAAAAGTGCGATAATAGATGCTTGAAATCTATGTCTATATCTCAGCTACATCCAGCCAGCCCATCGACCCGATCGCACAGCGATAGCTATCTTCATAATTTGGAGAAGTATGTCGCCGATGGCAAAAAAGCCGATGTACTGTATGAATACCAAAAAGCCATCATTCAAGACACAGCGACGTTTTTGCGTGAGGGCAATCGACGAGGCTACATTGAAGCGCCGACTGGCACTGGCAAGACCGTACTCTTCGTGACGCTGGCTGAAGCGTTTAGTTACCATGCTGAAAAACCACCAAAGATCTTGGTGGTCACACCGACGAAAGATCTTGTGCGACAGACGCTTGGTGGCAGCAAGGGCGACAAAGGCTTCGCAGCATTTGCACCGCACATGAGCGTCGGCACCTATTACAGTGACACTGCAACCAGTATGCGAGGGCTCGAAGCGCAGGTGACAATCACAACCTATGCATCACTCGCAAAACTAGCCGCTAGTCGCACCACGACGACTGACGCGTCCGGAACAAGTCATACCAAAATGGTCAATCTCGTTAATAAACACTTCGATATCATCTTCCTCGACGAAGGCCATAAGGCACTCGGCGCGAGCAGCCGGCAGATCATCGACGCGATTGACAGCGATACACTAATCATCGGGTTTACCGCGACGCCGACCTATCATGCGACGCGTAGCCTCGAAAGCCTGCTGCCATCGATGATCCATCGACTTGATCTCAAAGAAGCCATCGAACTCAATATGCTTTCATCAGTTATTCCAGTCGCTATTCCGGCACCAACTGGCAACGTGCAAGAATTTGCGGTGAGTATGCTTGGAGAATACGAGAACAAAAGCTTGCGGCAGCTGATTTATAACGCAACGCGTAATGACATGGTCGTTTCGATCGCAACGCGCTTAATCCAAGCGGGGAACACACCGATTATCGCTTGTATCCCGGGGGATACCATGGCGCATCCTCAGTTGATCGAAACGATGCTGAGTGAGCAGTACGTCGATGATGAAAATGGCATCCCGCGGCCGATCCGCGTGCGTGCGGTGACAAGCTCGATTATGGCGGCGCATCGTCAAGCGATATACGCCCAGCTCGAAAAAGGTGAAATCGACGCTCTGACATACATTGATGTACTCACGGAAGGTTGGGATAGTCAGCGGGCTAATGTTATTATCAACGCCAGGCCAACTCGCTCGCTCGTCGCAGCCCGTCAACGAACCGGTCGCATCCTGCGAAACAAAGCTGACAATCGGCCTGCGATCGCCATCGATATCGTCGATACACTGGCGGCAAACACCGCTCCGCAAGTTTCGATGGCCGACATTTTCACACTTGATACTATTAGCTCCGGTCAAACAATTGGTACTATTGATCCTGCACACAAAAAGACCATAACAACAGTACTTGACGGCATCTACGAAGATTTTGGTGTCGTCCAGACGATCGCAAATACCTATACGCTGTATGCTGCGATGCTTGCGACATTGCCCCAGCTGACTCGTGGGCAGGTGGCTATCAAACAATCTGGCAAAGTACGGACATTTGCAGCAGCCGAGAGATTATTTTCACGATTGTCACTTGATAGTTTTGCGCTGGAATATTTGCTCAAAAGCAACGAAATCGAGATGCGTATGGTGCGCAGACACCACGAGGCGATACAAGCGTATGACGAAGATCAAATACAAGCACAGATCGCCACTCTGCCAGATGCCGTCCATACCGGCATGGGCCTACGAGTACACGGCACTGCGTATATCAGCTTGAATGAACTTGTCACGATCATCAATCGTAAATACCCGTATGTCGATGCAACCTATCGAGCTGTCGAAACAATCGCGCGAGAAATCGTCAAAACCGAAACCGACGTATATTTTACCAAACGCTTTCGAGCCCGTACGCACCTAGGCGTCCTGCTCTTTACAGCGCAAACAATGGTATCAGTCGAGGTTGGCCACAAAATCGTCGCGACATGCCGAGACGAATCATAGCCAAAATATAGCAACATCATAGTATTGACAATGAATAATCAAAGTAGTATAGTACTGTAATTATGTCAGAAACGTATGTCCATCCATTCTATTATGAGCCGTCACATGATAGTTATGCTGCCGGTTCTTTTGACAAACGTCTTACAAATCCTCTTTTTACATTGACTGCCATTGCACTCAGTCGTGTTGTAAAAGGAGCTGATCTACCTCTTCCATCTACTTTTGGTAGAAAGCAATTACGCCAAGCTAATCAGGAAACCAGCAAACAAGGTTTCATATTTGGTATATCAAATTCGCACGCACATGATTTAGCCCAAATAGGAACAGATATACTTGATTTCGACAAAAAGGGATTAATACAACCACCGCTCTCTAGCGATGAATATAATGTAGTAAGTCACATCGTAAAGGTTGTTGAAACTGCAGAAGCAGTAGCTCTCCAGACAGCAGAATAGTGGAGTGGAGTGCCATTGATTTCATGCACTTCTTAGTCGCAGGTTGCTGCAATCTCCCATGCTTGTTATGCTTGATGTAAGAGTAATAGCAATTTCATCAAAGGGGGCACGTGAATTCACGAAAAATGCAGCTTTCTGCAGCAGGTCATCTGCTTTCATCTTCTCCTATTGTTGATCAATCGGGCTGGGTGACCCGCAGCGGCACGCAGCTCAAAATGAACGGAGTAACGTGGCGCGGCGCCGGGCTTGACTGGCACTGGGCAGCGCTGAAAGAAACCAACCTTCAGTATCCTAGCCACACAGAAATTGATACCGTACTTAATGAAGCGGTTTCGATGGGCGCACGCGTTGTTCGTGCGCACACGCTCGGTATTTCAGCGGGACTTAGTAATCAACTCGTCACCGGCACTAATCCAGATGGATCACTCATATGGAACACTGCAGCATGGGAGCCGATTGATTATGTCATCAATGGCTGCAAAACTCGCGGCCTCAAGCTTTGGATCCCGTTTACTGATCAGTTTGATTATTACCACAAAGGAAAACAGTGGTGGGTCGAGCAGGCATTCGTCCACCAAGCACAAAGTGGCATACCCTCGACATATACATATAATGGAACGACGGAAAATAACGTCACCAGCTTCTCGGCAAGCTCGGGTACTGTCGCTAGTTCTGCTCGCTATAAAATCATTTCGCAACAATTTTACCGCAATACATGGATCAAAAATGCTTGGATCAACAACTATGTCGTACCATGGTTTAATCATGTGAATCAATATTCAGGTATTGCCAACAAAAATGAATCAGCCGTTGCCTTTGCACAGGCCGGCAACGAATTATGGGACTCTGGCGATCAGTATGCAGATCACGCCGGCATCGATGGCATCAACTGGGCTGCACAGTTTTCTGCTGCAGTCAAAGCCGTGTCACCGAAGGTACTCGTCATTGATCCGCAAGGTGCAGATGGCGTTGATATCAATTATGCGCCAGGTCGAAATGACGTTAACACTGACATGCTTGATTACCACTTGTACAACAATCACAACGATATCACAGCTGGCTACGTTAGTGGACTCGCTGCTAAAGCCAATTCATTTAACAAAGTCGCCGTCTACGGCGAATATCCATTTACTAGAACTGGTATCAACTACGCGCTATCTGAAATGGAAACGACTAGCGGCGTAGGATTCGGTTGTTTCTGGGCGATATACACCAGTACTGAGGGGCATACCAGCGGAGGAGTCGATGATTCAGTTTATACAGTTGGTCAAAATGGTGCTTGGAAATCAACATTCCAAGCCCACGCTGCAACCATGAATAACGGCACGCCGCCACCGCCACCTCCGCCACCAACCAATATCATGCGTTCAACAGCCGTGACAACAGCCGATGCGGCAGTTGCAAACTATGCATCCGGTTCGGTCGATACTGCCGACCCTGCGCTTGTGATGGAAACGACAACTGGTGTGGGCGGGGGAGGAGCACTCAAGGCAACGGTTACAGGGTCAGGCCACAAATGGGTCTATGTCAATCAACTTTCTGCCCTTGCGCCTGTGACCCCCGGACAAACGTACACGTCATCTGCGCATGTTCAATTAGTTTCAGGCGCATTAAGCTCCGGTTATTATGGACACTTAACGTGGTTTACCTCAACTGGAAGCTACATTAGTGGTGCAACGTCGAGCGGAACTGTCACAACGAGTGCTTCATATGTGCAAGTCTCGTTTAGCGCTATTGCGCCAGCAAATGCCGCGTATGCCGCGCCGCAAATTGAGTTTGACGGACCAGCCTCTGGAAGTGCCGTTGTCCGGCTTGACCAATTCGGCGTCTTTGCAGGTTCAACCGCCTATCCATGGAGCGCCGCTTAAGTAAGGCATCGTCCATGACAAACAACACAATCGCATATGTAGTAGTAATTCATTTCATATTTTGTAATAATAGTGAAAACGAAATAGGGGGCCGGGATTAAAGCGCTTGAACTGACTACGCATTGGCATCGACGCATCAGCGAAGCGGCGATATTCTTTGCTTTAGTTATCATTACATTATATTTCGTACCTATGTATTTTGATCTTGGCGGGCTTACCTCTAGCCTAAAAGTGTATGAGATTACTTTATTTTTTGCTGGCACAACACTTGTAGTAGCTCTGCTTTCGTATATCTTTTCATCTGAAAAATATTCGTTTTACACATCTCTCGTCGTGTACCTTCTGCTATCAGTTATGGCCGGTAGTCTTGTAGTTATGACTGGCGGGATACACTCATCATTTCTGGCGATGTGGGTTCTGATAAGTATATTCGCTAGCGTATATGGCATCTGGGGCACAGGCCTATTGCTCACAAGCATAGGGATATATGCCGGAATATTATTCGCGGATCCATATGTCAAAACTCCCGAACCGATCATTACTCTTATGACTGGTGTGATTCCGATAATTGCTGGATACATCTTATTTCACGCTACATCACGCAAGGATAAAGGCGCTAACGCCTATCATGAATTGGCCAGTGAACTTAGCTCTGTTTCCAATAAAGCTGAAGTCGTGATTAGAGCAATTGATGACGGCGTAATTGCGCTCAACAGCGACGGCAACATCGAACTGATGAATCCAGCAGCACAGCACATCATCGGTTGGGGCAATCAAGATGCTCTAGGTCTAGCGTATGCATCGGTGCTTAAACTGAGCGATAATGCAGATCAGCCAGTTACCGAGGCGACTGACCCTATAGCAAAAGTACTAGCAACAAACCTAGAAGTGGAATCGAAGGATTTTTTTGCCACCACTACGAGCGGTAAACGGCTTAATATTTCGCTCGTGATTTCTCCGATCGGTCAAATAGGTGAGGGAGCTATAGTTGTATTTCGTGATATAACTAAAGAGCTCGCTGAAGAGCGAGGACAGGCTGAATTTATATCGACGGCAAGTCACGAGATGCGTACACCGGTCGCAAGCATCGAAGGTTATCTTGGGCTAGCACTTAATCCTAACACTGCCCAGATCGACGACAAAGCTCGTGATTTTATCGAAAAAGCTCATGCATCCGCGCAGCACTTAGGCCGATTGTTCCAAGACTTACTCGATGTAAGTAAAGCTGACGATGGTAGGCTATCAAATCACCCAACAGTTATTGACATCGTTAGTTATGTTGGTGAAATTGTTGAAGGTTTAGAGCCTAAAGCAGCAGAGAAGCAACTGCGAATGTACTACAAACCAAAGATCGATGACAACCCAGGGATTGGGCACAATTTGACGCCTGTATTCTATGCCAATGTCGACAACGATCATTTGCGCGAGGTCATAGCAAACTTGACGGAAAATGCTATCAAATACACCCCAAAAGGCGACGTCATTATCGACGTTGGTGGCGATGACGAGCATGTGAAAATCAGTATTCAGGATAGCGGTATCGGTATTCCAAGAGAAGATATTCCGCACCTTTTTCAAAAGTTTTATCGAGTAGACAATTCGGCTACGCGTGAGATTGGCGGCACTGGCCTTGGGCTATACCTCTGCCGTCGACTCGCTGAAATGATGGGAGGACGCATCTGGGTTGAAAGTGAATTCGAAAAAGGTAGTACATTTTTTCTTGAATTACCGCGTATCAGCCGAGACGAAGCAGCACGGCTAATCGATCTTGCAGCGACCCAGCCAGAAAAGTCTATTGCAGCTCCCCCACAAATCATCATCAGCCATCCAGCTGAACAAGCTTTATCCGAGCCACAAGCTACACCGATACAGTCCGCCGGTTCAACAATACTTACCCCGATTTCCACTCAGCCCCAGACAGCCCAACAGCCACCGACCGTACCGGTTCAGCAGCACACTATAACCATCCCGCAAGCCACTGTTCCCCAACCAACTATTGCAGCCATCGAAGCAAGTCATATGCAATCGCGAACTTCGACGGCCGGGATTCGTATCCCTTCGAGAAACAACGATACGACAACGCAACCATAAGTGCTATAGCATTTTCAAATTAGCTTAGGTATAGTAGGGGTAATATGACAAAGATTTTGCTAGTAGAAGACGATAAAAGTCTTCGTGAAATATACGGAGTGCGATTACTCGCAGAAGGATACGACATCGTATCAGCTGGCGACGGTGAAGAGGCATTAGCCATGGCTATAAAAGATCGTCCAGCTCTGATCATCAGCGACGTTATGATGCCAAAGATCAGTGGCTTCGACATGCTGGATATTTTGCGTTCAACGACAGAGACACGCAACATAAAGGTTATCATGATGACTGCATTATCGAGTGAGGACCAACGTAAACGCGGTGAGCAACTAGGTGCTGATCGCTATTTGGTTAAATCTCAAGTAGGTATTGAAGATGTCGTCCACACCGTCCACGAAGTTCTCGAAGATGCACCGGTCTCACAACCAGTTGCACAGCCGTTTACACCAGCTGGTGGACAAGCAAACGCAGCTCAGCAGCCACAAATGGCAGCACCCCGACCAATAAATGTACCACCGGCACGACTCGTTGCCCAAGACGCGTACGCCGCGCCAGCAGCACCCGCTGCGATAGATCAACCAGCAGCGATGACCACACCTGTTCAACCGCAGCAACCTCCAGTTCAGCAAAGCGACCTACCGCAACCAACTGCACCCTTTTCAACACCGCGTCCATCAAACCTCGCGAGTAGGGTTATCGAACCGCTTGAACGACCTGAGACTAATGAACCGCATGTTGGTGATCTTATGGAACGAGAGCTCGGTGCTAATGCAACTGATTCGCAACCTGCAGCGCCCGCTACGCAGCAACCAACGGTACCAGAAGCTCCAGGCATACAGACTGCTCCTGTCTTTGCTCAACCCGCAGCTATTAGCTCAGCTCCGTTGCAAGCGCCCGTGTACAATCCAGTTGTCCCAGCTCCTGAGCCGCCAGCTGCACCGTCAATGCCGCAGCCACCATTCCCACCTCAGACACCGCCACAGAATGGCATGGACTACGAGACGACTCCGGTCAATACTTCTCAGCAGTAACTGAGCTGCTATACTAGTCACACATGGAGTCGACATCTATCCGTTTGAATAAAAGCCTCGCGCATGCGCTCGGGGTTTCTCGTCGTGAAGCGGACAATTTGATTGCATCTGGTTCAGTGATGATCAACAACGAAAGAGCCACACTTGGTGCACGTTTTATGCCAAAAGACATCGTTTCCGTCAATGGCAAGACGCTATCATTTTTGCACGAAAGTATCTACTTGGCTTTCAATAAACCAACGGGGTATGTGTGTTCGCGTAAAGAGCAAGGTGACGCACCGACAATCTATTCTCTTATTCCTTCTGAATATCACGCGCTCAAACCTGTCGGTAGGCTCGATAAAGATAGTTCAGGTATCTTATTGCTGACGAATGACGGTGACTACGCACATCAAATGACTCATCCGAAATTTGCCAAACAAAAGACCTATGAAGTTTCCCTCGACAACGAACTTGCTCCACTTCATCAGCAAATGATATCGGATTATGGCATCGAGCTTGCCGATGGACCGAGTAAGCTCATGCTTGAACGACTCTCTGACGATGATCGCCGTGGTTGGAAAGTGTTAATGCACGAAGGTCGCAACAGACAAATTCGACGGACATTTGCAGCGCTTGGCTACACGGTTACCGCGCTCCATCGTATACAGTTTGGTCCATATGCGCTGGGTGATATACAGCCTGGTATGTACAAATTGATCACTATATCACAGTAGGTATATTGCTTATGCTCGCAAAACTGGCGTACCTCTGTTATAATTACTGAAATATGGCATCAACACTTCCTACCGTTGCAATCATTGGACAAGCGAACGTTGGCAAAAGTTCGCTTTTCAACCGCATGGTTCGCTCACAGCAAGCGATTGTTGCTCGTGAAGCCGGTACAACCCGAGACAATGTTATTGGCAAAGTAACTTTTAATGACCAGCAGTTTTGGCTCGTTGACACAGCTGGCCTTAAGACCGCTGATGATGAATTTGAAGCGAGTATTCAAGATCAAATAGAAGAAGCCGCCCAAGCCGCAGATGTGATTGTTGTCGTTGTTGATAGCACGCAGTACCCAAGCGACCAAGACCGAATCGTAGCCAAAAAAGCTCTTAAGAGTAAAAAGCCAGTTATCCTTGCCGCCAACAAATCCGATCTCAAAGGCTCACTCGACAGTGATGAGTATAAGCGTCTCGGTATTAAAGAAATAATACGGACTTCTGCTGAACACAACAGTGGCGTCATCGACGTACTGGATGCGATTGCCGACATCGTACCCGCTCGTAGCGAGCAAGAAGACGATGACATTTTGCGCGTTGCGTTGATTGGCCGTCCAAATGTTGGTAAAAGCCATTTATTTAATACACTTGCTGGCAAACAACAGGCAGTTGTCGCCAATATCGCCGGTACCACGCGTGACGTCAATCGCATTCAACTTCGTTTCAACCAACGCACGATTGAGCTGCTCGATACCGCCGGCGTTCGCCGTCAAGGTAAGCAAGAAGTTGGTATCGAAAAGTTTTCAGTTCTGCGCACGCTGCAAGCCATTGAACAATCAGACGTTTGTCTGCTTCTCATGGACGTTAACGAGCTTAACACTCAGCTCGATCAACGCTTAGCCGGTCTCATCGCCGAAGCAGGCAAAGGTATGATCATCGTTGTCAGCAAATGGGACTCTGTCGAAGGCAAAGACGCCTATACACGCGATGCCATCGCGCCAAAAATCGCCTACAATTTCAAATTTACTCCATGGGCACCGCTTATTTTTACTAGCTCTGTCACCGGTCAAAACGTCTCAAAATTATTTGACCTCGTGCTTGATATCGAAAAGCGCCGCCTGCAAGAAACGAAGACTCGTGTCTTAAACGATCTTTTGCAACGCGCCGTCCAAGCTCATCCACCATCTGGTCTTAAAAATACTCACCCAAAACTGCGTTATATTGTCCAGACAGACAACAATCCTCCATGGTTTGTCATCTACGGCTCGAATCTCAAATTTATTCACTGGAGCTACAAACGTCACCTCGAGAAACTCATCCGTGAAACGTACGATTATTCAGGTACGCCACTCAAGATGAGCTTCCGCGACGAAAAACAGATTAAAGCTAATAAAGAGCGTGTAGCTAAGGGTCTTAAGCCAGTTACCAAAGCCTACAAAAAAGCCAAATCTGCCAAAGCTTCAGAAGAGTAGATAGACCAGCCAGCATGCCAGGCGATTCACATATCTGGCGCGCGATTATTGCCAAACTGAAAAATGCTGACACTCTTCGTTACGGCCGGCTGCGACTAGATGACATCGACCGCGATTTGTTTAATTACCATTTGAAACAACTGGTCGATAAAGGCATTATCACCAAACTTGCAGACAAAGCCGGCTATACGCTGAGTGACAAAGGCAAACGCAAAGTGGCGGACGTATTGCATACGTCAGATCAAGCTGATCGACTGTTTAAAATCAATCCACTACTCATTGTCTTGGATAGACGCGGGAACGATATGTATGTCATCAATCAAACACGGACCTCTCAGCCGAATTACGGTATTGTCGGTGTTCCTGGTGGCACGATTCTCAAGACCGAGCCACTCCTTGTCGGTGCGAAGCGCAAATTAGCGCAGGAAACAGGACTGATCGCCGATTTCGAGTACGTTGCGTTGACACGGCGGATCGTCTACAAGGACATTGCACTATTTGCTGACGTCTTTTTCCCAATCTGCCTCGCAACATCGTGGAGTGGCACTCTCACGACAACCGAATTTGGCTCGAACGATTGGTATCCGATCTAAGACGCAGTTCGTAACGAAAATGAACGCATCGAGCACTTGACAAACGTCTTACAAGCCATCAAGGATAATCAGCTCGAATCTCTTCGTGGCTCGTACCACGAACAAATTATTCGGTAATAGGTAAGCCAATCCTCACTTACGCCTCGCTGTTCATTGGACTACGATGAACCTACGAAGGAGAACCCAGTGAAAACAACATTACACGAAACTGGCATTACAATGGTGCCATATCCAGAAGAAACACAGCACGCAGTTGTCGAGGCCGTTGCAGCATGGCGAGAATTTTTATCGCTGCCGCTCGACGCAAAACAACGCTACGCAAGCGAAGATGCGCATATCGGATCAGGATTCGAACAAAAAGCTGCTACTTCCAGCAGAGATGGTAGCGACAATAAACAAAACTTTGACGTCACAATGCAGGGTATCGCAGCGCTGCGTGGCCGGAGCAACTCAGTTGCCGAAAAGCTTCTCGACGCCAGCGAAACGCTCCTTGCTGCACTGCAAGCGCCAGCCCGAGCGTTTGTAGAGACTGTGGCTAAGGAATATGATGTACCAACATTTAGCGCTTCTGCTCTCGCGAGCGAGCGTAATCGGTTCATTCGTTTCTTATACTACCCACCCGTCCAAGAGGGAACAGTGATTGGTCAGGCACATACTGATCATAGTGGTTATACATTTCATTTATACGAATCGACCGGTGGATGTCACAGACTGTCGTACGACAAAAAAGATTGGTTGGCTATGCCCATTGCGTCGGACGAAATGGCAGCCTTTGCTGGCATGCAGTTACAGCTAGTGAGTGATGACGCTATCAAAGCGCTGTGTCACGAAATAACCGCAAATGAAACTACAGCACGTCAGGGCTGCATCGCGGTTGTGTGCTTCAATATGCTCGCAGGCGTGCGAGTCTATGATCGAGCCACGCACGGCCACCTACAGACGAAAGAGCCTGGATTTAATTATCAAATGGACAATGGCGAATTTGCAAAGCTCTTTGCATAGAAAAGTAGCAGCTACAAAAAAAGGTTAGAGCCCCGCGCCACAAGGGAGCGGGGCTCTAACCTTGTAGCCGGGGCTACGTTGTGGCAGGGAATCGGCGCCTACGCGTCCTCCCTGCCTGCTTGTACCAGATCATGAGCGTTCCGTCCTCGGCGATCGTACCGAAGCACTCACGCGTCGATGGGGCAGCCGACTCCAAGTCTGAAGTAATACTACCTTCAAACCGCAGTGACAGCTGCTCGCTCCTGTCTGGACAGTTCAGCATCACCCAACTGATGTGGAGAGTAACCGCTTCGTGCGACAGGGTCCGAACGTCAGTCCATACCGTCGCAACTCGTTCAAACGGTCCTTCCACTTTCGTGAAAAGATTTCTTCCAGTCAGATCGAGTAGAGCCTCTCGGCTCATCCCGTCCAACCATCCGAACACGGTGGGTGATCCTAATTCGCTTGGCCGGAACATGTCCAGCCCTCCTTTTCCCTCGGTGGCACCACCAGGTCTGGCGGTGAGTCACGATCGCCGCGTGACAACCGGGGAACCTCAACATGCAAGGCTATAACAAGGAGAATTGTAAAATGTACTGCATATACTACAGCGTAAAATATAAGACTTGATTAATCAGATATCTCACGCGGCGATTGACATATCATACACTTTTAGTATCAAATTTGCAATACACGTGCTGACATTTCACTGTTTCATAACTTTTAAGGTAAAATACAAGCATGAAACTATTCGTTGGGCTAGGCAATCCAGAAAGTCGCTACGACCAGACGCGCCACAATGTAGGTTTTTTCATGCTAGATCAGTTTGCAAAGGAACATGCTAGCGAGTTTAGTACCAAGCCAAAATTCCGAGCTGACATTGCCGAAGTATCTATAGGTGGCGAAAAAGCACTCCTCGTCAAACCTTTGACCTATTACAACGATAGCGGACTAAGCTATCGCAGCCTCATTGATTTTTATAAACTTGACCCTGCCGACACACTGATTGTTCACGATGAGCTCGCGCTACCGTTTGGGACGGTGCGTATGCGCCGCGGTGGCTCTGATGCCGGTAACAATGGCATCAAGTCCATCAACGCGCACGGTGGGCAAGACAGCGCCAGGATCCGTGTCGGTGTAGCGAGTCAATTGCGTCATCTCACGCCGGATGTTGATTTTGTGCTCGGTAAGTTTTCTCGCCAAGAATCTGACGACCTTATGCGCATTGGTGCGGCTGTACATGCCGGTATTGAAAAATTCATTAGTGGATCATTTGAAGCAACGTCTTATACTTTCTTAAACGAATCTCCAGTTCAATCAGACGCCGAGAAGACTGATAACGCATCCAACGAAAACGATTCCTAGTACGAGCACCAACGCCTGCTTGGTGCCTACTGAACGTGTTTGCTCATGTATATCTGGAATGATGTCGCTCGCTGCCACGTATATGAAGAACCCACTCGTGATCGCCAGCAGCTCTGCCTCAGGTAAACGCACGTGACTTCCCATAATGTACACGAAGCTGGCTGCGATCAGCGTACCAACTGCCGTCATGACATTTGCCAGCATAACTTTTTTATCTTTCCAGCCACGAGATAGTAAGATGCCAAACGTTCCGATTTCTTTAGGAATTTCGTGCGCACTCACGGCGATTGTCGTGATGAAACCGCTGGCCGGATTGACCAGAAATGCCGCTGCAATTGCGATACCGTCGATCAGGTTGTGCATCAAATCACCGATCATCACCATTGTATTTTGTGACTGATTTTTTGCGGTCACGCTGTGCTCGTGATGATGGTGAAACCAGCTCGACATGCGTTCGAGCAAAAAGAATGATGTAAAACCAATCAGCGTCCACGTCAGCAAATGCCGCGGGTTACCGAGCTCAAAACTCTCTGGCAGCAAATCAAAAAACGCCGCCGCAAGCAAGGCACCGGCGCCGAAGGGCAGGGCCAATAAAATTGCCGTCGCACGGCGTTTTTTTGATAAAAATATCGTCGCACCGCCAATAAGCGAAATTAAACTTCCCAGCACAATCGCAAAGATCATGAGCCAGTATGCATTATCCATAATTTCTCCTAGTTTTTATGTAATCAAGATCAAAAGTCAAAAGCAAGGCTACAGTCGGACGAAACAGTGTATAGCGATACACACATAATAGCATAATAAGGATGATGCATCACGATTGAGTTCGATTAATAAATAGCAAAATTCCAATCAAAAAGCGCCAGGTAAGGGTGGGCATCACCTGGCGCCGTTTGACCCTTCAACCACCCCGGAATCACGCGTGAAGCGTGCGCACACGACTCTATGGAAGGTGGACGCCTGAACTCCGAAGAATTCATTACTTGATAATCACGCTACCGTGTATCCGAATATAGGGTTAAAGGGATTAGTATGCAAGCAATGCTTTTCTAAACGGCTCCCGCGGTGGAGGGTAGATTACCACGAGTGCGCATTGCTTACAACCTAACATAAGTTAGAATAGGGGGTATAAGGTGCGTTTGGTTGCGCCTCGCAAAAGTTTATCGCAACCAATCATGCCCGATATTAACACGGATTTGACACTAAGTCAATACTTTTTGACACTTTTCCTATGAAAATCAATACAATATCACCAGATACCAGCATTTTTCTACAGATACTATCTTCTATTGCCAAGCCACCGAAATCATTGCGCTTTGCTGGAACTCTTCCTGCCTCTCGCGTTCCGACGGTTGCAATCGTTGGCACGCGTAAGCCAACCAAATACGGGCAAGAGATTACACAGATGCTTGCTTCTGAGCTTGCTCGTCGGGGAATTGTCATTGTCAGTGGACTTGCATTCGGTGTTGATTCGATCGCGCATCGTGCTGCGCTTGAAGCCGGCGGGACCACGCTCGCAGTTCTCGCCAACGGACTGCCAGAGATTTACCCAGCAGCACACAAAAATCTGGCCGAGCAAATCATCAAAAGCGGGGGAGCGATTTTGAGTGAATACCCCGATCACGAATCTGCCAAATCATGGACATTCTTGCAGCGTAACCGAATCGTTAGTGGTCTGAGCGATGCAGTGATTATCACTGAAGCAGGCTCGCGCAGCGGAACCTTAAACACCGCCATGCACGCGCTCGAACAGGGCAAGGAAGTATTTGTCGTGCCAGGCAATATCACCAGCGCTATGAGTATCGGCTGCAATGAACTACTCAAGCAAGGAGCAACGCCGGTGACACACGTCGATGATATTCTCGATGTCATCGCGCCGAGCTTGCAGCACGAGCAAACGAGCCTGCCGCTTGGCTCGACACCGCTGGAAACAAAAGTTATTGCACTAATCGCGAGTGGCATCCGCGACGGCGATGAACTTCAGCAACAGTCTGAAACAACAGCGACTGAGCTGTCGACGGCTCTTACCATGCTCGAGCTAAATGGCTCGATCAAAAATCTCGGAGCTAATCAGTGGACGATCCGATAATACAAATTTAACTGTGTGTAAATTGTGCTAGCAGAAAATAAGTTAGAAAATAAAATTTCTCAGCTCTTTATAGAGCGGCGGGGGATTTCGTTTTTACGTTGCTAATGCTAATGCGTGGACTTTGCGAACATACGTCGCAACATCGACTGGTTCAGCTTTGTCAGCTTCCTCTGGTTCACTATCTGTACTTTGTGATACAGCTTCTAAGAGCTCAATTAGTTTAGCCACGTAGCGATCAATTACTTCTACTCTATCCAGATCTGAAATATCAGCTAAATAAGTGTCATAGAATTCAGTAGCAAGACGGAGTGCAGATTCTATTTCTGGCGGAAATGATATCTCGCCCTGCTCTATATCTTTCTTGGCCCCACTGGTGATAAGTAGCTCTAATTCTTCTTCAGTTACGAAGTCGATAGATTGACTAACAACCCATGTTTCGTCAGTGTCAATGTCAGCTTCAGCCGCACCGCCTATGCCGTCCGCAACCGCATGTTCAACTGCATCTTCGTCATAAGGATACCCCATAGCTCGACGATTTAATGCTTCTTGTAGATGATCCATGATGATAATAAGCCTTTCGTTATTACTGACATGGCGTTCATGAGCCGGAGGGAGTATACCACGGGAGGTGAACGTCGATTTTATTAAAATATCACAATACTGGTTATTTGTCAATTTGTAATTTGTTGTGTTTATTTCGCGTTAGTTCAGCGATACTATTAGCATACTGCTCACTGCCAGAGGCGTCAACAGTGTTCAGTTCAAACATTAAAGAATAATTATTTGCATTTATTGACATTACCGCGTAGTATCACTAATTGTCTGTCCGAATAGGGACACGCTATACTATCTATATATGTCTAAAAATCTTGTCATCGTCGAGTCCCCAGCCAAAGCCAAAACTATCGAGAAGTATCTCGGCAGTGATTTTCACGTGCTTTCGAGCGTGGGGCATATTCGTTCTATCGTCAAAAAGACAAAAGATGGCAGGCCCCCGATTGATACGAAAAACGGCTTTGCAACGATCTACGAAGTTGATCCTGAAAAACGAAAAATCATTGCCGAGCTTAAACGTGAGGCAAAACTAGCCGGTAAAGACAATATCTGGCTTGCAACCGATGAAGACCGCGAAGGCGAGGCAATTGCTTGGCACCTCTGTGAAGTACTTGGTCTTGACCCCGTCAAAACAAAGCGAATCGTGTTTCATGAAATCACTAAACCGGCGATAGAAGCTGCTATCAAAACACCGCGAACGGTTGACATGCATCTAGTACAGGCGCAGCAAGCCCGTCAGATCCTTGATCGTATTGTTGGCTTCGAGCTGAGTCCAGTCGTCTGGCAGAAAGTGCCAGGTGGTAAATCTGCTGGACGCGTCCAAAGCCCTGCTGTTCGACTGCTTGTCGAGCGCGAAAATGAAATCCAAGCCTTTGAAGGCAGCAGTAGCTACCGCGTCACCGCGCTGTTTTATCACGGCAAAGAGGAATTCAAGGCAGAACTCGGCAAACGTTTTGCAACCGAAGCCGAAGCACGAACATTTCTCGAAAGCTTAAAAGACGCAGCGTATTCTGTTGCTGCCGTCACCAAGAATCCTGGTACACGCAACCCAGCCGCGCCATTTACGACCAGTACGCTCCAGCAAGAGGCAAACGCGAAGTTGGGCTTCGGCTCAAAGGCCACGATGGCTGGTGCACAGAAGTTATATCAAGACGGAAAAATCACCTACATGCGTACTGACAGTGTCAATTTATCTGGCCAAGCGATCGCTGCTGCGACTGATTTTATCAAACGGCTCTACGGACCCGAGTACTCCACGGTGCGCAAATTCAAAACCAAGAGCGCGAGCGCCCAAGAAGCACACGAAGCAATTCGACCGACTGATATCAGCCTAGAAACCGCCAGCAACAACGAATACGACCAAAAACTCTACGATCTCATCCGCCGCCGCACGCTCGCAAGCCAGATGAGCCCGGCAAAACTCGAGAACACGACGGTCACCATCACCTTTTCAACTGGCACAGACGTCTTTGAAGCCAAAGGGCAGGTGATTACCTTTGATGGGTTCCTGCGCGTCTACGGCGCATCAAAAGAAGAAATCTTGCCGGCCCTCAAGTCCGGTGACGAACTCGGCGCCAGCGAAGTAACCGCTCGCCAAATGTTCGCCAAACCACCAGCTCGCTTTACTGAAGGAGCGCTCGTCAAGAAGCTTGAGGAGCTCGGTATCGGCCGACCGAGTACGTATGCGACGATCATTGATACAATTCAGACTCGTGGCTACGCTGAGAAGGGCGACGGCGAAGGACAGCCGCGCGAAGCAATCGTCTTGTCTCTGACCAACGGCGAAGTCGAACGAGAGGTTGTCGAGGAAAAAACTGGCTCGACCAAAGGGAAGTTGGTACCAACACCAGCCGGTGAACTGATCGCAAGCTTTTTGAGTGATCACTTTTCGCAAGTCGTCGACTTTGACTTTACCGCTTCGATCGAGCAAGAATTTGACGCGATTGCCGACAACAAACTGGCGCGTAACACCATGCTCGAAGAATTTTATAAACCATTCCATACGCTGATTGAAAACTCTGGCGGCATCGACCGCTCAAGTGTCGGGACGAACAGGGAAGTCGGCATCGACCCAAAATCTGGTAGGCCGATCATTGCTCGCTTTGGTCGCTTCGGTCCGATGTTGCAGCTCGGCGCTACTGAGGATAAAGACAACAAACCAGATTTTGCACCACTGCCTAAAGGCGCGAAGCTTGAAACGGTGACACTCGAGCAAGCGCTCGAAGCCTTCAAGCTGCCGCGCATCGTCGGGCAAACTGCAGACGGACTTGATATTCGTGCCAACATTGGCCGTTTTGGACCATTTATACAGATTGGGACCAAAACGAAAACTACGACGCCGCTGTATGTAAGCCTCAAGGAAGACGACCCGCATGATATTACACTAGAAAAAGCCCTCGAGCTCTACCAAGCGAAGTTGACCGCAGAAGCCGAAAAAAATATTGCAGTCTTTGGCGATATTAAAGTCCTCAACGGCCGTTTTGGACCGTACATCACTGATGGTAAGAAGAACACTAAGATACCAAAAGATGTCGACCCAAAATCCCTCGACGAAAAAGCAGCTAAAAAGCTACTCACCGCCGCTCCCGCCAAAAAATCCCGCCGCCCAGCACAAAAACGAAAAAAGTAAATCATCTGCTTCATGACCAAACAGTATGATCAAAGATCATATGAACTAGCTATTTTGTCAAAATAGGTGTATGGTAATTTTGGAACGAAAAGTTTGCGCTGCGGCTCAGACTTCGACAAGGACGTCGCACCCGTGACAGCCTTTTTACATCCGCCTCGACGTGCTCCGGCATAGAAACTAGGTCAACCATGCGAGACTCACTGGCGACACTCGTCGTCTTCTGGACGCTTCTAGGCGTCTACGCGGTCATCACCGGCAGGGTCAAGTTCGCTCGTCCAGTGAATCTGGCCATACTGATCGGTCTACTCTTCGTCAGCATCCCGTGGATCCGTGATCTCTCCAAGTGGAGCCGCGACACCTACACCGGTTTGCTTCGCAACCCAAACTGGACGGCCTTCACCGCCACAACGGTGATCGGCGTCCTGGCCGGTGTCGTGTTCTGGGTGAGCGCCAACAAGCTGACCGACAAGAAGACCGCAACCCTCGGCTGGCTGATCACTACGATCATCAGCGCGCTGCTGCTGCTATCGGTAGGCCCAGTCGCCGCGGCCTTTCAGTGGATCGTCCAGCACGCTTCCATCTGGGTGAGCGCGTTTCTGACCCTCGGGTCGTGAACAGCTGTCACACCGCTCGGGCAAGGCTGAGGTATCGCATCGCTCTTGGACGCGATACCTCAGCCGTCCAGGCATCTTGCATTCAACTGCACACTTTTCGTTCCACATTCCTTGATATTAGATGTATACAAAAAAATAGGCTTAATGATTTAGCCTATTTTTTATGTAATCGAATATAATAACGTTGAGTCTGGCATGGGCGCCGCCGCGATACATAAAACGTATCGGGCGGCACCCATGCCAATGCGCACTCAACTGGAGGAGAGAGTCAGTCGGCTAGCGAGCCTGTCTTTGTCTTGGCCCGCTGTTGATTGACGATGTTGGCCACGTCTTCGTGCTGCGGCACGTGGCTGATTCCTTCGCGGATCCAGTCATCGGTTGTCGTGGCCGCAGTCTCTCCGGCCACTGTGCCACAGTGAAATATCTGGTTGTAAACCCAGCTCATGTCGAGCGGATCGAAACCGCGGATGTCCTCAATGAAAGCACTTCGCTTCCGTCCAGGCAAACCAAACGGCGGGCTATACCAGAGGCAAAGGCGAAGGTTTGTGACGACGATGTAGCGGTAATACCACCTCATCCAGTAGACGTAGACGCGGGATATGGCAACCAGCAGACCTACCGCAGCAGCGATGACCCACATTCGGTCCTGATGATTCCAGAGTAAGGCCACCAAAGCTCCAGCGAGTCCAAAACTTGCGACGACCGCAGCCACGAATCCGAACTTGAAGACGAAGCTCACAACACGAAGACGCGTCAAGACATGAATCGTCGTCTCACCATCCAGGGGAATGAAGTCGCACATAGCTGCAAGATCACGGTTAACCAGGTGTCCTTCATCTAAGCGTACTCGCGAGTGTATGGGTTCCGTAGACTTGCGTCCACGTATACCGACGCGCAACCAGAATGAACCATCGTCTTCAATAACCTTTCTGTAAGGTACCAAAGTAATCCTCAGACCCGATGGCTCTGCTTCTGACTTATAGTACTCGATCGGGATCTCGACCGTGTCGTCATAGCGGCTCACGTGGCCTTCACATGTGAGCTGCTCTTCTGAGGCGGGTGCGCCGCGCTTCAAAAGACTAGGTCGCGGTCTCATAGACGGTGTGCTGCGCCAAATTTTGCCTTGGCGAGCGAAGTACCAAATAGTCCACAACAAGACAGCTGCTAGCACGATGATGAGGGTGAACTGCAATCCTTTCCAGATCATGCCGAAAGTGAGCACCATCATGGCGATCACAGCGATAGCAGCACGCATGGCTATGACTGTTCTGCTCGCATTCAAGCGAGGGAATGTAAAACGCATGTCTCCTCCAGGAGTGCTCGATCCGGCCACCTGATGCAGTCGAATATAGATATAGCTTTACATTTTTTGTGACATATTGTCAATATAACTGAGGTATACGAGCTTAATCATA
>CAYLKD010000009.1:0-39824 GCA_964384345.1 uncultured Candidatus Saccharibacteria bacterium | reverse complement strand
ATATTAGTAGCTGATGAACTTGTAAATATTCTACCTGAAAGTTTTAAGCCGTTCGAAGACAAAGGTTTAGAGATTATTTCAAATACTATGCATCGTGATAGTGTAAAAGATATTTCTTATAAGTTCCTAGAGGGGCGAATTATTGCTTTACTAAAGTTCTAAGATCGTCCAATAGGGCTGCTAATAAAATCACTAATCATTTAATCTATGATTTGTAGATCGATAATGTAGGATAACTGTACTATGAACTGTTTCGACATTGCCGGTAAATCGTTGTGCTCCAGCAAGTAGCAGTTTAGAAGAGAGGCTTCCTAGCTTTTCTGAATGAGACGTAAAATTAACTTGATATTTCATATTCTCCTGCTAGGCAGTAAGAATTTTAGATACGATGTCTTTTGTTGACATACTATATACATTGCATGACCCATCGAAAAATACGGATATGCTATAATTACACCAACGTTATAATTATGATGAATAATACCAGATGAATAGTAGGCAAATACTCAATTCTGATTCTGAAAACTATGCTAATGCCAATAATCTTAGCACAACAGATGTCAATGAATATAGCCAGCCTCGAAAGTTTCGTAACAATACAGATATTGCTGAATTGTATCCGCATGCAAAAACTTATGAAGAGCTTCGAGATATTGAAAAAAAGCGCTCTTTACTTAGAGAGCAACGACTACCAAAGCATGCTTATATAATTATTTCCGTCTATGGCAGCGTATTATCAGCAGTCATATTGGTACTTGCAATCAACATAAGTAATTTATGGAGAGATGGTAATATCGGTTTAATATTTTTTTCATTCTTAGCATGGTTAGTTGTGTACGCTTTATTATTTACATTCATACGATATACGAATAACTCATTCAACGCGTACAGCAAATCAAGTACATCTTACTGGTTAGGATACTCGATCTTGGGTGCAGTAGAAATATCAGCATTGTCGGTAGGTTTGCTGAAAATCATATCCTTTGCAATAATATTATCAATTGTTTTGCTATTCAATGCATTAATATCTACAATCACATTACGAAAAATACTAACGTATTAGATATCTTATTACACTAAATTCTTATTCGTTTCGCATATCCAATGCAGGCGATCTTTTCACGTTACGGCAGAGGGGATAGAATGCAGCCAAGGCACTTATGACATAAATCGATCCAGTGACTTCCCACACTAATGGTGTATTAAGTTTAAAAAGATTCACAGTTGGACGTTTCTTATTGGTGGTTTTGGGTTGCTGCTGTTCCGGCTGTAATTATTATCAGATTGTGCTACTTGTATTCGTATAATCTTGTCCTAGATGTAAAGTGGTATACTCGAAAAATCAATCATACGTATAATAATAGAATATAAGCACAATATGCAAACCGATAATCCTAGTATTCGACTTTTACCGCCCGACATAGATAGGGATGTGCCCTTTGCGTTAAGCTGGTTCCAAAGGCCGGAGGGCCACGCCACCTTACTCAGTATGGGAAATGCCGAGCATGAGATTGCACCTTCCACGACAGAAAGCGAAACAGCGATCATAGGTGAGTTTATCAAGTTTGAAAAGCAGCAAAAACAAATAACTCGAATGATCGTTGTCGACGACATGACGATCGGCGTCGTTTGGATTGAGCTAGAGGAAAATCATAACGTGCGTCCACCAAGCATCCATATCATGATTGGTAATCCCGACTACCGCGGCAAAGGTATCGGCAAGTCCGTCATGCAAGCGGCCATTAACTACATAAAGAACACTTTGCACTTAGATACTATTTACTCTCGCCACCTCGTCGACAACATTGCAGTAGCCAATCTAAACGAGTCAGTAGGTTTTGAAAAAGATGGTTTAGCATATACCGATAACAACGGTCTTGTGTGGCAGAATATAAAAATAGATATACGTTTATGATTAAAAAACACAAAACTAAACAAAAAACATCAGAGAATATTAATGACGCGATTGAACCTGGTAATGTATTGTTAACTTTCTTTAATCTTATACAATAATTTTTAAGATAGACTTTGTATTGAAATGGTCCATATTTTCCGGCAAAGATGTGATACAGATGTGGCCTCTCAACCATGTCTATTGGTATGATATAACTATGCAGCAAGTCATCATTATTCATGGCGGCACAACGTTTCAGCAGTATGATACGTATTTAAAATCACTATCTGAAAAGATAGTTGATTTAGATCGTTTAGCTTACACGCCTATGTGGAAGGAATTACTCCAAGACAAACTTGGTAGCGAATATCAAGTTTTGTTACCCAAAATGCCTAATAGTACAAATGCTAGATATAGCGAGTGGGCAGCATGGCTTGATCACATAAGTAATTTATTTTCAGATAACTGTATTCTTATTGGCCATTCACTGGGAGCAATATTCTTAGCAAAGTATCTATCAGAGAATATAATTCCGTTCAAAATTAAAGCCACCATTCTTATCGCAGCACCGTATGATGACGAAAGCGAAGAAGATCTTACTGATTTTAAAATAACAAATCTGACCGAGAAGCTTTCTAGGCAAGCCGGAAAACTCGTCTTCTTTAACGGGACGGACGATCCAGTGGTATCGCAGTCCGAATTGAAAAAGTACCAAAACGACTTATCGTCTGCGGAATTCAATCTCCTATCTGCCCCCGATCATTTTGTAAGACAAGATTTTCCAGAACTTGTTAGTTTTATAAAGCAACTGTAATTATAAGCTCGTTTGCCAAGCTAGGCCGATCCGCAGAATTGATTTCATTTTTTTAATTTATCTATAAAATTGACATTAAAGCGTTTTTGTGTTTCAATATCCCTAAATCCTCTCCATGAGGTGGCTGCAGCAATGCAGACTACGTCCACATTGCCAGGACTGATGGCGTACCAGAAAGGCGGCAACATGCCCGCTCTTACCATTCGCAGAACCGGTCTCGTCGTTCCCGTTCCCGTGAGCGAGTTCACGATTGTGAACGGGCCTCGTAACCCGCGCATGTTAGATCTGATGCAAGAGCTTCAGCTCCTCAACTTCGACGAGCCTGATGAAGCACACTATAAGCGTCTACCGTTCACGCTCACTACACCGGCAAGCCACGTCACGTTCAAGAGGTACTTGTGGATTGCGAATTCCGTGATCAGCGGGGGCGGAACTGTCTACGAGTTCACAGCGCTCTTCTATGGGCAGATCGTCTCAGGATTCTACAACGCAGGGACGCGCCACGGCTTGTTCAACCTCGACTGAGATGTCGAGACCACCCCGCTAGATCATGGGAGAATCCCGCATCTAGCGAGGTTCTTTCATACCGAGATATAGTAACCGCACTTCGTGTATAACTAAAAACTTTTGGTATCATAAACAAATGACAGAGAACTTTATCCGCCAGATAAAACTCGACGAATCTGATTCGAGCGCATATCCGTTTTCGATCCCAGCGGTTTTAGCTATTGAATCTTTGCACTTCACGAACCCAGTAACGTTTTTGGTTGGGGAAAATGGCTCTGGTAAGTCGACGATCATCGAAGCGATCGCAGTCGCGGCGGGTTTTAATGCCGAAGGTGGCACGAAGAATTATTCGTTTAGCTCAGTCGATACTACCTCGTCACTTCATGAAAACATAACACTCGTGCGTGGAGCACGAAAAGAAACGTATGGGTATTTCCTTAGAGCAGAGAGCTTCTATACGACGGCAAATTATTCAAATTCAGTCGACCTCAAGTTTAATGGTAAATCACTGCACGAGCAATCACACGGCGAAGCTTTTCTTTCGATACTCAGCAGCTTTCGCCCAGGACTTTTCATTTTTGACGAGCCAGAAGCAGCCTTTTCACCGCAGCGTATTTTGACGCTCATGGTCGAAATCCAGAGGCTCACCCAGCAGGGTTCTCAGTTCATCATCGCAACGCATTCGCCAATACTCTTAGCATTTCCAGACGCGACAATATACCAGCTTTCTGAGAGTGGCATACAACATACTAAATACGACGATATCGATCACGTAAAACTTTCTCGGGATTTTTTGAGCAATCCAGAGGTGTATTTGAAACACCTTTTGAGCTAATAGCAGCCTATAGCCTATCCTAAAAAACACAATAATTCGATAAATTGCTTTTAATGAAAAAAGTATTGTAGTATACTCCTCTTTGATGACTGAAAGGTGGTGATCATATGTCATCAGAATGTGACAGTTCAGCGGAATTGGCCATCAGGAAGCTTCACAAGGAGCTGAAGGCAAAGGACATCAAGCCTCGATGGTGGAGGATCATCATGTACATCGGGCACCACAACATCCTCGACCGTTACGGCAGTATGTGCACCTCGTGCCACCAGCCCTTTCCGTGTGATACGATCCGAGCGATCGAGCACTGACCCATCCCTCACCCAGAAGTAGTACGAGCTGTATGCTCATCCTTCTGGGTGAGCATACAGCTTTAAGTGATAGGAGATTCCATCGGGAGTCTTTTTTAAATTATAAAAATTACCATACATTGGCAAGTTATAGTTAGAAATCACACCAAAAAAGTGTACAATTATAGGTAGACAACCACACTCCGGTCCCTGCGCGTCTTCATATACAATTAGCTTCCTGTCACGGCCAGTATCAAACGGTGGTACAACCTATCAGGCAGCTCCATACAACTAAAATCCGTTATCAGCTACGACCTGCGTCCTAGTTGTTTTTGTTTTTTAAACCTTATGGAGACTCTTATGAAGACACGAACAGACCCAACCTTTGAATACATACAAACACCACGCAAGACCACGCCACCTGTCCATATCAGCTCGGTACTCGAAGCGCGCATGCGAGACTTTATTTTGACGAGGCGCGCACTCATGAAAGTAGGCTGGTAATGAATCCGACGATCGACATCAATCAACGAGTTAGCGTGATCGTTGCCTACAAATCTACCGGCGACGTCAGCAAAGCCTCGATGCCGCACCGTATGCGCTACGGAGGACGAGACATCGAGTTTACCGAGCTGTCGCTACGCCATCCCACAGTACAAGGCAAGCGGATGATTCACGTCTACCACATGACGGACGGGGCAAATAGCTACCGGCTGGAGTTCGATGCAGAGAAATTGTCGTGGATGCTGGTGTCGATGATCCCAGAGAGCGCGTCATGAACTACGGATTTAACGAAGAAGAACCGCTCATCATGCACATCGATCTCAATAGTGCATTTGCCTCCGCCGAGCAGCAGGCCTGGCCAAATCTACGCGGCAAACCAATGGGCGTGACAAATAGGCTCTCCAAGGAATGCTGCGTGATTGCCGCGAGCTACGAGGCAAAAGCGCTCGGGATCAAAGTCGGCGTACGCCGAACCGAAGCTATGGCGCTATGCCCGGACTTTGTCATGCTGGAAACAGACCCGAGTAAATACACCTGGATGTATCAAAATCTGATCAAGATCATGCAGGACTACTCAGACCGCATCAAAATGAAGTCAATCGATGAAGGCATTATCGATTTTCATGGCACCCAGCATGTGCGAAAGGGCAGGTCGCTCGAAGATATCGGTTACGAGATAAAGCAGCGCGTCTATGATGCGATGGGCGACTACATGCGCATCAATGTCGGCATCGGCCCAAACCGCTTTTTAGCCAAAACTGCCGCAGGGCTGCACAAGCCCGATGGACTCGATACGATTAGCCACAAAAACCTCGTCAGCGTCTATCGATCGATGGAGCTTGAAGATATCACCGGCATCGCCGACGGCTACGGCGCACGACTCAGAGCTCACGGTATCAAGACGCCGATCGATTTTTTGCGCGCCAATGAAAACGTTTTAAAGCGCCAAGTATTCAAGAGTATCAACGGTTCACATTGGTATTATCGACTCCGTGGCTACGAAGTCGATGACGTACAGACGTCGATGGGTATGGTCGGGCGCCAATGGGTTGTCAAAAATCCGACAAACGACGACGACTACCTACGTTCGTGCTTGCACTTTCTGACTGAAACAACTGGCATGAAGCTCAGGTACCGAGGCGTCGAAGCCCGGGGCGTCTGCGTCTGGGTCTCATTTAGTACTGGCGGTGGCTGGAGTGATAAAAAGAAATTTAAAACTACCTTTTATACCAATCAAGATATCTGGGAGCGGGTATCACGACTGTTTGAACATCGTCCCAAACATATGGTCGTGCGCACGATGGGGCTGTATGTTTACGGCATCGAACCATCAAATAAGAGTCAGCTGGCACTCTTTGACGACATCGAGAAAAAACGTTTTCTGACAAAGGCAACCGATGAGATCAATGATTTTTATGGTTCATTCACCGTGCACTCTGCCGACACCCTCGAAGGCACTCGGCACGTCAAACAAAAAATCCCATTTGGCGGTACGGAGTATTTCGAGCTGCTACTCAAGCGAGCATAACCTGATAATTTCAATACGTAGACGTAATTTATAGAAACTACTTGCAATAATGGAAAGTATAATATATATTGATCACAGCAATAAACAAGGAACTTGAAATGGTAAAGAATAGTACTAAAGACCTCAACACTGTAAAAGAACTCTCTTGTCAAACTAAAGATGAAGCTGATCTTATTTTGAATGTTGAGTTATCGGCTATTGCATGGGCTGCACTCGCATGTTTGCCAGCAAACTTGGCGAGTATCTATGCCTTGTTGTATATTGTACCGTTTTTGATTATCGCACGACCAATGGACACGATGTTACGGACAGGCAGAATGACTCGGTTGCGACACCCACTGATAGCATTCGTTATTTTTGCAGCGATTAGTTTTGCATCAAATTACGGACTCAGTGTAGGTGCTTTTGGCGCGACTCCAACATTAGCGTACTTGTTTGGCTTGCCGACATTAACAGCATTGATTGCTTATATCCTCTACTTGCGTAAGGCCAACAGGGATGTTGCATAAAGTTTTACATAACCCAGATCGTCTAAAAATCATGGCGATGACATGCGCTTCGTCATGGATAGAATTCAAATATATTAAAGATACGCTTGAACTTACTGACTCGACGATATCAAAACATCTCACCACACTCTCTGACAGTGATTTCATTACAATCAAAAAATCGACGAGCGGACGGTATCCCAAAACATTTATCAGAGTGACCCCAGCTGGCGCGATCTCTTTTAAGGAACATGTAAACGAGCTTAAAGCTATAATAGGTCAATAAAGTATTTACTAAAATTGTATAAAAAAGTGTTGACGAACGTAAACGACCTATATATAGTCGTACGTGGAAGATCAAGTGATACAGCACATTATCATTATGTGTGACCGATCAAGTTAAAAAGTTCAGTTACAGCTCAGTTATTTAGTTCGTAGGTCACATCTGTTGGTGCAAGTCTTCCTCACATAAGAGGCACGAAAGTGCCTCTTATTTTGTTCCAAATTCTTGAATGGAGCGAGTAATTATTTCATAGTGAAAGAGCATCGCGAGTGGTATACTACAAATAGTGTAACGGAGGTATCGGCGCATGAATGAACCTAACGCAGTCAAGCCATCAGACAAGGCGATGGATGACGCAACACCACGCCGAATACCAACCTACGAACGTCTCCTCGGCCAAAGCCGCAAATTAGGTCACTTAGCCACTCGCACACTCGATGCTACAAAAGACTTTTTAAAAAAAGACGTGCAAGTACTCAAGCCAAAAAGTCCTGATCTAATATTATTTGGTCGAAAAGTAGAAAACCTAAGCAATAGAATCCAGACGACACCCGTACCTAATATTGAGGGTGTCGTGCAGCGTTCTCATGAAATATTAGCGGGCGTAAAAACTGTTATTATGCCGGCAAATCTTTTCCCTGATTCAGTTGTCGTTGACCGAACAAAAGTCACCATCACGAAGCGTAGTTTCATCTGGTCATCTCAATGCATTACCACGCGAATTGAAGACATCTTGAGCGTGACATCGAGTATTGGCCCACTATTTGGATCGCTTATCATTTCTACACGCGTAATGAATTCGACAGATCACTATGAAATTACCTATTTGTGGCGAAAAGATGCTGAGTATCTCAAACAAATTATTCAAGGATATGTCATTGCCCAGCACAATGCTATTGAAACCAAACACCTCAACAGAGACCAACTGGTTGCAACATTACTTGAGCTAGGACAAGATTCGACGGTGTAGTACATATGCACATATATTTGCTATACTGTCATATATGAAATCATTGAGCTTGCACAAGCCACACGCGATTATCATGGTGGGTATTCCAGGAAGCGGCAAAACTTTTTTTGCCAAGAAGTTTGCTGACACGTTCAATGCGCCCTACGTGAGTATCGATGATATTTTGCCTCTTTCGTATGATACAGACGCTGCTGTTGTACTACTGCATAGTCAACTTAATGAATTATTAAAAACCAATATGTCAGTTGTACTCGAGGCAGAAACTTCGTCTCGGCAACAACGTGTAGAGCTTGCGAAAGGCTTCAGAGATGCTGGCTATATACCAATGTTTGTATGGGTACAAACGGATCCCGACACTGCGTACCAACGACTAGCACGCAGTAAAGACAAGCGCGGGGTAGATTTTGAAAAGTTATTAAAACGTTTTAGCGCACCGCATGAAACCGAAAAACCAGTCGTTATCAGTGGAAAGCACACCTACGCCAGTCAGGCTAAAATAGTACTAAAGCATTTGTCGGCACCCCGAACCGAAATATCGACTCAATCGACGCCTCCTGTGAGGCTATCTGGACAAAGTATAGTCGTTCGATAGCATCGGATAATCGACTATGGCAACCATCCGCGACGAAGAATTTGGCGATATAACAATACGTCGAAATAGCCTTAGTAAAGGGATGAAGCTAAGCATTGCTCCAAATGGGCTACTCAGAATAAGCATGCCCAAATATGCTCCATTATTCATGGCAAAACGATTTATTGCAGCGTCTCGCTCTGCAATACGAGAGCTGTATGCTGCTGATACAAAACAATCATATTTCAACGGGATGCAGGTAGGTAAAAGTCATTCACTTAGTATTGTTGAATCATCGCGACTCGCGGTAAAACGAGATGGTCAGCGCATTATTGTGATGCTTCCAAAGCATCACAATGTAGATGAGAGTTCGGTCCGTACCGAAATTCATGAAGCTATCCTGAGTGCGCTACGCCGTGAAGCAAAAAGTTATCTACCAAAGCGACTTGCGTTTCTTGCACAGAAACATGGATTTTCGTACAGTCAGGTACGGTTTTCACATGCGAGTTCAAGATGGGGGAGTTGCAGTACCAGCGGAACAATTAGTTTGAATATCGCACTTATGACGCTTTCATATGAAATCATTGATTATGTGCTGCTGCATGAACTCGCGCACACCGTAGAAATGAATCATAGTTCACATTTTTGGGAAATAGTTCGTAGTATTGAGCCAAATTTTAAAGCTTATCGGCGAGAACTGCGCTCACTTTCACCTACAATACTCTAGTATAGACGTCGCGTCATACGCTGACGTATAATAACGCTAATGCTCGACGGGCGATACAATTATGAAAAACGAACTATGGCAGTGATGCGTTCTATTGCGTTGTTTTCACCACTCGTTCTAACTCTATACGGTTTACTAATAGAGTTTGGCGTTATCAAGTCAAATGGGTACAGTGGTTTTGCAGCATTGATGGTCTTGATGATAGCTTGGTCGGCTTCGGGCGTCTTGCAGTATATGTTTCCTGCAAGATCAAAACTACGGATGCTTACGTATTTGGGTATGCAGCATGTATTTGCAATCTGTTATATTGTAGCGATTTCGGGATTTAGTGTTGCTTTCATCAGCTGCTGGGCGCTACTCTATCTCGCAAGTTATATCTATTTTTCATATATTGGGTTTTTTGTTAGTTTCATACTCCTACTAACTGCCTTAACTCTTAGTGTCGCGAGTGATCCAAGTCGGTTTCAGGATATCGGGGCTACGATTGCTGGTGTTATATCGACAGGGATGGTCGGGCTATCAGCAGTATTACTTAACCGGATTAGAGAATACGATCGAGAAGAAATCATCAAAAGTCGGCTTGATACCGATATTCAAAAAGAACGAATGTTAACGCTCGTTAATAATCTTGCTGATGCAATCGTCAGTACTGATCGGTATGGAAATATACAAGTGTACAACGCAGCATTTGCCAGCCTCGTTGACACCAATGTGAGTGTATACAATCGACCAATTGATGCGGTCGCGCCAATCATAGACTCTGAAGGAAGCACGGTGACAATCAGCAAGCTTTTGCACCAAGCGTCGTCATTGGTAATCAGCGATGAATACTCAATTATGATTGGTGCTGAAAAGTTACGCCTCGAAATAACGTATACGCCAATTCGAAGTACCTATAATCGTGATGCTGATAATGTCGAAGACGACGGCTACCTATTAATTTTTCGGGATGTGACAAAAGCAAAAAGTCTTGAAGAAGAACGTGATGAATTTATTAGTGTTGTTAGCCATGAATTACGTACTCCTATTGCTATAGCTGAAGGTTCGATCGATAATGCTCGAGTTATCTTCGAAAGAGATCCAGCAAAAACAACTGTTGTGGCGAGTTCGATGACCATGGCACACGAGCAAGTGCTGTTTCTCGCGAGAATGGTTAATGACCTTAGTACATTGTCGCGAGCTGAGCGAGGTGTAGCAGATGAGGCAGAAGATATAGACGTCATGGAGCTGGCACATGAGCTCCATGCTGACTATACACATGAAGCAAAGAAAAAAGGCCTACACCTTGAACTCGAGTTAGGTGCAACGATCGAGCATGTATTTGCAAGCCGATTGTACCTGCATGAATTATTACAAAACTTCATCACGAATGCTATTAAATATACGAAAAAGGGAAGCATTACACTTAAGATCGGTCAGAAAGATGGTCTCATCAACTTTAGCGTTTCAGATACAGGTATAGGAATTAGTAAAGCTGATCAGAAAAAAATATTTGATAAATTTTATCGTTCTGAAGATTATCGTACTCGTGAAACAGGTGGTACAGGCCTCGGTTTATACGTCGCAGAAAAGCTGGCTAAGAAACTTGGTTGTTCGATCAATGTAGTCTCGAGGCTTAACCACGGCTCTACCTTCAGCTTTGCCCTGCCGGTAAAAGAAACAGAAGATTAGTACGCTCGCTTGACGCACACGGCATCTATGCGCTACAGTAGTATTGACAGTCTGCCTCGAAGCAGACTTTTAAATTGGGAGAAACATTAGCGTGGTCAAGAAAGCTTCGTCATCAGACAAAACCGTGACTCGCATCAAGGCAAGTGACTCATCTACCGTCACCGCGAGCCCTACGAGTCGCAAAAAAACTGCCGTCCCCAAGACCGCAGCAGCGAAATCTTCAGATACACCAAAAAAGCGCAATCCATTTGCCGCGTTTATTGGCTATTTCGTCGGTGCCTGGCAAGAGCTTCGTCAAGTTCGCTGGCCAGATCGCCGCGCAACATGGAGTTTGACATTTGCCGTACTGGCATTTTCAGCATTTTTCGTCGTCTTCATTTTGCTGCTCGATGCTGGATTTAAATTACTATTTGAACTATTACTAAAATAAGCATTAAATAAGGAACATTATGACAACGAACCGATATGACTCAAGCCGACAATGGTACGCGGTACACACCTACAGCGGCTACGAAGAGAAAGTTGCTGACAGCGTCCGTCAGCGTATCAACGCTGTGGATATGGCAGACAAAATTTTTGATGTAATGGTGCCAAAAGAGAAGCAAATCCAGATCAAAAACGGCAAAAGAAAAGTCGTTGAAAGCAAAATCTTCCAAGGTTACGTACTTATCGAAATGAAACTTACCGAAGAGACGTGGTTTATCGTCCGTAACACGCCAGGCGTCACAGGATTTGTCGGTAGTGGTTCTGATCCTACGCCAGTTTCAGACAAAGAAATCGCCAAAATCAAAAAACGTATGGGCGTCGAAGATCCAAAGCACCACATCGACTTCAAAGAAGGCGAAGTTGTCTCAATCACCGATGGGCCATTCAAAGGTTTTGACGGTGCAGTATCTGAAATCGATACCGCAAAAGGAAAACTCAAAGTCATGGTCTCGATGTTTGGCCGCGATACACCAGTCGAGCTCGACGCACTGCAGGTGACAAAAGTCTAATATGGCTCAAAAGGATCCGGGGTCTTATTCTAATTCACTAAAGAACGTAAGAGGATGTAGTGGTGAAATTATAGACTTGAGAGAGCGTCGCAGAATGTCTCAGCAAGCTTTAGCTGCACAAGCAATTGCTGAGGCAGAACTAGCGGACAGGTTCGAAAGAGGAATTGAAACTCCTGAGGAGCGTTTAGCTTTCATAGAAAAGACATTACGAGAAGCTACACACGGTTTAAACTAGACGTTCGAGCCGTTATCTGCTATAATCGCATAGTTACGCACTGCGAAATAGCTTCAACAATTTAGCAGTAATCTTTGTAAAGGAAATCATTCAACATGGCAAAAAAAGTCATCGGTAATTTAAAACTACGCATTCCAGCTGGTCGCGCAACTGCAGGGCCTCCTGTTGGTTCAACACTCGGACAATGGGGTCTCAATATGATGGACTTCATCAATCCATTTAACGATGCCACAAAAGCCGACATGGGCAAAGACGTTATCGTCCACATCCAAGTATTTGAAGATCGAACATTTGCATGGAAGAGTCTCGGTCAACCAGTCGACGATGCAATTCGTGAAAAAATCGGTATCAAAAAGGGAAGCGCAAAGCCACACTCTGACAAAGTTGGCAAAATCACTCGCAAGCAGCTCGAAGAGATTGCTGAGAGTAAGATGGAACAACTCAACGCTATCAGCCTCGAAGGAGCAGTCAAAACTATTGCAGGCTCAGCTCGAAGCATGGGTGTCGAAGTTACTGAATAGAAAAAAGTATACTCAAAATCATAGCGCCTTGTAGTCAAGGTGCTATTTTTTTGCTCGTGATGACGTAGTATACTGTTGCTATATGGATAAAGACTCGACGTCCACCCAGAAACTATCTCCCGAGACAATGCGTAAAATGACTGATGACATAGGCCTCTATGTGAAATCATTGCCTGAAAAAGCAAATGCTCTAAAAGATGATGAAGAAATACGTCGTCGTGTTGATACAGCACTGAAGATCGGTTTACCAACAGCAGCTATCATAGGAGCACTCGTATATGGGTTTAATCACACAAAGCGTGAAGAGAGTGAGCTGTTCGTACAGCTGAGAAACATACTTAGTCGCTATAGCAAAGAATAATACGCATTTATTTGTCGCGCGGTGAGCGACCGATACCCAATAGACGACGTACGATACCTTTCGCGTCTGGCAACTGGTTTGTTAAGTCGCTAAATGCTCTCGTCGATTCGGGTGCGAGCTTGTTCAGTAAGTCGAGTGTCTGGCTGACGTTTTCAAGCTGATAACGTGCTTTTGTATCACCACCTCCAATCTTGATCGTCGTATAAATATCGTCATCGAGTACCGCAAACATGTCTTCGTCTGTATTATCATCTCCGGCACATAGCACAAAGTCTGATGGGAAACGCCGCAGTAACTCTTTTACCACAGTACCTTTCGAGATTGATTTTGGTTTTACTTCGATAATGTTGTGACCTTCGTCAATAGATATGTCTTGATTTTCAAATGCATGCCGAAGCTCGCGCTGCAGTTCATGAACGCGCTTGAATGCTAAGTCTGGTTCGACGTTAATATAGTGCCAAACAAGTGCGTAATCTTTTTCTTCTATTTCCGATCCACTTGTTCGTTCAGTGTATTGCTGCATAAATTTACGAATCTGCTTTTTATCTTCAGCAAAACTACGATTATCAATTTTTTGCCATTTTTTATCATAACGCGTCCATGCGCCGTGTTCAGCAGCAAGGACGACATTTACCCCACCAAACCATCGAGTTAAAGCTTTTCGTGGTCTACCGCTCACAATAGCCACCACATTGTTAGGATCTTCAGACAAAGCTCGGATTACGCGTCTTGTCCGGAGTGTTGGCGCGCCAGCGAGTGCGGTTGGAACTTTAACGAAACTCTTTAAAGTACCATCATAATCCAAAATAATTAACCGCTTTTGTGCAGACTCAAACCGGGTGACAATACGTCTCTTTTCGGCAGGCAACAGACGCTTTTTATAGCGAGAATCATGATTGTGTACCGAATGAGACAAACTACTGATGAATTCAGAACCCCAATTTTGAACCGTAGCAATTTTTAAGCGTCTTTGCATGGCATCGATGCGACGATACTGTTCTTTTTTTGGCATCTCAAGCGCAGTAATAATTGCATTTTTTATGGACGATACGTTGTTGGGATTGATGGTAATTGCTTCAGGAAGTTCATCGATAGCGCCAGCCATTTCGCTCAATATAAGCACGCCTTCGGGCTTTTTCTTCGCAGCAACATATTCCTTTGCCACAAGGTTCATCCCGTCGCGTATTGGAGTCACGAGCGCAATATCTGCACGTGCAAATAATGCGACGATTTCAGCAAATGGACGGTTTTGAAACTGGTAGGATATAGGCGCCCAGCCGACCGTTCCATAGGTACCATTGATACGACTGACGGTTTTTTCAATTTGATCACGCAGTTTTTTGTAGGCGTATACTTCGGTTCGTGAAGGAACGGCTATCATCAGTAACTTCACTTGACCGATGTAATTCGGATATTCCTTTAGCAATGCCGCAAATGATTCGAGCCGTTCGATAATACCCTTTGAATAATCAAGCCTATCAACTGATAAAATTAACTTTTGACCTTTATATGAGTTCTCAAGCGATTTAATGGCAGTTTTTGTTTCTTTCGTCTCGAGTTGACGCCGAAATTTGTCATAATCAATCCCGATAGGGAAAGCAGCGATCTTGATAAGCCGATCATTGTGTTCGATCATATCACCATTGACCGTCTTACCAAGCAGTCGGCGACTACTACTAATAAAGTGGCGGCCATAATCATATATATGAAATCCGATCAAATCCGAACCAAGTAACCCGCGCAGTATTTCTTTTCGCTCAGGAAGTAAGCGAAAAATTTCAAAAGATGGAAAGGGAATGTGGAGAAAAAAACCGATCGATAACCGCGGCATTTGCTCGCGTAAGATTTGGGGTAGAAGCATCAAATGATAATCGTGTATCCATACTTTAGCATCAGGGGCAGACACACTGCTGAGAACTTCAGAAAATAGTTGATTGGCATCTTTGTAAGCTTGCCAATATTTTTCGTCGTAGCGCGCTAACGACTGGAAGTAATGAAAAAGTGGCCAAATCGTGTCGTTCGCATAGCCTTCATAATATAGCGCTGTTTGCTCCTTGGTGAGGAATACCGGATAGCACCCACGCTTTTCAAGCTCTGCTGTTATATCGTGTTTGTCTTCTTCGGTTAGCTCATCACTATCGATGCCTGGCCAACCAACCCATATTTTGTCATGTATATCTAGTGAAGCCATCGCGGTAGCGAGTCCGCCGTTACTTGCTTCATATGAAAGCTTCCCATCAATCTTGCTAACGCTCACCGGAAGCCGATTTGATGCAATAACTGTCGTAAACGTACCCATTTGTACAAGTATACCCGTTTGAGCAAGTGTGCGCAATTTGACAGATATGGATCTTCAAAAAATAAAACACCGCTGAGAGTCACTACGGTGTTTTATGACACGATGAGGCGTTTATACTCTTTTGCGGCCGCGAGTGACTAAATTGTATATAAAAACGATCGCAGCGACCACTAATATTAGGTGAATTAATGCGCCACCAATATGTGCAATAAACCCTAGAAGCCACAAAATAACTAAAATTCCAACAATTGTCCACAGCATACTATTATCCTCCATTGCTTTATTGACCTTACTATCATACCACCGCATAGCAGCGCCCGGCATTTTCTAATCTTGTCATGATTGACAAATTGAGCTTTTTTTGTCACAGTACAGGTATATATATCAATGTTGGGAGACCGTGAAACGTCGCTTGCACCACAGAAAGGATCACAATAGTATGGCAAAAAAAGCCGAATTACTTGAAAAAGCGCAAGAGCTCAAACTTGAGGTTAGCGAGAAAAACACGATTGCCGAGATAGAAGCAGCAATCGCTGGTGCCGAGAAGCACGAAACCAAATCTGCTGCTCCGGCTAAAGCTGGTAAGCGTTCAGAAAAGGCGCTTAAAGAAGCCGAAGAAAAAGAAGAAAAAGAAGCGCGCAAAGAAGCTGGCGACACAACTCCTCTTTCTGACGACGGTGAAGCGCACTTGAAAAAAGGTCCAAAGCCTGTAACCCGTGCTCGTCTTGCACGTCGTGGTAAGAACTACCAAACAATGGCTGCTAAGATCGAAAAAGAGACTGTATACGCATTATCTGATGCTCTTAAGCTCGCCACTGAAACTAATCCTGCGAAGTTTGATGCAAGTGTCGAACTACATGTCCGTCTTGGCGTTGATCCTCGTCAAGCTGATCAGAATATCCGTGCAACCGTCAGCCTTCCTGCTGGAACTGGTAAAGACATCCGTGTGGCAGTCTTTGCTCCGGAGTCAGAACACGATGCTGCTAAAAAAGCCGGTGCTGATGTCGTTGGTGACGAGGAATTTCTAAAGCAACTTGATCGTGAAGAAATGAACTTCGATATCCTTGTCGCTACTCCTGCATACATGCCAAAACTTGGAAAATATGCACGTGCCCTCGGTCCTCGCGGTCTGATGCCAAACCCAAAAAGTGGTACTGTTGCAACTGACGTTGCCAAAGCCGTCTCGGAAGCAAAAGCTGGAAAGGTAGAATACCGCGTCGACAAACAAGCTATCGTACACCTTTCTATCGGTAAAGTATCATTTGGTGTTGAAAAGCTCGAACAAAATGCAAAAGCATTCTTTGACAGCCTCCAGGCACAGAAACCTAGCTCACTTAAAGGTAGCTACGTCAAATCGACAAACATGACAACTACTATGGGTCCAAGCATTAAAGTTGAAAACGTCGTTTCATAGTTGATATTGGTAAAGTTAAAACAATTGGCCTTTCGAAAAAGCGGAGGGTCAATTTTTTTACACGGAACTGCGTCCGTATCAATAAAACGTAATTTACGATATTATTTAGTGAAAGGACATACAATATGCGTCAATACTTAGATTTACTGCAAGACATACTTGATAACGGCAATATCAAGACTGACCGAACAGGTACGGGAACTAAAAGCGTATTTGGCCGACAAGTTCGCTACAATCTTGCCGAAGGCTTTCCTGCGGTAACTACTAAGAAACTGTATTTTAACTCTGTTGTACACGAATTATTGTGGTTCTTACAGGGAAATGGCAACATCGAATATTTAGCACAAAATAATGTTCATATATGGGATGAGTGGCCGTACAAAGCCTATCTCCAAAAAAATAATTTACCCGTCCCATCAGCTGACTCAGATGAATGGAAAATTGGCATTAAAACGTTTATTTCGAAAATTGCTACTGATCACGAATTTGCCAAAAAATGGGGCGATTTGGGTCCAGTCTACGGTGTCCAATGGCGAAAGTGGCCGGATGGCAAGGGCGGGTATATAGATCAAATTGCACAGGCAATCAACACTATCCAAACCTCACCAGATTCACGGCGTATCATCGTGAGCGCTTGGAATGTTGCGGAAATCGATGAGATCGTTCAAATTGGCGGCTTGCCACCATGTCATAGTCTGTTTCAGTTTTACGTTGCAGATGGCAAACTCAGCCTCCATTTATACCAACGCAGCGCTGACACCTTTCTCGGCGTGCCGTTCAATATTGCCTCGTATTCGCTGCTCCTAGCAATGGTTGCTCAAGTCACAGGGCTTGAGCAAGGCGAGTTCGTCCATACGCTTGCAGACACGCATATTTACCTGAATCACCTCGACCAGGTAACTGAGCAGCTCTCACGAACACCGAAAGCTCTCCCGACGCTATGGCTTAATCCAGACATTAAAACTATCGATGGATTTACCTTTGACGATATCCGACTCGAGGGGTACGATCCGCATCCACCAATAAAAGCTCCTATCGCGGTCTAGCTATGGCTTATACGGCGATTGGTTTTGACTGGGGTGGGGTACTGAACGGCGAAGTTGGTTCTATTATTCGCGAACAAACACTCAAGCTACTTGATGTTACAGCTGAAGAATACGATGCTGCATATTTTTCGCATAACAAAGCTGTACAGAAAGGAGATATTACGTGGAACGAATTATGGCGACTCGTACTAACAGACATTGATCGACTGGATAAACTCGATCAAATAATCGACTTCAATCGCAATTCTCAGAAAGATATGCCGAATTTTAAAGTGCACTCTCTCGTCGATCGTTTGAGAACCAATGGTTATAAAATAGGACTGCTCAGCAATAATTCGACTGAGCGCGCTGATGAGCTGAGAAAAACTGGCTTCGACAAGCACTTCGACGTGTTTCACATCTCTGCAGAAACTGGGTTGGTCAAGCCAGACCCCGCAGCGTTCCGATTACTTGCCGATGAGTTACGCGTGCCACTCTCAGAACTTATATTCATCGATGACACGCCTCGGAGCCTAAGTACCGCATACGAATGCGGCTACACGCCGATTTTGTTTACTGATTATGATTCGCTAGTGGCACAGCTACAGCAGCTTGGCGTCAATACTAATTAATCAATTTACTTCTTGGTATAGTGAACGAAATCAAAATTATATTTGTTTTTTTCATCTTTCGTATGATGTTCGCGTGATATTTCGTGCCAAATAGACGGATCAATAGTGGGGAAGGATACAGTAGCTTTAGGGAATTCTGCATCTACTTCGGTAACAAATAATTCGTCCATGTCGTCGATCGTAGCCGCATAAATTTGACCACCGCCGATCACGTAGATATTGTGTTGAGCGAGCGAATACGCATTTTCAATACTGTCGACAACAATCACACCAGGAGTGTCATGTAGCTTCCGAGACACAACGATATTCTCACGATTTGGCAAAGCGCGGCCAATTCCTTCGTATGTCTTACGACCCATGATGACTGTCCCACCAGTTGTGATGTCTTTAAAATGTTGTAGATCGGTTGGCAAATCACTGTGCCACAACAAATCATTATCGGCTCCGATGCCATTTTTTCGATCTATTGCGACGACGATTGCTTTCATATCTTAATTCTACCATGCTACAATAGCTCCAGTTTATGGGAGTATATTCTAATACCGAAATTCGGCAGGCAATTGATGATGGCACTATAGTTTGTGTACCATTTGACGAAAAGCACGTATCCGAGGCAAGTCTCGATTTTACGCTGGGACATTATTATTACAAACAGGAATTTAATCCTGAAGCAACGGGTGTTTATAACCCGTTTGATGAAGCGGACGTCGCACGCTATTTTAAAGGACCGCTTGAGGCAGTAAGTCATAAAGCATGGTGCGAAGCAAATAATAAGCAGCCCTTCGCAAACATACCTTTGGAACATCCGATCATCGTCTTAAGTCCCGGTGAGCGAATACTTGCGCACACCCATGAGTTTGTTGGCATACGCACACATGGTGGTGCTTGCGAAGTCAAAAGTCGTTCCAGTTGGGGCAGAAATGGCGTTGCCGTTTGTTTTGATGCCGGATGGGTTGATCCAGGCTACATCAATCGAATAACGTTGGAAATTTACAACCTCAATATGCACGAAAGTGTTGTTTTACCGGTGGGTGAGCGTGTCGGACAGCTAATTTTTCATCGTACAGGACCCGTCGAAGGTGGCTATGCAGAGGGGCGTAAAGGCATGAGTGGCAAATACCAACACACCGATGATTTAGACGAACTTATTAAGACATGGCGCCCTGAAATGATGCTACCCCGCGCTTTCAAAGATGCACGTGTATCCGCGCCTGTCATACAGGGTCTCACCGGTGGAATGAAATAATGCAGCAAAGAGGGAAATATATTGTCATTGAAGGCAATGACGGGACCGGAAAATCCACACAAATCGAACTTCTTGCCGATTGGCTAAAAAAAACGAAAGGCACAGAAAGCTTCGTAGTTCATGAACCTGCAGGCACGCCGATCTCTGACGCCTTGCGAGATATAATCAAAAACGGAATGCTTGAAAGAGAGCCAGAAACAAATTTACTTTTGTTTACAGCTGCTAGACATGAGATATGGCAACAAGCGAAACAAGCACTCTCTGAGGGCAAGTGGGTGTTGAGCGCCCGGAATTACCTCTCTACTCTTGTATTCCAAGGGTATGCAGAAGGTCTTTCAGTAGATTTAATAAAACAAACTACCAAAACATTCACAGATGAGCAGTATATGAATCCAGATTTTACGATAATTTTAGAGTTGAATGAAGTAGAAAGAAACAAGCGTATTGAAAGCCGTGGAACAACTGTAAAAGATACATTTGAGTCAAAGGATCATAGTTTTCAGTCAAAAATTAATGACGGTTTTAAGCAAATTGCAGATAAGTATGGATATCCGACAATTAATGCCGATCAATCTATCGAAGCCATTCAGTTAGAGATACAAGCCCTTTTAGGCTAATTCAAGAAATAGGTAGTCAAGTTATTATAGATTAAAGAGAGTAGGGCTTAGTTACAGTAAACCAAGTGTTATTGAGCAGCTTCTATAGGATTGTGAATTGCTCTTTGTAGGCCTACGAGCGTTACTGATAAAGGCGTAACTAATACGCCGGTATCCTCGTCTTTGAGAACAGCGTTTTCCGTCTCTAGCCGTTCTCGCTGATCCTTCAGCAGTCGTAGCATGATTTCATGAACGGATTGCAGCGGTAGAGGCATTCGTATAGAACTTGCTTCTGGACTAGTAACTGCATACAAATTACGGCGAAATACATCTAACTTATCCCTAGTATCGTCAGTAGTTCTAATATCAACGGTAGGCGTTTTCGTCGCTGCTATATTTACAAACGGGTACTTTCTAAGAACGCTCGAAAGGACTCGCGTTGGCGGAAGATCATCTGTAATAAAATCAACCGTACCTGGAAATTCTTCACTAATTACTTCAGCTGCCTCTGCAAATCGTGCGTCGAGCATCCCACCTGCATAATGCATAGTTTTATTAGTATCTCCAACCACCAAAACATGTCCCAGCTCGAGACCGAACCGATCTGCTCCATCTTGTCGCGGCTGTAACAATGTTCGAATCGCAGAGGTCATGCTAGGATAAGTAGAGTTTAGGGGTAGACGACCTTTCTCCAATGCAAGCGCGTGAGCCTCGCGCCCATTTGCAAATGCTGTTGTAACCGCGAGTGAAGCAGCTCTGCTTATCGCTAATCCAGTCTTTGGATCTACGCCCATATTTTCAGAGTTTAAAATTTCTTCGGCGAGACATAGTGACGCACGAGTCGCTATAAGATTTGTCTTTCTTGGATCAACAGCTGTTGTAAGAGTAATTGGATCCACAGCTGAAGGATTGATAAATTCTGACATGTCTGTTACAATATCATATATTTGATTGTATGTCCATACATTGTATTGACTTACAGGCTAGAATTGTATATCATTTTTAATGACATCACCCAAAGACAGTAGCAGTGCACTTGCACTTAATACGCTACCGAGGATGAATATCTTATCTCAAGTAAGTGGTGTGTCCATCTGAAACTATTTTCAGGTGCGTTCATTAACAATGTGGTCGATATTACCAAAGTTAAACAGAAGGATTTTTATGGCAATTACTCGCGATAAAAAACAAGCTTTGGTTGCCCAGATGTCAGAACGCCTCGAATCGGCAAAACTTACGGTGTACGCAAAGTATGACGGCCTAACCGTCGCTGACTTGCAAGAACTCCGCAAGATGGCCCGTGAAGCTGGCGTAAGCATCACTGTTGTCAAAAACCGCCTGGTGCGCGTTGCGATGAAAGCCTACCCTACTTACAAAGATACTGATACAACAGATCTTCAGGGTCAGCTTCTCTACGCAATTAGCTCAGACGATGAAGTCGCACCAGCTCAGATACTCGACAAGTTTGCGAAAACACACCCACACCTCGAATTTGTTGGTGGTTTTTCAGACCTTGGTACGAGCCTCAGCAGCGACGAAGTGAAAGCACTTGCTGGTCTACCTAGCAAAAACGAGCTTGTCGCTCAAGTCATCGCACAGCTTCTTAGCCCACTGCATGACACGACAAACGCACTTTCTGGCAACCTTCATGCGCTACTTGATGGTGTAGAAGCTAAAGCAACAAGTTAAATTTAATTTAGAATAAGGAGCAACGTTATGGCTGATATAGCTAAACTTGCAAAAGAACTGACAGCATTGACTGTCCTCGAAGTGAACGAACTAAAGAACGTCCTTAAAGACGAATACGGCATAGAGCCTGCAGCAGCTGCAGTCGCTGTTGCTGGCCCAGCTGCAGACGCTGGTGCTGAAGAAGACGTCAAGTCTGACTACACAGTCACACTAAAAGACGCTGGTGCACAAAAAGTAGCAGTTATCAAAGCTGTTAAAGAACTCACTGGCCTTGGTCTTGGTGAAGCAAAAGCTATCGTTGACAACGCACCATCACCAGTCAAAGAAAAAGTTTCTAAAGACGACGCTGACGCTGCCAAAAAGATGCTTGAAGAAGCTGGCGCAACCGTCGAACTTTCATAGTCGACTCATTCATATACGACCACATTTGTTACAATTAGCACCGCTTCGGCGGTGTTTTTTGTTGCATTTTTGATTTTTGAAGCGTATGGTAAATGTAATGTCACGTCAACAAATTATTATTAGCATTATTGACTCCCCAAGTGGGCGGTGCTGCTAGTAGTTGACGATTTACGACAAAAAATATCAACAAACTCGGCCCCGCGGCCGAGTTTTTATATTAGGAAAGATAGGTGTAATCAAATGAATGTACGACATACAAAAGCAACAATACGAGAGGCTGGAGAGCGACTTCCTCGTGCAATCCAAAACACACCGCTCCACTTCGATACGCTATTGCCGAATAACCAGCTTCTAGGCGTCAAGGATGAAGGTACACAACCAACTGGCTCGTTCAAGGTGCGTGGTATGTATAACGCACTGGCATCAAGTAATCATCAACACTTTACACTGGAAAGCGCTGGCAACGCCGCAAGTGGTGCTGCATATAGCGCAAATGTCTTAGGAAAATATTTAATGGTTTACGGCCCCGAAGGAATGTCTGCGTCAAAGCAACACCAAACGAGAAGAGTAGGGGGATCAGCAGTAGAGCTTTATATCGTTGATGGTCAGCTAGCTGAAGCCGGTGCTGAAGCAGAGCGCGTAGCTCGGGAAAATGGATGGTATCATCAATCTCCGTATGACAGCATGAACGCCATTGTCGGTAATGCAACTGTTGCAGCCGAAGTGCTCGAACGAACAAGACAAGCAGAAGTGCGTCGTTTTTTTGTACCTGTCGGTGGAGGTAGCGTAGTTGCAAGTACCTTACTAGCTACTGCAGGAACACGCGACCAGGTAGTAGGCGTACAATTTGCAGCAAATCAAAGTGCCGAGAAAAGTGTTACTAACGGTCATTTAACAGCAGTTGATGACCTAGATGGATTGTGTGATGGGACACCGGTACGACAAATTGGACGAGCTCCATTTGATATCATGATGCAGCATAGCGACAGACTCTCATTCATGAGCGTCGAAGCGTCAGACATTGGTCAAATGCTCCACCATGAGATATTAAGACGCCAGCAGCTAGTGCCGGACTACGGAGATGATGCTTGGGAAGATATGCCAGAGACTACGGGTGTTCTGGCAGAAGCTGGGGCGTTTAAATACGCCAAAGAGAATCGTGATGATATGTTATGGGTAGCACTTCGTACCGGATCAAACACCGATCCTACAAGAGAAAGCCGCGCACTAGCTGCATATCAGGAATCGATGGCCGGCCCCTTGGTGCGCAGCCGAGTATGGCGTGGTCCGCAGCGCGGCTGATTTTACAACAATTTAATTTTGACCCCTAAAATCTTTGTGGAAATCTCTCTACTATTGACCTTTTACACAAATCTTGATATTACTAGGAGTGATACCACCAAAAACAGACAAAGGAACTGCGAGAACATTATGTCTGAAATACCAGAAAAACAAGTCAAGCGACTTAGGGCGCTTATCCAGGAGGCTGAAACAAACCTGGCAGCAGCATCAGAGCTGCTCATTAGCATCATCGGCGATGACGGTAACGTCGTCACTCCATCGAGTAGCCGCGAAGAAGTTAGCGGCAAAGTTGTCGAAGGAGTTTTTGATGGCCAAAAAATGGCCGGTCCAGACGGCAAAGAATACCCAGTGCCAGCAAACTACGCTTCAAAATCGAAGCTTGTTGAAGGTGACATATTAAAACTCACCATAGCCGACGATGGGAGTTTCATCTACAAACAAATCGGTCCAGTCGACCGTACTCAGGTCATCGGCATGCTTGTTCAGCATGATGGCGCGTACTACGTCGAGGCAAACGGCCGTGAATACCGCATCTTACTTGCAAGCGTAACCTACTTCCGGATTAATATTGGCGACCAAGTTACTATTATTATCCCGACTGACAACCAGGAAGCAGTTTGGGCAGCAGTCGAAGCAGCGCTGTAACTCTTCTTTTATGCTTCAAAGTGTAAGAGATCCAAAGAGTTCACGAAATATAGCATGACTAAGTAGTAAACGACCGTAGCTTGTGCCACGGTCGTTTTGTTATAATAAACGGTAATGTCAAAATTTCACTTCAAATACGGTGCTATGAACAGTGGCAAAAGCGATACACTCATAAAAACCGCTTTTAATTACGAAGAACGTGGACTCAGTATCATCGTTATCAAGCCAAGCATTGATACAAAAGGTGACGACATGATTGTCGCTCGTGGCGGTCACAGTAGAAAAGCCGATATACTCGCAAACGCGGACACCAATCTGGAAAACGCAGTGCTACAAAAGGAACACGTTTCGTGCGTGCTAGTGGACGAGGCTCAGTTTTTGTCACTCGATAACATTTCTCAACTTTACAGACTTGCAAAAATTCATAATATTTCTGTTATTTGCTACGGTCTAAGAGCCGATTTTCAGACAAACTTATTCATGCCTGGAAGCAAACGCTTATTTGAAATTGCCGATACTATCGAAAAGCTCCCAACCATGTGCTTTTGTGGCAAGCAAGCTGAGTTTAATACGCGTAAAGTTAATGGCAACTATGTATTTGACGGTAAGCAACTTGCAATTGATGGTGAGGATAAAGTAACTTACGATTCGCTCTGTGGAGAACATTACATCGAAGCCGGTGGCTCGATATAAACCACAACAAACATGACTCATTTCTAGCGTACAATAGTATCAAATGGGGCTAGCATTATATCGAAAATACCGTTCGCGGACGTTGGATGACATTGTCGGCCAAGAGCACGTCACTACCGTGTTACGTCGCGCAATTGATACTGACAGAGTTGCTCACGCATACCTTTTTACCGGACCCAGAGGAGTTGGCAAAACCTCGATTGCACGTATTCTTGCTCACGAAATAAATCATCTCGAGTATACTGATGAGTCATCACACTTAGATATTATCGAAATTGATGCGGCGTCAAATAACGGTGTCGATGATATCCGCGACCTACGTGAAAAAGTCCAAATCGCACCGTCTTCGGCGAGCAAAAAGGTCTACATTATCGACGAGGTTCATATGCTGTCCAAAGCTGCGTTTAACGCACTGCTCAAGACACTAGAGGAACCCCCAGCGCATGTGGTATTCATCCTCGCAACAACAGATGCTGACAAGCTCCCGATGACGATCATTAGTCGTACCCAACGACATAGTTTTCGCAGGGCGAGCACCGAAAATATTGTTAAGAATCTGGCAGTGATTGCAAAAAAAGAGTCTCTACTAATTGATAGTGACGCTCTTGAACTTATCGCAGAGCATAGCGATGGCAGTTATAGAGACAGCGTTAGTTTACTTGATCAGCTCGCGAATACTGTTGAGAACGGCAACGCTATTACAGTTGCTACCATCACGGATAGTCTCGGACTGGCTCCGTCGGATCAGATCGAACAACTGCTGCAGGCTATGCTCGCAAAAGATTTTGATATGCTTGTGTCGCTACTGCGTAACTCTACAAACCAGGGCATACAGCCGTCAATCGTTGCGAGCCAGCTTATTGCTCGCATCGTGGCCGAACCGCAAAAGTATGCAGGCGCGCTTGATACTGTAAACGGTCTTATGGCTGTGCGACAGTCCAGCTTACCTGATGCCGCACTGCTTGTTGCGGTGACAAAAAGTACCCAGCAAAATGAAACACCAGCTCCGAAGCCGACCGTAGCCGCAAAAAAATCCGTTGCAGCTATCGTAGCCCTGGAACAAAAAGCCATAGAAGAAAAACCAATTGACGACATTGTTAGTTCTGCAGCCCAAACGATGGCTAAATCAGTCATTGCAACAGGTCCAGCCAAAGCATTTGATTGGCAACTCGTGATCGATGCAGCCAAAGATGAAGGTATCGGATTGCATTCAGTAGCCACCAAGTGTAGCGCCGAGCTGCGCGGCAACACACTCGTCATATACGCAAAAACAGAATTCTATAAAAAGAAGCTTGAAACCACGCGGATGTCTCAGTCAATGCATACAATACTCAAAAATCATTTTGATACCGAGTTTGAAATCGAGATTATCCCAGGCTCGAAGGAGCTTGATAATAGTCAGCTGGCGCACGTAGCTGCTATGATGGGTGGAGGAGAAGAGGTAGACGTCTCAAGCGTCGTATAAGATATGGCAGATAAACAAGTTGCAGCGGGGAAAGTTCCGCCTCAGAGTCTGGATGCCGAGAAAAGTTTACTCGGCGCTGTTTTGATTGATGATGAAACGCTGGCGGATATTACAGAACATGTCACTTCGCAGGATTTTTACGACAAACGCCACGGCATAATCTATACGGCCATGATGCGACTCTACGAGAAACATCGACCGGTCGACTTGTTGACGCTCACCGACGAGTTGAAGCGCAAAAAAGATTTGGAAACAATTGGTGGCTCTTCTTATTTAACGGAGTTAACGACCTATGTTCCGACGTCGGCTCATGCTGGTGCATATGCAGAGTTAGTTGCGCAAAAAGCAGTACGTCGGCGGTTAATTAAAGCTAGTGGAGATATCTCTGAGCTAGGGTATGACGAAGACACTACGACGCAGGAACTGCTTGAAAAGGCAGAAGCTGAACTATTTTCTGTATCTGATCAATCATTAAAACAGGACGTCACGAAACTAGAAAGTATTCTGACCGAAAGTTTTGACCGCCTTGAAGAGTTGCACAAAAACAAAGGTCAACTACGAGGCATTCGCACAGGATATCGTGATCTTGACAATATGACTGCAGGACTGCAGCGTTCGGACCTTGTAATTCTCGCAGCAAGGCCGGCGATGGGAAAGACAACGTTTGTCACTAACCTTGCATATAACGTAGCCACCATTGCAAAGCAGCCAGTACTGTTTTTCAGCCTTGAGATGAGCAAGGAGCAGTTGGTGGATCGCATGTTGGCAGATGCATCAGGAGTTGACGCATGGAATATTCGCACCGGAAATCTGTCTGATGATGATTTTTCAAAACTGTCTGAGGCTATGGGTGATATGGCTGAAGCCCCCATATTTATCGATGATCAACCTGGATTGTCGGTGCTAGAAATGCGCACAAAAGCACGACGAGTCAATCACGAAAATACCCTGGGACTCATTATCGTTGACTACCTGCAGCTAATGCAGGGAAGTGGACGGACCGAAGGTAACCGCGTTCAAGAAGTCTCAGAAATCTCGCGTGGCCTAAAGCTAATTGCCCGAGAGTTAAACGTACCAGTCATTGCGCTGAGTCAGCTTAGTCGTTCAGTTGAAAGCCGTAGTCCGCAAATTCCACAGCTTTCTGACCTGCGTGAATCAGGAAGTATCGAGCAAGATGCTGATATCGTTTCGTTTATTTACCGACCTGGGTACTATGAGCCAGACAATCCCGAATTTGAGAATATTACCGACCTCATCATTGCAAAACATCGAAATGGTCCGACCGGCAAAGTACAGTTATATTTCCACCCAGAACGACTGCGCTTTATGTCGCTCGACAAGCGTCACGACGCAGCATAGCCGTGATATACTTATTCGTATACTATGTCTAGGCTTAAAATAACTCATCTAAGCTTTTATCGACAACGTCATGTCGTCAGTTTCATTATTCTTATAGTAATATTGTTATTACTACTTGGCATAGCTGGGCTATATGTACCGGGAGGATTGAGTCTATCCGAACAACAATCTGTTGTTAATGCGTCGGCAATTCAATGGGGAACCGTTTTAGGTAAATACCCGGAGCAAATGGCAAACTTGCCGTACCATCTTTTGCAGCGCAGCTCAACGGAACTATTTGGCGTTTCGACTCTGTCGATTAAATTACCTTCTTTGCTTTTAGGCTTCGCGTCAATACTAGCGCTGTACCAAGTGCTCTGTATGTGGTTCAAACGGAATGTCGCATTGATCACATCATTAGTCGCTACAGCCTGCGGACAATTTTTACTTCTTGCCCAACTTGGGACACCCCGTATAACATATATATTCCTTAGCATCAGTGTATTACTGTGTGCATCGATGCTGACACAATCATCTCGGTTCCGATCAATGTGGTTCATTATCACAGCAGTCGTCGCTGCAATCGCTATGTACACGCCGTTATCTTGGTATTTTATCATTGCATTAACTGTAATTGGTCTGGTGCATCCACACTCACGTTTCATTATTTTTCGAGTGGAAAAATGGGCACTCTTAGTTGGGGTATTATTATTTGCTGTAGTGTTTACACCGCTCGGACTTGCTATAGCAAAATCAAGTGAAGTCATTCAAAGTTTTATTAGTGCCAACAACTTAATCGTGACGCCGTCTCTCAATCATTTACAGAATATCCTTGCGCAATATATTGGCTTTGTCGATTCTACTAATAGTGAAATCATAGCTCCGGCGTACGGCCTTGGTATCATGCTGCTTGTTTTTCTGGGGCTATATAGATTATTTAGCGCAAAATACACTGTTAAAAGTTACATAATTACGACGTGGCTAATACTACTTTTGCCAGCTCTGTTTTTGTTCTCAATGTCATCGACTCTTACGTTCGTACCAATTATGCTACTCGTCGCGTTCGCCTTTGATTACTTGTTTCGCTATTGGTACAGAATGTTTCCGCTCAACCCATATGCACGCATAGCCGGACTTATTCCGCTTACTGTGTTAATAGCCGTTCTATCTGCGTCAAATATTACGCGGTTTGTATACGGGTACCACTATAGTTCTGATGCGGCGGCCACTTTCACTCGTGACTTACCGTTACTCGATAGCACGCTAGCTATGAATAAAAACTCTGTAGTCACATTACATCTTGATCCATCGGTACGTTCGTTTTATGCGTACTATCTCAAATCTCGCAATATTACCAATGTTGCCGTGACGAATGAGATGCCGCAAAAAACGGTTGTAAATAATAATATTGTTTATATTTCTGATCAAGTCTATCCTGCGTATGTCAGCAAGCTTGATCGCATTGTTGTATCTGATACAGTGAGTGATGCGGGTCGTTTCTATGTCTATAAAAACATTGTAAAATAACGTATACTAGTATAAACAACCTAGGAGGAACTATGGCACTTGATCAGATGAAAATGCTGAATGAACTTCGTAAAGCGCAAAAAACATTGAAGAAACAAATTGTTGAAGTCGAAGCAGGAGATGGTGCAGTAATTGTCCGCGTCACTGGCGAACTGAAAATCGACAGCGTTAAAATTAATCCTGATATGGTGGATCTTGCAGACATTGAAGAGCTCGAACATTGGGTTGAGATTGCGGTACGTGATGGCCTCGCAAAAGCACAGGAAATTGCTGCAGATACCATGAAGCCACTTATGGGTGGCCTAAGCCTACCTGGCATGTAGTCACAGGGATTCATCTTTTTACGTGGCACAACCATCAATCTTACCAAAAGCACTGACCGACCTCATTCAAGAGCTTGGTCAGTTGCCAGGTGTCGGAGCTCGAACTGCCGAGCGTTACGCGTATTATTTGCTCCGTGCATCGCAGAGTAACACCGACAACTTGGCAAGCGCCATCAGTGCATTGCATAGCGGTGTAAAGTATTGTCCCGTAACGTATGCGCTGATCGATGCTGATGAGGACGTATCGACGCTCTATAGCGATCCTGACCGTGACAAGACAATTATTGCGGTAGTCGAAGAACCACTCGACATTGTTGCACTTGAGCGAACAGCACAGTTTAACGGCACGTATCATGTGCTCGGTGGCGCAATTTCGCCAATTGATGGCATAGGACCAGAACAGCTACGTATTCCTGAATTAATTGAACGCATCAAACGTGACAGCGTTACTGAGCTAATTATCGCAACGAACGCGTCTGTCGAAGGTGAGTCTACTGCCTTATTTTTGCAAAAATATATCGAAGAAAATGGTGTTTCCGTCGCTATGAGCCGATTAGCAAGAGGATTACCGGTCGGTGTCGATCTAGAATATGCTGATCAAATCACGCTTGGCCATGCACTTGAAGGGCGACGCACGCTCTAATCTGCTACACTGATATATAATGTTTGATTCCGCTATTACACTCATCGATGCAGCAAAAAAGATCATAGTTATCCAAGCTGAGAATCCAGACGGCGACTCACTTGGTAGCGCGTTAGCCATCGAAGAGCTGCTTGGTGATCGAGGCAAAGACGTGCTATTATACTGTCCAGTCGAAACGCCAAAATACCTACGCTACATCAGCGGATGGGATCGTGTCATAACAACATTTGATACCACGGCTGATTTAGCAATAATCGTCGATACATCTGCAGATATTTTACTCTCAAAAGTCCTCGAGACGCGCGGCGTGAGACACTACTTTGACACTCATCCTATACTCGTCTTTGACCATCATACGACAGAAGGTACGCTCAGTTTTACTCATACAAATGTTCATGAAATCGCGATTTCCACGAGTGAAGTGTTATTTCATTTAGTAAAACATGCGCAGTGGGAAATTAATCCTATGGCTGCTCGTCATATGCTCGAAGCCCAGCTTTCGGATAGTCTTGGACTTACTGTACAAACGGTTACCGCCGAAAGTTATCGAATTGCTGCGGAGCTTACTGATCTTGGAGCAAAAGTTTCTCAGATCGAAGAAGCACGACGTGAATTTATGAAAAAATCGCCTGAAATATTACGCTATAAAGGTGAACTCATTAATCGTATCGAATATTATCTTGAGGGTAAACTTGCTATCGTACACGTACCCTTCGAAGAAATTGAGCTGTATTCCGATAAATACAACCCTGGCGCATTGATAGGAGACGAATTACGACTCGTGGAAAATGTCGAGTTATCGTGTGTTATCAAGACGTATCCAGATGGTAAATTAACCGCACGACTACGATCAAACTCGCCAATATCAGAAACGGTAGCAGGCTATTTTGGTGGCGGTGGCCATCCATATGCCGCTGGCTTTCGGATTTACGAAGATTATGAAGCGACATGCAGGGAGCTCCTTGCTGCAACTGATAAAGCGCTGAAAGCTCATTATGAAGTTACATAATACGATGACAGGAGAAGTTGAACTTCTCACGCCAATATCAGCCAGAACTGTTTTATTCTATACGTGTGGTTTAACCGTTTACAGCCAGCCACATATTGGTAACTGGCTTGGCTATATTTATTGGGATGTTTTGCAGCGCACGCTTATTGCTGATGGATATGATGTTATTCGTACCCAAAATATTACTGATGTGGGGCACTTAACAAGTGATGATGATAACGGTGAAGACAAGATGCAAAAAGGAGCTACGCGGGAAGGCATCACTGCCTGGGACGTGGCAAAAAAATATACCATCATTGCCTCTCATGAAGCATACGAATTACTTGATCTTTTACGTCCTACCCATCTTGTCAGTGCAACTAGCTTGATCCATGAGCAGATCGCATTTGCCGAGCAGCTAGAGCAAAAAGGTTTTACATATAGTATTCCTGACGAAGGGTTGTATTTTGATACGGCAAAATTATCTGATTATGGTAAGTTAGCCCGACTCGATGTTGCGGGGCTTGAGGCAGGCAAACGCGTTGCAGTCGCTGGGAAAAAACACATTACTGACTTTGCCATTTGGAAGTGTAGTCCAACAAACCAAACACGAGATATGCAATGGGATAGTCCGTGGGGTATGGGCTTTCCAGGTTGGCACCTCGAATGCTCAACCATAGCCCGCCAAACTCTTGGCGATCGCATTGATATTCACGCCGGAGGCATAGATCACATCCCGGTCCATCACACCAATGAAATTGCTCAAACTGAAAGCTTAACTAATCAACCATTTGCAAATATATGGATCCATAACAATCACATAAAGATCGACGGCCGAAAGATTAGTAAAAGTCTTGGCAATATCGTATCACTGCAAGACATTCTCGAACGTGGCTACACGATGGATGCTTTTAAAGTACTCGTCTTATCTAAGCATTACGCAACTGAAGGCAATTTCAGTTGGGAAATTATGGAGGCAGCACAGCACCGACTCGACAATTGGCGCAACGTCGCCGCACTAAGACACCAAACACATGGTGGTGACAGCGAAGATGCTGATATACCTTCACTCGCCGTCCTAGGGGTAATGAAAGAAGCATTGAACAATAATCTCAATACGCCACGAGCCTTATCCGCGATTGATGAGCTATTTTCAACGCTAACTTCAGTCGCGCCAACGAAGATTAACCACGATTTGCTTGTCGATGTACTTGTGTCAATCGATTCGCTTCTTGGGTTGCACTTGCTCGAAACAACACCGGATATTCCTGATGAAGCAAAACAAGCTATTGTTGAACGCACTCGCGCCCGTGAATTGAAGCAATGGGAGCGTTCCGACCAGTTACGTGATGAACTCATGCAAAGCTACAACATCACTTTACTCGACTCCGGTCACGGTATCGTTTGGCAGTATAACTAATTCAGAAAAGTCAGTACTTAGTCTTCGCTGTGACTTGCTAGTTTTTTGGCAAGACGATGCATTGGTTTTTCTTCTTTTTTGCGCTCTTTTTTTGAATACGCTAAGTAGTCTTCGAGTAACACCTTTACACATCCGGCAATTGGTATAGAAATAATACCTCCGGCAATACCAAATAAGTACAATCCAATCGTCACAGAGCTAAGGATCACAAGTGGAGACAAGCTAACTCGTTTGGCCTGAATAGTCGGTGAAATTAAATTGTTTTCTATCTGTTGGTAAACAATAAAGTAAATCAAATAAATAACTGCTGCTGCGATGATATTAAAGCCAAGTAGGATACATATCAGCGTTCCGCCTATAGTTGCACCAAACATTGGAATAAGTGAGAATATAAACGTGATCGCAGCCGTTGGTATCGCCAAGTTAGACGGAACTTCTTGGAAAAAGAGCGAGATGACAAATACTGCAATTCCAGCAAATGTTGCACCAATCGCCGAAACCGTAAGCTGACCAATTACATACCCCGAAACGACTGAATGCATTTGACTGGCGACATTTTGATGACGGCGCATCTTGTCTTCATCACGATATAGTTTCCAAATTCGTTGCATCCAATCTGGTCCTTCAATGAGCATCAGTATCGATAAAATCAACACGAGAAAAGTTGCGCCAAATAACGCAGCTATTGAGCCGAGGCTGCTCGCAATGTTGGCGCCAACATTTGATGCCCATTTTGATGCATTGCCCTGGAGGTCGTTAAGCGTTGTATCAACTTGAGGGCGTAGATTATATTGCTCAATTATGTTGTCAAGTGAGTGCCAGCTGTTGGTTGCATTGTTGAATAAGGTTGGAACAGTTTCAGCGAATTTTGCTGTTTGCTGCACGATAGGCGGAACAGCCAAGAACATAAATGTGCCAATAAAGGCGATGATCAATATGAATGATATAACTGTACTACCAGCTCGGCTCCGGCCCGGCATGTATTTTGCCAGCTTGCTTACGGGTCCGTTGAGTGCCAGCGCCAAGAATAACGCCGTACCGACAATAATAAGACCCGTTCGTGCACTATAGAGCAGCAGTAATGCCAAAGCAAAGCCTATAACGACGAGCCAGAAGCGAACGAATGTTTTTGTGTCAATCTGTATATTTACTTTCATACTCTTATGAGTATACTACGACGAGCTTCGCTGCGTACAGATATTTTTAAGCTAAGTCCGCAACGAGATACATTGACCACAGTTACTAGATAATGTATAGTAAAAATATGATTACCATGCAGGTTGAAATCGGATGTGTGAAAGCTGCGACGGACGTCATCGGCGACAAGTGGACCCCTCAACTTTTACGTTTCTTTTTGTCTAGTGAGGTAGTGCGTTTTTGCCAATTGCAAGAATTAGTCGGTGGGATCAATCCCCGAACACTGTCAGCACGTCTGCTTGCGCTTGAAGATAAAGGCATTATCCGCAAACTGCATTCACAAACCTCTAGTCGCTGCGAATACGAACTAACTCCAAAAGGTAAATCACTTATGCCAATAATCCGTGATATGGAAGCTTGGTCCTCTCAGTATGCGTAAAAAATTTCAGTGTTTTATCAGCTAATCTGGATTATACTGCGACCATGAGAGTACTTGTTATTGAAGATGAACACAAAATCGCTCGAGCGCTAAAACGTGCACTCGAGCAAGAAAGTTATGCCGTAGATGTTTGCTATGACGGTGACGATGGTTACGCGATGGCAACAACCGAACCCTACGACGTGATGGTAGTCGATCGAATGATACCTGGAGCATACGATGGTATCGGCGTAGTGAAGGCTATGCGCGAACAAAAAATTCATACTCCGGTGCTTTTTTTGACTGCGCTTGGACGAACGAAAGACAAGACAGATGGTCTTGATATTGGTGCCGATGATTATTTAGTAAAACCATTTGCTATTGAAGAACTTTTGGCACGAGTTCGAGCACTCCTTCGCCGTCCAACCGAACAGCAGCAAACAGTACTGCATGCCGATGACTTGCAGCTCGATACTGCCGAATTCACCGTCTCTCGTGCAGGTACTGCCATCTCATTGACGACAAAAGAATTTGGATTACTTGAATATCTTCTTCGAAATAAAAATCGTATTCTCACCAAAGAGTCCATCATTGCACACGTATGGGACTACGATGCAGATATCTTGCCAAATACCGTAGAGGTGTACATTAAGTATCTTCGAAACAAAATCGATAAGCCATTTAAATCGCAGATGATAGAAACCGTACGCGGCTTTGGATACCGCCTCAAATCTGATCAATGAAAAAAAGTCAGTTATTTGAATCGGCTACATTCCATTTAACTGCATGGTACTTAGGAATACTGATCACCATTAGCTTGCTGTTTAGTGTAATAATTTATCAAGTATCAGTGTCTGAGATCAGCACACGTATGGGTATATTTGAAACTCGGATTAACAGCGATATAGATACGACAATTCCATTTAGCTTTGATTTTGACGTCTTTCGCACAAAGCAACTTCATGAAAGCGAAAATCGGATATTACTCGGTTTAGCCTATGCAAACGTGATCATCCTCGTCGTCGGCGGTGCGATGAGTTACTTACTCGCAAAGCGCACCCTTAAGCCGATAAAAGAATCACACGAGGCACAGGCCAGATTTGCAAGCGACGCCAGTCATGAGCTTCGTACACCTCTTGCGGTGATGAAAAGCGAACTAGAGGTAGCACTGCGAGATCCCAAACTATCTAAAGATGAAATGAGAGAATTACTCGAAAGCAACCTAGAGGAAGTCAATCGACTCAGCGACTTGTCGAAGACGCTTCTTGAGTTTACGCGTCATGACGCAGAAGAACTTGAGATGAAAGCGCTTTCGCTTAAAGATATCGCGACGAAAACAATCAATGTTCATGCAGTCGATAAACAGCGCATACATTTAACCGCTGCAACTCCTGCAACTATCTGTGCAAACGGACCGAGTATCACCGAGCTCTTGATGATATTGCTCGACAACGCACTGCGTTATAGCCCAACTGACTCCGAAATCGACGTTGTGATAGATGAACGTGAAACAACAGTCGTTTGCACGATCACGAATCAAGGAGATGGAATACACCCTGATGATTTACCCCATGTATTCGAGCGGTTCTATCGAGGCGACCACTCACGCTCAAGTCAAAACGTACAAGGCTATGGCTTAGGCTTATCGCTGGCAAAGAAAATTGTCGAACTTCACAACGGATCGATCTCGATTGTAAGTACACCGGGCAAACTTACCTCTGTCGAACTTACATTTGCGAAATTAAAATCATAATGTTTATATTTTCAGGTTGCACTCAGCAGCCTAGGTAATACTGTAGTCAGTGAGGGATAGACTGCCACCAACGAAACTCACGACTAATACTAAAAGAAGACAACGGATCGGAGAACATATCCTATGGACACACGAAAAATCACCCTGCTTAGCAAAAAAGGCATGAAAGAGCTTAAGAAATCAATTGATAAACTCGAGCACCAACGCGTAGTTACTATCACCGAGCTACGCGATATGGATAAGGTCGATAACCATGAGCTACGACTCTCACGTATTGAAAAACTGGCACAGCTTGAAATTATTGAGAGCGAACTTGCGGACAAGCAACTCACGCTACGCAACTCAAAACTGTTTCCACGAAAGCGCGATGCGCTCAAAGTCGCACTCGGCTCAGTCGTCGAGCTCCTCGACATTAATGGTCGCCTCGTCAGTTACACTATTGTCGACAGTGTCGAAGCAAACCCAAGTGATGGTCGAATTTCCGTCAATAGTCCGCTAGGACAAACGTTACTCGGTAAGACCATCAAGGAAACTATCGAATGGGGAAATGAGATGCGTGCACGCAAGCTCCAGCTTGTCAGTATTCGCTGATTACCATATTCGGAGGAAGTTATGGAGTGGTGCTTAGTGATAAGCGCCACTTTTGTTATACTACATGCATATGGAAAGTTCATTGTTTGTTACTACACTTTTTGCACACGCACTCAAGATCTCTATTATTTTGGCAGTAGCGTATGCTGCACAGTTCTTCATCCGCAAATTCATTGAACAAGTGGTCCGACGATCGATTCGTCGTCGTCGCTTCAAAAGCGACAAAGACGAAATGCAACGCGAAGACACGGTCGTTTCGATACTCAATACTGGTCTCTACGGAGCAATATTTGTAAGTGTTGTTCTGATGATTATGCAAGAATTTTCGATCAACATTGGACCGCTGATTGCTGGTGCGGGCGTTGCGGGAGTCGCACTTGGCTTCGGAGCCCAGTATATGGTCAAAGATTTTTTGGCCGGACTCTTCATTATCGCCGAAAATCAGTATAGAGTTGGCGATGTGCTGCAGGTAAACCAAGGTCCGTTTGCAGTTTCCGGTACTGTTGAGCTCATCTCACTTCGCCAGACGGTTCTGCGTGACTTACAAGGGAGGGTGCACCATATCTCAAATGGTAATATTCAGGTCGCAACCAACCTCACGATGGACTATTCAAATGTTGAGCTCGATGTCTGCGTCGGTTATGAATCTGATCTTAAACACGTCGAAAAAGTTATCAACCGCGTTGGTATGGCGATATTCGAATATGTCGAGTGGAAGGGAATTGCGCTCGAACCACCGCACATGCTCCGTGTTGATGAGTTCACCGATTCTGGGATTACGATAAAGATTATTTGTAAAACTGCGCCTATCCGGCAGTGGGAAGTAAAAGGCGAGATACTCAAGCAATTAAAGATCGCTTTCGACAAAGAAAAAATTGTCCTCGCCCACTCGTAATTGATCGACAAAAACGCTTATCAGACTTACTAGACTGTGGTACAATAACAGAGCTTTATAGGTGTCCATAACCTACATGCATTACATATTGGGGTGTCGCCAAGTGGTAAGGCATCGGCTTTTGGTGCCGACATTCGGGGGTTCGAATCCCTCCACCCCAGCCATATAGAACGAATCTCAGAATCTAGTCCTTCGGGGCTATTTTTGTATCTGTTAGTATCGTCTTTTTCTACGGTTTGGAACGTCATTTTTATGCCTCCATTAATTTACGTGTTTTTTGGACATTATCGGCAATTGCCTCCGAGAATTTTGAGTATTTAACAGATATAGAGCCTCCTCTTAACGTTAGTTTTTCGAATAGTTTGGAAATTATCAATCGTTTTTGCTCAGGGGCTTTTTTAGCATATAATTCTGCTGCTTTTTGAGATAACTCAAGTATGACGAGGCGCTGTTCGAGACGCGCTCCCATGCTCGTATCGATATTACGTAACTGATCCTCAAAGTCTGCTTTTTGCTTCATGAACTGTCCATGTTTCTCCTCGTATCTTTCCTTATGTATATCGCCGGATAATTTGTCGTCATATAGTGTTTCGTCCATGGTCTCGATTCTTTTTATCTGTGCTTCTAAAGCGCGTACCATTCGTGTACGATCCTCAATTCGCTCTGCGTATTGTTCACGCATCGCACTTGCTACCCAATCAATAATTTCGGGTGATGGACATATTAATTTCTTGAGTTCATGAACGATCATGGCTTCAACGTAATCTTCGCGCAGCATCTTGCTCTGTTTGCATGCCGAGGTGAGTCGGCGACATACGCCGTAATAATGACCTTTCTGTAATTGCCAGGTCACAACAGATCCGCAATCTTCGCAGCGTATTATTCCTTGGAACGGTGAGTGATGCCTATTGTACTTACGAGGTCTTCCGCCGTGTAACTTCTCTTGTACGTTCTTAAATAATGATTTTGGAATGAACGTTTCTTGTGCGCCTGGATAGTCTTTGCCATTAAAGCGATTGATGCCGACGTAAAACGGATTCGTGAGTATTCTTTGGAGATGACTTTTGACATATGGTTTTCCTTGGCGAGTGACTATCCCGAGCTTCGCCGTGTACTGGACCGTAGAGTCGAGCGACTCACCCGGTTGTAAATAAAATCGAAATACTTTGAGCATGAGTTTGCTTGTAGTGGTGTTTGGCACATGAATACGTTTACCATCTTCAGTGATGGTTACATACCCTGGAGGAGGTGAAGCGGGTAACCAGCCCTGCGCCAACTTTTCAGTCCAGCCTTTCATGGCTTCTTCGCGCAGATTATCTATGTAATTCTTGGACATGACCACTCGTATACCCCAGTTGAGCCATTCCTGAGACCGTGAGTTTTTATGCATAACGAGTGAGTCTTTGACGAAGTGAACATGACGTTCTTCATCGGCCATCAGCCAATCGTGCGTTGTCACTGCGTCATGTAAGTTTCTGACATGGCGATCAACCTTTTCGATAATGAGGTGTTTGATCTTATGGTCTTCAATGTACTTTATTGCTTCATTGAATGTCCGGCGCTGTGAAGACTTTGAGGCTGACTCGGTAATCTTGAACGTCATTACTGCAAATAGATTCTTATTATCACAATATGAATGAAGGAGTTTAACCTGCGAATCGAGTGAATAGCCTTCGTCTTCTTGGGATTTACTCGATACCCGCGCCAAGATGACAGCTTTAGTTTTCGGAGTCATTAGGAATCTCTTCAGATAATACCTGGTATAACTCAATGAGGGATGCGCCGATTTCTCGTGCCTCATCGCGACTGACATCGCGAGACTGTTGTTTGACGAGTATAGTTCGTAGCGCTTCAATCCGATTAGTAACTGATTCTACTGTGATTGACTGAGCCGCTAGACTGTCACTCGTTAATAACATGAATACCCTCATCTGTTATCTATTGCTATAGGTATAGTATACTATAGCTAAAGCAATAGTATCAATAGGAAAAATGAACTTTTATTCTATTTGTTGATGGAATAGTAGAATATCTCAATCTGCTAAAATTAATGCATGGCATATATTGTAATTGCATACCCAGAACTCAATGAGACTGACTTTAATTGGTTACAGAATTATCGCGAAAAGAATGACGAGCGATATTTCTGTGTGATAAAACCGCATATTACACTCGTGTTTGCAATTAGCGAT
>CAYLKD010000008.1:0-43485 GCA_964384345.1 uncultured Candidatus Saccharibacteria bacterium | reverse complement strand
ATAAAATGCTTGAGTGACGTGGTAATGTCTACTGTGACATCTGAAAATAAAATTTCGTCATACTGTAAGCGCAGCGCCATGTCATACGCCCGAATGCCAGTCACGTTTGCGACACCCTCGTGTTTGAGACTTGTAAAATCTACGTCCCACAGCCAGCTCATGTCACGGCCATCTGCATAGTTATCGTTTACTGCGATCATTGTAGCGTAACCTGATGGCTCAAATGATTGCAAGCCTAACCGAAAACCTGCTGGATTTTTGACGAGCACAAGTTCGAGCGGCTTCCCGCCAACGTTTATTATTTCACCTCTTCCAAATGCTGGCGTTATCGTTGAAAGGCAGTTCAGTAGTGCCCTGCGATCAAGCTTAGGCACGATGCTCACGACTAACGCAAGTGCTGCAGCTGCGTTATAGACATTGTAAATTCCATCGATCTTTAACTGTGCTTTTATATGCTCATTTCCGAGTGTAAATGTGCCAGTTGTTCCATCAATAGTTTCAAGTGTCACGACTGCTTTTGGCAAATGGTTTTTAGTATGCTGCGTGGTAGTACCGCGCATGTCATCGTCTGAAGGAAAGTTCTTACGCGCAGTTGCCGATAGGCCAAAGTAAACAACTTTTTCTGTTGGCAAAGTTTTTGATACGGCAAGAAGACGCGGATCTTCACGATTTATGATCACTGCTTGTGTCGTCGCATCGGCGACTTTGTGAAGTAACTGTGCCGTCGCATCAATTTCTCCAAATCGATCAAGCTGATCACGGAGTACATTGAGCAGCAAACTATAGCGCGGTTGTATTGCTTGTACAAAATGTACAGCGTGTGCTTCATCTAATTCTAGTACTGCTATATCAGCAGAGAGTGTACCGGCACGAGTAATCTCACCAAGTAAAGCTGATGACACACCTCGCGTAAAATTGCTACCAGTACGATTGGTAAAAACCTTCATGCCCTGACTCTCAAGGAGCTCAACAACCATCTTTGTAGTAGTTGTTTTACCATTTGTGCCGCTTACAACGACAACACCCTTCGGTAGCTGTGCCAACGTACGCGCCAAAAAATCAGGATCGATTTGCTCGATAATCAGTCCAGGAAGCGCAGACCCTCCACCGCGAACTTGCGCGAGGCGTTTTACTATTTTTCCGAGAGAGATTGTCAGAATAGGATGCATTAACTCTAGTATAACTCAGCTACGACAAATGATTCTACACTATAGCCACTAGAGGTATGCGTAAGGTACAATGAAAGCATGTTTGTAGTCGGCTTATTGGGGTGGTGGTACACCGATGGATGGAAGCAGCGCTTTACAGCGGCAAGACGTCATATTGAACGTATTTATGACTATTTTTCGATTGATACATTGATTATGTCATTATTTTCACCGTTTCGACAAATATCGGCTGGTCAAGTTGGCGGTTCGTTATCGGTAAAATGGCAAGCTTTTGTAGATAGAACGGTATCGCGATGTATTGGTGCAGTAATGCGCCTATTACTCGTTATTGTCGGATGTCTGGCTCTGGTTGGAATATCGTTAGTAGGCATGATCTCAATAGTTTGTTGGTTATGTATTCCCATACTGCCGCTTGCTGGTATTGTCATGATGGCGATAGGTTGGACACCAACGTGGATATAACTATCGACCATCGCCATCCTCGTACACAAAAGGCTCGCATTCGCTACAGAGTCACAAAAAAGATTCGATTAGCATGCATCGTTGTCGGATGTATACTGTTTGTCAGTGGTATACTGCTGGTTTCTGCTGGGCTTTCCGTAGGGTGGTTTGTCGCCAGTCTTTTTGTGGCGCCTGAAATGGTAGTGTTGTGGTATAACGGCGAATTACTCCATCTCGCGCCATCAAGAAACCCACACTCGCTCGATGATGTACTTGAAGCCGACTTGCTTGGCACAATTAGCGAGCAACCTTCGCCGATAGAAATCGCCGAGCTGATCTCTGAAACAAACGACAGTTACTTTTTAGGAGCACGATTTGGACTGACAGGTAATTTTATAAAACAAATAGCTAGTGATGAAAAAGAGGGTGGTCTAGACCTGCTTGGTGCGGCCTATGCAATCAGTCAAGAATTAGGCCGCTCACAATTTGGAACACTCGAAATCGTCGCAGCTATCGTACGAGCACTACCGAACCACGACGCACTGCTGGCTCACCTGCACATAGACGAGAGTGACATTATTGCCGGTATACGGTGGCGCTATCGGTTGCACTACTTGATAGATTCACAGTCTTCAGTACGAAAAAGTGGTGGTATAGCACGGGATTGGTCATTTGGTTATACTCCTTTACTTGGACGCTTTGGTCAAAATATTAGTCAGCATGTTGGTGGTAGCTTATTTGTCGTTGAAACAGATGCTCATGCGAAGGCACTCGACCAAATGATAGCTACATTTAGTCGTGGTGGACGTCAAAATGTCGCGCTGATAGGTCCAACTGGCGTAGGGAAAACAACGTTGGTCCAGGCATTTGCAGAAGCGATCATGGATGGATCATCATCTGTACCCCAAGACCTCAAATTTCATCAAGTCGTAATGCTTGATGCTTCGGCGCTGATCTCTGCAGCTCCTGGACGAGGAGAGTTGGAACAGCTAATCATGCGTATATTTGGCGAGGCGTACGCGGCAAAAAACATTATCCTCTGCCTTGATAATGCACAAGTATTTTTTGAAGATGGTATCGGCGCAGTAGATATCTCTACTGTGCTGCTTCCGATCCTTGAGGCGGGAAGACTACGGATAATTCTCGCAATGGATGAGCAGCGATTCCTCCAAATCACCGCTCGCAGTGCAGCAATAGCAAATGCGCTAAACCGTGTCTCTATTTCACCAGCGAGTGAGCAAGAAACATTACAGGTCATGCAAGATCAGCTGATCAGTATCGAATTTCGTCATCACGTCACGTTTACGTACCAAGCACTAAAAGAGGCCTATAGGCTCAGTATGCGCTATGTCCACGATGTTTCTATGCCAGGTCAAGCCCTCAAACTACTCGAATCGTCATCGAGTTATGCTGAAAATGGTCTCGTCACTATCAACTCGGTGCAGCAGGCGATAGAGCAAACGATGGATATTAAAGTGAGTGTTGTTTCAGAAGTCGGTGAACGAGCAAAATTATTGCAGCTTGAAGACCTTATTCATAAACGCATGATCAATCAAACGAGGGCAGTCAGTGTTGTGAGTGATGCCTTACGTCGAGCGAGGGCAGGCGTGCGCAATGAAAATCGCCCCATAGGTACTTTTTTGTTTCTTGGCCCCACTGGTGTCGGTAAAACAGAACTTGCGAAGGCGCTTGCTGACGTTTATTTTGGCGGTGAAGATCGTATCATTCGACTGGATCTCAATGAATATGTGCGTAGTGAAGACGTGACTCGTTTGATCGCTGACGGTTCAAATGACCCAAGTAGTCTCACGGCTCAGGTCATGAAAAAGCCTTATAGCGTCGTGTTACTTGATGAGATCGAAAAAGCCCACCCGAGTGTTTTGACGACGTTGCTACAGTTACTCGACGAAGGGATCTTACGTGATATCAATAATCGTGAGGTGAGCTTCCTCGATGCCATTGTGATCGCGACAAGCAATGCTGGAGCCGATCGCATTCGTGAGTATATACAGCGTGGCTATGATGTAGCCCAGTTTGAAGAACAATTTACCAATGAGCTAATCGAAACGGGCCAATTTCGTCCGGAGTTTCTCAATCGTTTCGACGAGATGGTCATGTTTACGCCGCTGACGAAAGCAGACCTCCTGAAAGTTGTTGATCTCATGATTGCAGGTGTCAATAAAACACTGGCGCTGCAAAAAATTACCGTCGAAGTCGAACAAGAGGCAAAGTTACTTCTTGTTGACAAAGGGTATGACCCGCGTCTTGGTGCTCGGCCGATGCGACGCGTCATACAACGTGTGATCGAAAACAACGTTGCCAAAGCTATTTTGGCTGGTGCCGTTGCTGCTGGTGGCGTCGTTCATATTTCAGCTAGCCAAGTTGCGCAAAACTACGCAACAACAGCCGAGGCAAATGACATTGCTTCTGGCCGTGCTGCATAACATACGCTGATTTATCGTTTGTGTTCTAGTCAGCGTTTTTTTGCGACCCATATTTCAAAAAGCATTGCGCCGTACGGCACGTTGCTTACTGCCTCGGCGACGATCAGTCGACGGATACTCCATTTAAGACTCCTGTGTACGAAAAACACGATGACGATGTAAGCGAGAAAGCAAACACCATGCAGCGAACCAGCGATTGGCAGAACAAACTCATAGCCGGGTAATAGGAATTTTTTGAAGAGTATTCCTATGATCAATAGTGTCCATGTTACAGTCTCTACGAATGCCGCAAGTCGAAATAAATCCCACGCCTCTTTATCCGTAAACAGCCCATCAAGCTCGGCCCACATGGTTTTCATTTGATTCATAAAAGTCGTACTGTTCACTATGTTTAGTATACTATGCGACCTTTAGATGAGTAGCAGATAGGTCATTTACTAGTTTTCTCTTTTGATTAAATCCATCTTCGATTCGATGATGATTTTTGCGTATTCATTCAGTACCAGTGCAATCGCTGTTTCATCCTTACTCCAGTTCTTCGTATTTAAGTACGGTGATTGAGGGCGAGCAGCGATAGGCGTAATGGCTATGTCCCATGGGCAAAATTTGTACCATTCAAACCGTGCTCGTGTGAGTACGAAATCGGTGGCTACAATCGTCAGTGAACGCGGATGCCAACGCATCATTTCCAATAAATCAATCGTTCGTTTCACGTTATCTGGTAAAGTGACCGAATTCTCCTCTAGAATAATGTCATCTATATGTACACCATTTTCGACGCCATAGTTGGCCATCCTCCGTGCTTCAGTCTGCTCAGTATCTTTGTAACGAGGGCCTTTGCCACTAATAATAATATTTTGGTTGCTGTACCGCATTTGTATAATTCAACAGCTCTCTCGATGCGTGCGTTTGACGCAGCCCCAAAGACAAAGATCGCATCTGTGGTTGAATCGGTAGCCGTATACGGAATCAATGCATTGTATATTGCTCGTTGGATCTGCTCGTTGCTCTCACTGCGTTTAATGTAGCCAGCTATGTCACGATGATTTTTATCGATGGCAAGTACTAAGTCCTCTAGCGATAGTGACGGGTAAGTGTCGATCCAGCTGTCATCACTACTCGCTAATGCTGATATATCTCGATGAACACCAAAAATGTCACTATTTTTACGGACAAAATCGTAATTAACTGATAGCCGTTGTGACTCTTTCGCCGATATGACGAAAAGTTCTGCGGTCGAAGGTATGAATGCACCATTTTCCCGCTGAATATATTTATTAGACATTGATTTATAGTAACAAATACATTAGTTGATATTAATCCTAACAATGATAAGAGATACAAAAGTATCTTATGAACTTCACTAATAGCAATCATTAATCATGCGCATTAGAATACTATAACAATACTGCATTTTAAGACAGTACCCGAGCTGGGTCGAGCATGTAAATATATGCGCCGAATAGATTCGGGCACGAGACTAACGACCGAACCTCGAGACGGTTCGATATCCCTCGTACAATATAACCAATAAAATAACCCACCATTCGGCGGGTGATTTTATTGGTACCCCGGGCGGGGTTCGAACCTGCGACCTTAGGCTTAGAAGTCCTCTGCTCTATCCAGCTGAGCTACCGGGGCATACCGTGGTTATTATATCAGAAGTCCATGTAGCATATGATTTCTAATCAGGAGTAACTTCGAACTAGTGAGATTACGAATGCTTGCTTTGCTCGCAATATGAGCTCTAATCACTTCACTATATACTAAAGAAAATAGAGATCGCGTTGGATCTCTATTTTCTATGGTGCGGGCGGAGAGAATCGAACTCTCATCGTTTGCTTGGAAGGCAGACATATTAGCCATTATACGACGCCCGCGTACTTGGATGATTATACCAGGATACAGATGAGAAGGGAATATCCGACGTAGATAAGTCGAGAACGGGTCTTGGCAGCTGAAGCTGTCGCCGGTGGTTTTAATTACGCTGTGTACAAAATAAAATTACATGACTCTTGAAAGGTCATGCAATTTTATTTGGGGCGAACGATGGGAATTGAACCCACGGCCTCCGGAGCCACAACCCGGCGCTCTAACCAACTGAGCTACATTCGCCGTACAATGTAGGATTATAGCAAGATACTAGGGTAAATGCTAGAGATCGCGAATTGTTTCGATGTTCGCACCGATGCTATTGAGCCGGTTTGCAAAGTCCTCATAGCCTCTATTGATCGAATAGATATCACGCAGAATTGATTGACCTGGTGCCGCTAGCATTGCCAGCAGTACTACCACCGAAGGACGAAGTGCAGGTGGGGCAATGATATCGGCTGGCTTCCATTTTGTAGGACCAGTGATATAGACACGATGCGGATCGACCATCTCAATATTCGCATTAAGCTTGGTAAGTTCTGTGAAGTAGATTGCTCTATTTTCATAGCTCCAATCATGCACTAAGGATCGACCTTTGGCGACAGTGGCAATGAGCCCTAGGAACGGAAGATTGTCCATATTAACTCCCGGAAATGGCATACTGTGGAGTTTGTCTTTGGCGGCGATGAGCTTAGACTTTTCGAGATGGACGTCGACAAGTCGCGTTCGTTCATTGCGAGCAAGGTATTCGTCTGAGAGCGTATACTGCAATCCCATTCCTTCGAGTATCGCCAATTCTAATTCAACAAACTCAATTGGTACGCGGGTGATCGTGAGATCTGAATGCGTGACGACAGCTGCCGCAATGAAACTCATAGCTTCAATAGGATCTTCACTTGGCGAGTACTCAACAATTTTATTGATAGTGCGCTTGCCGCGAATGGTTAGGATTGTTGTTCCGATGCCATCTATTTTCACGCCAAGCTTTTCGAGAAAGAAGCACAAGTCTTGCACCATATAATTTGGACTGGCATTGCGAATAACCACTTCACCATCGTGGAGCGCAGCAGCCATGATGACGTTTTCGGTGACGGTATCACCACGCTCGGTAAGGAGAATACTCTTTGTTGGACTCGTTTGCCTCGTCGTAGCGTGGTAATAGTCGGTGCCAGGACTAGCCTCAACTACGAGACCAAACGGCGCTAAGCCCACCATGTGTGGTTCAACAGTTCGAGTACCAAGATTGCAGCCACCGGCAAAAGGCAGTTTAAAATCATCATATTGATGAAGCAACGGGCCAAGGAACATAATTACCGTACGGGTTTTTTTGGCAGCCTCAATGTCCATTTTGTCCAACTGTAGTTTGGCTGGTGGTGTGATCTCAAGATCGTTGCCAGGTAACCATTTTGTCTTTACGCCGATACTATTGAGCACTTCTATGATGCGATTGACTTCTTCAATACGGGCGACGCGTCGCAGCGTTGTTTTACCTTTATTGAGAAGACTTGCACACAGCAAAGCAACTGCGGCATTTTTGCTAGTCTTGAGTTCTATAGAACCATGCAGTTCGTGACCACCGTGAATTCTGAAATTGGTTTTACCACTGCTGTTGAGTGTGATGATATTGCTTGAAAGAACCTCGCTAATTCGGCCAAGCATCTCAACGCTGAGGTTTTGGCCACCTTTTTCAATTCTGTTTATAGCACTTTGAGAAGTGTTAATTTTTTCAGCTAGCTCTTTTTGCGTCATGCCTTTTGCTTGACGATTTTCCTGTATTAGTAACCCAATGCGTTGTTTGTAGTCAAGCTCATTCATACAATAATTATATCACATACGAGATATTGTATGTCAACAATTTATCATGTTATACTTTATGTATGATTTAATTACACTTCTCATCATTAAAATATACAGACGAGAAATAATTCTTTTAGAGGGGACAAATAGTATGAATGATGATGCAGTATGGCAGCTCATTACCGGCGAAATACAACGCCAGCAAGACGGCCTAGAGCTTATTCCGAGTGAAAATTATGTTTCGAGAGATGTCCTAACCGCACTAGGGAGTGTCTTTACCAATAAGTACTCTGAAGGCTATCCAGGTAAGCGCTACTACGGTGGCCAAGATTTTACGGATCCGCTTGAAACGCTCGCCATTGAGCGGGCAAAGCAACTATTTAAGGCAGATCACGCGAACGTCCAGCCGCATTCTGGAGCGCCAGCTAATGAAGCCGTCTATAGCGCCTGGCTCGAACCTGGAGATACAGTACTTGCAATGGATCTGTCACATGGCGGGCACTTGACCCACGGCAATCCAATGACACGCTCAGCGAAACTCTACAATTTTGTGCCATACAAAATGAAAGACATCGAAACAGGTGAGATCGATTATGAACATATTCGCGAGTTGGCTCTGGAGCACAAACCAAAGATAGTCTTAGCAGGTTTTTCCGGGTATCCGCGTGATCTCGATTATGAAAAATTTGCAGCTATAGGTAATGAAGTTGGCGCACTTTTGATGGCTGACATGGCGCATATTGCTGGACTGATCGCCGCTGGTGTGTCAAAAAATCCATTTGACTATGGCTTTCATGTCATTACGACGACAACGCACAAAACACTTCGTGGTCCACGTGGCGGATTAATTTTGACAAAGGGTATTGTGAGCTCACCGCTGCGCGCACCAGAAAAGACCATCGAAAATATTCCTACACTTGTTGACCGCGCTATTTTCCCCGGTATGCAAGGTGGGCCGCACATGCACTCAATCGCAGCAAAAGCGGTTGCTTTTGGTGAAGCGCTACAGCCAGAATTTAAGCAATATGGTGAACAAATTTTATTGAATGCACGAGCATTAGCCGACGAGATGATGAAGCGAGATTTCAAGCTTGTTACAAATGGCACAAGCAATCACCTCATTCTTGCTGACGTACAGAAGAGTTTCGGGATTGATGGGAAAGTAGCCGAAGAAGCTCTCGATAAAATTGGACTAACACTCAACAAGAATAGTGTACCTGATGATACTAATCCGCCATTTCGACCGAGTGGCATACGGCTTGGAACACCGGCACTCACGACTCGCGGTTTGACAGAGGTTCATATGGCACAGATCGCTGATTGGATGAAGCAAGCTATCGACAGCCGCGAGGATTCACAGCAGCTATCAGTATTGCGTGATCAAGTAAAGAAGTTCTTACTCAATTTCCCTTTGCCGTACTAAATAAAGTTATAGGTAGGCTAGAAAAAAATAAGACGCCTTCATTCGAAAGCGTCTTATTACTAATTTCTTAGTACAAGCTCTAATTAAGCGTGGCACAAGACGAAGTGTCACCTAACGTGACTGTCGTTGCTTGGCTAGCAGTCTTTGTAAAATCCCAGTATATGATCTTCGCTCCAATTGCCGAAGAAGCACTACATGCACCGTACTGTACTACTTTACCTCCGCTTGCGAGTGTTTGGGTTAATGTAGTGGCAGTGATAGAGTTGCTGTCGTCCAGTTTAGATTCAGGCGATATAGTAGAGACAGTAGTGGTGCCCGGAAGGTAATTATTTTTCAGTTCCGCGTTGGTTGGGTATGCAGAATGTATCGTATTATACGCTTGTGCTTTCTTCTGTACGCTGTTGGCTAAGCTCTGGCCCGCACTGGTTTTCGCACGGTTTTGAATACCGTTGTAGGCAACGATTGTGATGGCCGCCAAGATCGCGATAACTACAATCACGATAAGAAGCTCTACCAAGGTGAAGCCGCTCTGTTTAATTTTAGTTATCGTGAACATTAATTATTTAGCCCCCTAGTGTAATCATGTTTAGCTGTATGTATAGAAGCTTACTATAAGCTTAGCTTAAGCACAATAGAAAACAGGCGCCAGATAATGTACGCCTGTTTTTCTGTGCTTGGCTAGTTAAATGTAGTACAAGTAGTCGTGTCACCGAGGTTTATAGTTGTTGCTTGTCCACTTGTTTTGGTGTAATCCCAGTAAACAATTCGAGCGCCTACTGCACCTGTCGCAGCACATGCACCATATTGAACAGTTTTTCCACCATTTGCATTTGAAGATGTCAATGCAGTGGTAGCAGATGCAGTAAGAGATGTTGCGTCATCAAGTTTAGCTTCTGAAGTAGTTGTTGAAGCAACCGTTGTACCAGCGTCATAGTTGTTCTTTAATTCTGACCATGTTGGATATACTGACTGAATCGTATTATATGCTTGCGCTTTCTTCTGGATGCTGTTGGCAAGAGTTTGCCCAGCACTGGTTTTCGCACGGTTTTGGATACCGTTGTAGGCAACGATTGTGATGGCAGCCAGGATCGCAATAACGACGATTACGATAAGGAGTTCCACCAATGTGAAGCCGCTCTGTTTAATTTTAGTATTCTTTAGCATTGAAATGCCCCCTAATTTAAATGATGCTTATGAACGTATCATACTATATGAATTTTATAAGCACAAGCATTTTATGAATGATGTTTAATAGATGAATTCATTGTTTAACGGACGTAAAAATAATGCTTCGGCTGGCTGTCTTACGGTACTAGGTGTAGTAAGCCCAGTTCCAATTTGACCTTTTGCATTTGCCCCCCAACAATATGCAGTTTGAATAGCACGCGCGCAAAATCGATCTGCGCCTCCAACGAGATTGTCAATTTTATTGTTCAAAAATATTCCGTTACCATCATCGACTTGTACTGGCACGCTAGAACGTGGACCCCCGTTTCCTACTGCATAGTTTGGTCCCCAGCAGTATGCTCGCTGCTCATTTGCTGAACCTCCGGTAGGATATGCTGTTACACAGCTCCCGGCGTCACCAGTAGCGACACTGGTAATTGTTTTGCCGCTCAGTACTCCTGTAGTATCTACAGCTTGAGGTGTATTGTATATCCAAGCGGGAAACGTATTGCTAGCTTTTCCAATTACGCCATTATTTCCTAAGTTTCCAATACGGTTTGATCCCCAGCAGTATGCTTTAGCGTCATTAGGAGTAGTAGTATATGCAACAACACAAGTATGTGAATCACCGTATGCAAGATCACCGGTTGTACCGACATCTGACAGAACATCATTTCCATCACTCTGAATATCTATTATTTTTTTCCCGGATAATGCACTGGTTGTAATTACTGCTTTTGGCGTATTTGAGTTACCTCCAGTGGTGCCTATTCCAAGCTCACCCTGCGCATTCGCGCCCCAACAATAAGCTTTATATGTGCTATCAATTGCACAAAATGAATCGTTGAAGGTGCCATTGTTCGTTATTTTGATGATGGATTTACCTGCTAATATACTTCCAGAGCTGGCCGAGAGAGATGGCCCAGCTACCAGTGTAGGTACAGCTACTTTACTCGTACCGAGACCGGCACCCAGTTGTCCCTTTTGATTCGCACCCCAACAATACACATCACCGTTGGTAATGAGTGCACATACTGAGGAACTTGAGGCACCTAGCCCAGTTACGACTTTGCCTGCCAAACCAGGTACTAGAATTGGTACCATACTATCACTGCCAGTATTTCCTAGCTGATATGATTCATTCTTTCCCCAGCAATAGACTGCATTATCAGAAGCTATCACACAGTTAAAATATGAGCCTGATACTATATTTAAAATCTTTTTAGTCCCTAATACTGTTGGATCTCTGTATAACTTAACAGGTGTAGGGCTATCAGTCTGGGTGTTATTGCCAAGCTGACCGTATGTATTCGTCCCCCAACAATAGACGTTCCCGCCCAAAATACCACAGGTTCGTGTTGTTCCGCTACTCGATTGCTGACTAGTTAGATCTGGGTCCCAAACTATTTTCCTCTTCGTTGTCTGCGTGTAAGTTTTTATTACTGTAGCAGTGCCTTTGATTTTAACTTGGGATATGCCTGTTGCTGCGATAATAACGCTGTTAGCGTTAGCTTGTTCCAGGTTACCGACGGTGAATGTAGTTTGGACTGTGCTGGTATTTAATACATATTGACTCGTTGTACCAGCAGTGCCAGCGCATGTTTTATCAGGAGCAAGCGTACCTGTCCACGACTGAGTTCGGCCGTTCGCTTCAATGCATCCTTTGGCATAAGCTGTTCCGGCCTCAGATGCGTCCTCTGCTAATTTTGCATAATATCTAGACATATTATTTGTTCTGACTATGTCCACTGTTTGCAATAAAGAGAGTGCAAGCACTATCAAAGCTGTCGACATGATAAGGACAACTACTAATGCAAAGCCATTTTGCTTGGAATCGTTTAACATTATTGGATTACCTCATTAGCCTTAGTAATTCGCAGTGTCACCAGCGCCGAGAGTGGTTGACCGGCAAATTGCCGCGTAGTGCCAACAGTTATTGCAACGTCATCTGCCTGATCAAGTACAGCTGGATCACCAGAGACATATTGGCCACTGAGCGGTGCTACTGCCCGTTGTTCAAAATAATCGACCCTGAAGACATTTATATTTGTAGCTATTGCTTCATCGGCAGTTTTGCATACACCCGTGTCCCAGGAAGAACGGAGCTCGGGCGGGCATGATTGTTGCTGATAGCGAACCGTTGCACTACAGGTGGGTGTCGTCCTGTCTGTTAATATTCGCCGATATAGCGTACTATTGCGAACAAAATAAATAACCCGGTTTGTTAATACGGCATTGTATGCAATTTGATCTGTACAGTTATATTTGCCATCTATAACAGATTGATTGGTGTACACCGGGCCACGGTCTCCCGATAAACTCGCTGACGTAGTTGCTGGAACGGCTAATATGAGAGCACGAGAATTAGCTGAATTGGATGCACCGTTGTATGTCCAAGTAGCTCCATTACTAGTTTGACCGTAGGCATCACTAAATGGAGTAGTGATAGTTGTTTCATATGAACGACTTAATCGTACATCACGCTCGATCGTATACGCGGCATCTTGCGCTTGACTGGTCAGGCTAAATTGAAAATTACTTCGTCTGGTATTGTCGAGAGTCGTAAAGATCACAAATATGAAGCCAGCAACAAGCAAGGGTAATATTGTCATTACGATGAGCAGCTCTACTAACGTAAAACCGACTGATTTATTATTAAAATGATACATACGTTGCATGCGTTATCCTTTTTGTTCCAGTACCGTACTGGACATATGATTCAATACGTAACGGTAACCCAGCGCTTGCGCCACTACAGCCGTATGGTGCAGTAACTTCAACATGCTGTACTACTGGGTTGGGCAAATTAGGAGAGCTACCTGATTTATTGATTAATACAACAGGAGTTCCGGGTACGTAAGCATCACAGTTAAACCACTCATTCGGGCTCTGACTGTTCGCGTACTGGCGCATGTTCGAGTAGGCGAGCAGATCCGCCACGTTCGTTTGATTGCCAGTGATGGCAAGCTGCTGGATAGAACCGGTAAGTTGGAATGCGCTCAAGAGGAAAATTAAAGCAACTACAATAGTAGTGAGTATCTCGATTAAAGTAAAACCTTGTTGGTTATTGCTCATTGTTGCCTCACGCTTGAAACTGCGTTTAATGTGTTAGTTTGTTCGTCTCGGTAATAAAATACAAATCGTACGCACGGCGGATTTGATGACGTGCACAAACTTCCTGTCGCTGAAAATGGCTGATAAACGTATTCACTGATTGTAGGCGAACCGCTGTTTGGTCCAGGAGATGTTGTGGAAGTCGATGTTGCAACGACGACACTTGAAGCGGTTGCCCCAGGTGCTTTAGTCGCATCAAGTGCATTTGAAGAAATCAAGGACGTAAGTGATGACGACACTTGAGTTGTTGTCGGGTACGTCGCACCGGCAATGTAGGCCTTGTCCCGATAATAAGCTTCAAATTGTTGCGCTAAAGAGTTGACGTCTGCTGATCGCTCAGTGTCTCTCGAGCTATCGATATAGGCAAAGTAACTATTACCTACAACCCAGCCGCCACTGAGTAATATCGACATGACGACAATGACGGTGAGCAATTCTATGAGAGTAAACCCTCGACTTTTGGTTGTATGTATTCGCACCCTAATCCTCTTATATACGTTATTGTAAGGATAAGCGGGATTGATAGCAAGTACTAGCGGAGTTCTAAGGGTTCTTGTTCTATCGAAATTCGAAATGTGTCACGTACGTTTGCAGCAATTTCATCTCGAGCCAATACCAAATCATCGTAACTCGATGCCGATTCATTTATGAGCACCAGCGCATTTTTACTATTGACTCGTATGCCATGAAGCAGCTTTCCTTTATAGCCTGTTTGTTCGATGAGCCAACCAGTCGGTATCTTGAAAAGATCATCACCTAAATCATAATTCGGTATGTCAGGATAGGTTTTCTGTAATTCAACAAGCTGCCATCGTTCTATAATTGCATTTTTGAAAAAAGATCCGGTATTTGGTTGGATTTTTGGATCAGGAAGCTTATCAGTACGGATTGCTATAACTGCGCTGCGGATATTCTCAGGTGTATAGAGGGTGACATTATGGGTATCAAAATACTCTTGTACGGCTTTATAAAATGGTGGTCGCGGCGCAAGTTTGTAGAGCTTGAATGTGACGGAAAGAATAACGTATCGGCCCATTTCACTGCCACGAAATATACTATCACGATACGAGAACTGACAATCGTCTGCAGTGAGAGTGACGATTGTGTCTAGCTTGCTGTCGTAGGCTTCAAGCTCGAGGAACGTATCCGCTAAGTCCTGACCGTAGGCGCCAATATTTTGTACCGGAGCAGCTCCAACAGTACCTGGAATAGCCGAGAGCGCTTCCATACCAGTTAAGTGCTTCTCAACACTGAGTTTGACGAGATCATCCCATAGCTCCCCAGCGAGTGCTTTGATAACGGTCCAATCTGACGTTTCTTCAATGTTAGATATACCTTTTTGTTGCATGCGGATGACAAGTCCGTTGTAGCCATCGTCAGTCGCAAGCGTATTACTACCTCCACCGAGAACGAAAAAGGGGATTTGTAGTGAAGCAGCGTGCTTAACCAAGGATATGACTTCGTCTGAACTATGCGCATCGGCAATAAATCGTGCTTTACCACCAAGCTGCATGGTTAGGTACGGTTTGAGAGGGATATCTGAGTGAACATTCATCTTGTGTGACTAGTATACTCTATCTATTAAAACAGTGTATACTACATATTATACGCACCCGTAGCTCAGCGGATTAGAGCACTGGTCTTCGGAACCAGGTGTCGCAAGTTCGAATCTTGCCGGGTGTACCAAAGAAAATAAGCTAGCATTTGCTAGCTTATTTTCTTTGGTCAACTACGACGCTGCAGACCAGTAAGTATTTGTTGTTACTGATATGATACTTGCCGGAGTAATAGTACCTGGTAACGACGTTAAGCCAGTTCCAAACGCACCAAATCGTCTCGTTGCTCCTGTTAACTGGGAGCTGCCGAAGTTGTTAACCTGTGCTGCTCCACGTGCGATTGTTGGCGGGGTTCCGTTTAGTAATATACCAATCCAATAAAAGCTATTTTGTGACAGTGTTGTTGCGCTCGATAGGTTGAAAATCAATTCACCACCGGCAGTAATAGCTGATGAAATATCAGCACTCGACCCAACGAGTGTCCCATTGTTGTCGTATATGCCGACAAAGTTTTGCCCAGCGGTCAATGACATTCCGGTGACCGATACGACCCCGTACATGATTTTCGAGACAGTTTGTGAGGCACGTACCGTCACACGTTGAAGGTAAAGGACACCTGAAGTAGGCGTTGTGGCATTTGCGGCAATCATCGGATCGTAGGTCCACACACGGTAGTTGTAATCTTCAGGTAATGGTACGGTTGGAGAACTGTTGCCCGTGGCTGCAGTAAGATTATATACTGTGCCGCTTGCATCTCGCCACATAGGTAAGTTACCTGCTGCGTACAAAATACCACCATTAACTGGGTTAGAAGATGGAACAGTTGAAGCATTTGCAATTGATACAACTCCAGAGCCACCACCCAAGTCGACAGTGTATTGGCCAATTTGGAGACTTCCGGGTAAATCAAGCACCGATGTCGTGGCTGCTCCCGCATTATTTAGTGTCAATGTACCAGCCGCGGTTCGACCAAGCGTCACATCGCGAGATGCCGTTCCATCTCCCCACTCAAGTGTGCCACCTGTGCGAGCTAGAAAACGATGATTCGTGTCCGTAATCAGACGAATACCTAAGCCTTGTGAGGCTGTAGTTGATCCGTCTATAAGCACGGCTGCATTTGCGTTACCTGCAGGAGTCGAGTTGCGCACCAGTAATCCGACATGATCGCTGACGCGGCGAATTTGCACGAGTTCATCTCGAGCGTTTGTTGGTGCTGACGTGGTATCTGCTACTTGCAACTGTGAACCGTTCAAAATAGCCCGATTAGAAACCGGCGGTGTCGTATTGTAGGTAACAAGTCCAGTCGAAAAGTTAACGAGGTTGTACATATTCGCACCGGCATCGACGATAGAGCTGGAGTCGTCAAATGTTGGCGCAACGGTGGCATTGAGAATGGCTCCGTTCACGATAACTTTACGTGCTTTTGTAGCGTATATACCGTAATCTGGAGAATTTTGGCCGCCTGGCTGATCATCAGCCGATACATGACTCTGAAATCCATTGATGACCACTGGCATATGAAGATCTGAAAGTGAATTGCCGACAATGCGCACACCTGCGTAGCCAGCTTGACCGTTATTACTATTTCGACCATCACGTGAGGCATGGCAGCCATTGAGCAAGACAACGTGTGGAGATGGGGCAGTGGTGCCGGCGCCATCAGTGACATTTAAATACCAACCGTCTTTGTTGCTGCGATCCGTTTGACATTCGGTAAAACCTACATTGCTTGATTGACCGGATACATAAAAGCCATACCCGACATTCCACGTTGATCGAAGACTTATAAAGTCAACTGCAGCTAGCCCATTCCAGTGCCATCCATCGCCATTATTTGCGCCAGCTTCGGAATTCTCGATCACTGCGTCAGAAAAAGCGTAGGTTTGCGTGGCGGAATTGTCTGAGCGCCAGCCTCCAAGCGCATTTGCGTGCATATTGAGGTTTGAAACTTCCCAGCCTCCAGGCCAACCATTGCTTGTTGAGTCGGTGTGAATACCATAGCCAGAAAAATTGTACGTGAGTACATTTTGCAATCGGACGCCCTTAGCACCACCAGTGACATACAATGCATCAACCGGTGCATTTGCTGGTCCAACAGCTCTTCCGGACGATAAATTCATATCAACAATCCGCCAGCCATCGACTTCTGTTGCAGATAGTAGCGAGGTACCGAGGAAGCTGCCAAACTTTGGTTTTAGGTAGCTAGGAACGCCACCATATTGGGGCCAGCGTGTAGCGGATGAACCACGAAGCGTTATATTTGCAGGTATCGTAATGGTATTTGCAACGACATATAGTCCGGCAGGAAAATATACAGTACCACCTGCAGGACATGCATTAATAGCATTTTGAATTGCCGCGAGGTCATTGGTTGTATTGTCTCCTTTTGCACCAAATGTTTTGACATTAATCCAATCACTTGGGACAACTTGGCCGCCCGGTACGGCTAGTGCTGTACTAAAAGTCTTCGCACCAGCAATAGTTTGGGCGCTAGAAAGATCAACAAAACTCTTTGTTGCTGAACCAGTTCCACCCTGAGTGACCGGAAGGGCAGTAGAAAGATGCGTACCGATGACTTGTGGGTTGGACGCAGTGCCACCTATGTCACCACCTATTTTGATACCTGTACCAGACTGCGAGATTGCAGTTTGCGTTGATGCGTCAAGCGTGGTCATGCTGACCGTGCCGTCTTTTAATGTACCGTCAGTATTGTGAACGACATTTAAATATTCGTTAAGGATGTCACCCCATGCACCGTCATCTTTTCCAGGAATTGGTAATCTGCTCATTGGCCGTAGTGTAGCACAAGCATTATCTAGTTGCAATAACAGTGGTAGAGTGCTATAATAACAAAGCTAGACACACATAGTATATATGTGTAAACTTGTGAAATAATGCAGTGAAACCTGCAGACCACCACATAAATATGGATAAATCCCTCAACGCTAACGGCCAATCACTTACACAACTACTCGCTCATGCGCAGCAGCAGCTTCAAGCCAAAAACACACAGCACATTCACGCTCAAAAAGTTCATATTGTCGGTGCGGGTGGTGCGGTTACTGCTGCGTACGAGCAACTACGCAATGCAGCCGAATATGCCGAAGAGCACACCTTGTTGCAGCGTGCAATTCGCAGATTTTACAGGCGACTATTCTTAGTTCGTGATGAAAGACAAATTCGCGACAGCGGGGAAGAGCTAGCAATCGAATTGACTCTTGCTGGATATATTGAAAATGATACGGTTACCGAACACACCGTATCTGTAATCAGCAAACTAGCAGCATCACATTATGCAGCATATATTGCACTTAACAAAGATCATGCTATTGCTCGCGAACAAGTCGAAACATGGACAATCGAAGTACTTGCGGTGCGCATAGATTGGGAACTAAATAATCCAGCGCTCGCCGGGGCTTACGTACAATTTGTTTATGATTATTACCAGTCCTCGCCGAAGATCTCCAGTCTTTTTACTACTAAACCAGATGATTTTGATCTCGCACTCTATATTGCTTTACATCGAGCACTGCTCAAGTCAGATCTTGCGGTCGTTCGTACTGGTCTGCTTAGTCGCTATCAACAAACTCCTGACGGTTTAGATAGTTTTATCGCAACAAATCAGAAAATCGATTCATTATTCAAATCCTCGACAGTTGAAAGATTGTATCGTTACATCGATCGCCACGGAGCACCGCTACGAGTTCTTCGCCATGTTATAGATGAGCAAAATGATGTAGCGACAAAACTGACTAAGCCAAATGAATTTTTGTCTCTTTGTGAAGCCCAGATTTTGACAGATTATCAGTCTATCAATACGCGTATTAATCGCGGCATCTTAAAGAGCGTCGCCTTTCTAATCATCACAAAAGTTCTTATTGGCCTCGCTATCGAAGTGCCGTATGACTATTTTATGTTTGGTGCTATCGCTGCTGTACCGCTGATTATCAATCTCGGTTTTCCTCCGCTCTACATGATATTACTGCGAATGACATTGATGTTACCTGGGTCAGCCAATACCAGACGATTGATCGAAGAGATTGATGAGATTGTGTATGGATCCGATGCGCCACAGCTCCGGCGCGCATCACGCTCATTTGGTGCTAGCTTCAATATTGTTTATGCGATCGCTTTTATGATTGTATTCGGCGGAAGTGCATTCCTTTTGTGGCATTTTGCCGGATTTGATCTACTTCATCTATCAATATTCTTCTTATTCCTATCAGGCGCCAGCTTCCTTGGTTTCCGCTTGAGTCGAATGATCCGCGAAATCGAAGCAGTCGATAGTGAGCAAAACGGCGTCACGACGGTACGGGACTTTTTGTATATGCCATTTGTTATCGTCGGTCGCTTTATGAGTGATAAATATTCAAAGGTCAATATCGTCGCCCTAGCTCTTGATATGCTTATCGAATTGCCGCTCAAGACAATCCTTCGTCTAATCAGACAATGGGCAGCGTTTATCTCGAGCAAAAAAGACGAGCTCTAAATAATTGGGGTTGGGGTGGACAAATCCGCCTCTGTTTGTTATAGTTTTGATTGACTTTGGGCCAGTAGCTCAGCTGGTTAGAGCACCTGCCTCTTAAGCAGGGTGTCCGGGGTTCAAGTCCCCGCTGGCCCTCCAAAATAAAAAACCGACCTTTTCGCTACCGGTCGGTTTTTTATTTTTGTGTTCAGGCTAGATTTTGATCTTTTGAGTGGTAATTTACTATAAACCCGTCATGATCATTCGTCGCGGATTGCTGTATAGATTTTGTATATCGTAATTATTCATAAGGTAAAGTTATAGATCCGTAGTGTGCTTGTGTTTACACCAAGCCACTGGTATACTTCGCGTAGTTAATAAAAGGTACCTATAGAAAGAAAATAAAAAATAATATGAAACAACGCAATCCACTCGCCGTCTTTTTTTTGCCACTGATTACCTTTGGTATATACAACCTCGTATGGTTTGTCAAAACCAAGAATGAGATGAATAAAAAAGGCGCAAATACCCCGACAGCGTGGCTGCTGGTTATTCCATTTGTCAGTTATTATTGGTTCTGGAAGTACTCTGAAGGTGTCGAATTGGTGACTGGCGGTAAGCAATCCCCAACACTTACATTCGTGTTAGTCATCATCTTAGGAGCAGTTGGCTGCGCTATCATCCAAAATGATTTCAATAAAATTGGTACTGACGCAGCGCAATCCCCAGCTGTGTTTGGCGCTAACCCATACGTCGCGACACAGCCAGCTGTGGCGACTACAGTAGATACGCAGGAACCCGCCCAGTTTCAGCAATCTCCAAATCCTGAGCAAACTCAAAATAATTGGAGTCAACCAACTATTTCGTCACAACCCGCTGCACCAACTGAACCGCAACCGCCAGTAACTCCTCCGCAGGCGTAGTCCTTTTCGATGCTACACGGACATAGTACGCGCAAATTGATTGGACTGCAGATTGTCACGCTTGGATTTTACTTCTTCCGCTGGGCTGCAGTGTGCCGAAAAGAGTTGAACACTGTTCTCAGATCCAATTATGTTCCGACAACGTGGTTTTTGATTATACCGGGGCTTAATTATTGGTGGATGTGGCATTACTCGCATGCGCTCGATGGCGTGACGAATCACAGCGTGAAATATTCAGACACGTTTTTACTTTATATCATCGCTACGACATTTTTATCGTTTGCTGGGTATGGTTATTCGAATTTCTCCAGCTCTACAAATGACAATACGTTTGTAATTAATGACGGATCTTGGCAGACTGCTTTTGTTTTGCTAGTTGCTGCTCTCATCGTATTTGTCTGGATAGTCTCGATCGTCGCAAACACTTTTTACATATGTGTCATGCAAAAACGCACAGATAAAGCCAAGACACTTTAAGCCGCAATACGCATTACAGATTTTATATAATTTCGCACAGGTTGTGGTACGAATAAACAGGGCACTTCTCATGCTACACTATAGAGGTGAAAGTATTATCTGGACTCGAATTAGCTGAATTTGTAAAAGAGCGCCAACTGCGTCAAGTTAGGGCGCTTCGTCAAGCCGATCACATCGCACCAAAGCTTGCGATTGTCAAAACAAGCAATGATCCCGTTATCGCGACCTATGTGCGCATGAAAAAACGCTACGGCGATGATATAGCGGTTGATGTCGTACTGTGTGAGCCCAAAAATGAAGAGCTGCTAGCGACGATTCGCCAGCTGAATGATGATGAAAGCGTTCACGGCATCATTGTGCAGTTGCCCCTTGCCGACGAATCGCAAACACAGGAAGCAATAGATCTGGTGTTGCCGGCAAAAGATGTCGATGGGTTAGGTGAAAATGCTACGCTCGTTCCGGCCACTCCCATGGCTATCGATTGGTTACTAGCAGGCTATAATGTACCACTCAAAGACAAGCACATCGCTATCGTCGGAAACGGTCGCCTTGTTGGTGCACCGCTCGCCCGACTATGGACCAACGCTGGACACGCTGTCACAGTGTATGACGCATCGACTGATGATATGCTGACAAAACTTACGACTGCTGATGTTATCGTTTCTGCCACCGGTGTTCCTGGGCTTATTGTAAGTCAATCCATAAAACACGGTGCGGTCGTGGTTGATGCAGCAACCTCAGCTGAACACGGTCGTATTATCGGTGATGTTGCTGAGGAAGTCCGTATGCGTGATGATCTGACAATAACACCCGAAAAGGGTGGTGTCGGTCCACTGACCGTCGCGGCATTATTTGATAACGTCATACGAGCAGCTCGCTCGCGGGTGGATTCTACGACAGATTAAGTGCTTGCTTGACTCTTGAGACGACTTGACTTGGTGTTAGGTCAGCTTTGACGATATAACTCTCGACGTCTAGTTCACGAAGCGATTTTGGTGATTCTTCTTCACCGAGATTTGTCAAAATGATGACTGGAATCCTCTTGCCCCACTCATGATTTCTAATGTGTTCGAGGGCTTCAGCGCCACCCATCTCCGGCATTTGCAGATCAAGTAGGATGATATCAGGAGTAAATGATTCGACAAGTGCGACGCCACGCTTTCCATTATCAGCGAGTTGAACCACGAAACCATCTGCCTCAAATTTCATGCGGTACATCTGGCTAATTGTTTGGTCGTCTTCAATGATGGCGATTTTTGTCATATTTATATTAGCATTTTAGCATATTAGTATGAATGTACGCCGCTATAGGGTAGGATAGAAGTACATATGACTGAAGTAATGAGAAGTCGTGAAAGTTTAGCTTTACCTGAACGAGGACTAGCAATATGCCTGGGTTATCCCTGGCCTGAGCTACTCGAGTTACGAACTGAATACGTCGTTGCGATGGGTTGGTTTGATAGCAATCATACTGATGATACAGACGAATACGATGGAAGAGACGACACAATCCATATATGTGATGTTGGTGCTGATGGTAAAGTCCTAGCTGGGATGCGTCTTACTAAGACTAACTTTTTTGGTTCTCTGAGTTTAAGCATGCTTGAGTCAAACCTTGAAATGTACGAAGATGTAATTCGCTACCATAGAAGCGAGACTGCTGAAGTCGATGGTGAGGTCATTACAAAAACTGAAAACATTGATAGTATTATCGAAAAAGCAGGACAGAGGATGATGGATCTTACGCGGCTTGTTGATAATCTCAATGAGGAGCAAAAGTTTGCAAGATTCGCAGCATTTTTAAGGATGTTTGGTGCAGCATTTGCCAAAATGGAGACCCCTGAAGGAGTACATGGAGAACCGACGTGGATATTTACGACTACTGAAAAAATGAAAAATCAGCTCGAGGCGGCTGGTATCGATATTACTGTGATCACAAAAGGCAAAATTGATGCACATAAGGATGATATTTCATACTTTTGTGTTGCCCGGCCTGCACATGCATTTCGCTTATTAGAGAGTACAGTTGATGAGCAAGGAAGACCCAAAAGAGGTGGTTTTAAATATATAAAAGCCGGTTACGACGAAGCAATGGGTATAGTGGGCTAGCTAAAACAGCATGGTGGGAGATATTACGATTTCAACATCACTTTTAGTAATAGCAGTTTTAGTCAACTTATTTCTTGGTGTGTTTGTCTTATTTCAAAATACTCGAAATAGAATCAATCAGTCATTTTTCTATTTAGCATTTTTTACTGGATTATGGACATTGTCCAATTTAATATTCATCATCGCTGAGCCTACGTATAGATTACCGATAGCATTACTCAGCTATACAAGTGCATCTTTTCTCGCCTGTGCATTTTTAAATTTTGCAATTACTATCACTGGTAGTAAATGGACAACAAAAAAACTTTTAGTCTTATCAGCTTGTATTCTGTCGGGTTTCGCTGCATTACTACCCGGAATAGTAGGTAAAGTAGTAAGGCCAGATTTGAGTATAGAAACTAGCGCCGTGGGTATATCATTATATGCAGCCACGGTGTTTCTTAATTTTTGTTTTGGAATGTATATATTGATGCGATCGTATCGCGTTGCAAAAAATAAAATGCGGCGCAATCAAGTTGGCATAGTGATGAAGGGTTTGATCGTTGCAATAATAATCGGGATTTTGTGTAATCTGCTTTTACCACTCCTTGGCATCTATAGCTATGTACAGCTTGGCCCTCTTGGCACCTTGGTCTTCGTTGGTGCAAGTACGTATGCAATTGTACGACACGGTCTCTTTGATATTAAAATGGTAGCAGTTCGTACGGCAGCATATGTTGCGTCACTCGCTTTTGTAACAGTCATTTATTATGTAATGGCCTACGCAATATCCTCATTATTTATAAATAATGGTAATACCGAAACTCCAGGTGTTAATCCGTTAAATATATTTTTAATACTATCTTTAGCATTTTCATTCCAAGCCGTCTTGGAATTCTTTAATCGTGCAACTAGTAGTTTTTTTTATAGAGATAGATATAATATCGAAGATTTTTATAATAAATTTGGCGATAAGATACGCGACACATCAGATCTTCTTCCATTACTGCATTCAGCGGCACGTGAAGTAGCTACAACACTCAAAGCTGAGTCAGCATTCTTTATTATAAAAAATTTACAAGGCAAAACGATCAATGTAAGCACAGGTATTCGTACGAACTTTCCCGATAATGATCTGAAAACGCTAGAAGAGTTTTTACCGTCAAATTCGCATGTCATTATGTGTGATTATCGTGATGATTTAAGTAACGAATTAGTCCGAATGTTGAAATCACACAATATTTCAATTCTTATTGTCTTGCGGCGTGGTCATGAAGCGTTAGGGTATCTATGTTTAGGTCCTCACATGGGGAGTGGATATGACTTACGTGATAAAAAAGCACTAAGTACAGTTGTCGATGAACTTGTCATCGCTATTCAAAACGCGCTCTCTGTTCAGGAAGTTAAAACCATCAACGCTAACCTCAAACAAAGAATTGAGGCGGCAACTGCCGAACTGCGTACGACCAATGCACGACTGCAACGACTCGATGCTGCCAAAGACGAATTTCTCTCAATGGCTTCGCATCAGCTGCGCACGCCACTTACGAGCGTCAAGGGCTATCTCAGTATGGTACTTGAAGGTGATGTCGGCAAAGTGACAAAGATGCAGCGGCAAGTCCTCGAAGAAGCTTACAGCAGTAGTGAGCGCATGGTGCACCTTATACATGATTTTCTCAATGTTTCTCGATTGCAAACGGGTAAATTTGTACTCGAACTGCAAGAGACAGATATTTCGAATCTCATCGCCGAGGAGGTTAAAAGCTTGGAGCGATCCGCAAAGAGCCATAATATGACCCTTAACCTTGAGAATGCTATCGGGCCATTTGTCATGACAATAGATGACACTAAGATTCGCCAAGTTGTTATGAACTATGTTGATAACGCGATATTTTATTCACATCCAGACACGACAATTACTGTGGTTGTTAAAAAGGTAGATGATACGATTGTTTTCACAGTGAATGACACAGGAATTGGCGTACCTACATCTGAGCAAAAACAATTATTCGAAAAGTTCTATCGTGCGACCAACGCACGTCGGCAACGCCCAGACGGTACAGGTGTTGGTATATTTCTTGCCAAAAAAATCATCGACGCACATCACGGAGAAGTTATCTTTTCATCAAAAGAAGGCGTTGGTAGTACCTTTGGTTTCAAGTTGCCAATTAAACGAAGCTAGGTGAGTAGTGTAATTATCTCGACAATGATCAAGATTATCGCTAGTGCCACTCCGGTTGCAATAGCAGCAATGCGTGTCAGTTTCTTGTGCTCAAACCACCACTGACCTAGACTAGAACGATTTGCAGCTTCGACGCGAATTATATGCGGGCTAGCCGACTTTGCATCGGCGCCGCGGTAAACTTTATTGCGCTTCTTTTTTTGCTTAGCTGACATATAGATATAGTGTAGCAAATAACACAAAATAAAAACCACCCCTTATTTGAAAGGGGTGGTTTTCTAACCGAGGCTGACGCCTCTGGCTATATAAGAGGAGCGGTCAGACTCTAGCCGTTTCGGCGACTTGCAACGTAGTACGCTGTTGCACCAGCCAGTGAGATAACACCGGTTAGTTTTGCAAAGATGTCAGCTGCACCTGTTTTAGGAAGTTCCGTTGGAGTTACAACTGGAGGCGTTACCACAGGGGCACAAACACTAAGATCTTTCGTGTACTTACTTGCATCAAAATCAGATTCGTTGATCGTAACAGTTTGCTTTGTTGAGATATTACAAACAGTGATTTTCTTTGGAGCGACTGTCTTACAGTCATTAAGATTCTTTGAATATTTGCTGCTATCAAAATCTTTCTCATCAATAGTGATGATCTTCTTTGTGTCTAGTTCACAAACAGTAATCATTTTTGGAGTAACTGTCTTACAGTCATCAAGGTTCTTTGAGTACTTGCTTGCGTCGAAATCAGTCTCTTTGATGGTGACGATTTTCTTCGTAGCAAGTTCGCAAACAGTGATGTTTTTTGCGACAATCGTAAAGCTCTTTTTACAAGCGTCACTGGTAACAGTTTTGTCTTCACCATTCACTGTAACGACAACGTAGGCTTGTACCGTGTACGTACCAGCTACTGTTTGTGTGTAGTTGGCGTTTGAGCCGCGGTATAGTTCCGTGCCTTGATTGTTACGAACGACGTATGTAATACCTTTGAATGTAGCGTTTCGAATAGTGTACGCTGTCGAAAATCTTACGCTTGTGTCAGAAAGCTTTTGTACGCTAAGGCTGTCACAAGTATAGACAGGGACAACTGGTGGTCTACAGGTGGCGCCATTGACGGTGACATCTGCAGTGTCAGATTTTGTACCGTAATCAGTTTCAACTGTTGCGGTGTTCGTGAGCTTTTGTGGTCCACATGGAAGCTTATCTTGGGTAGCGATTTTCGCGCTATAGATGAGCCATGCATTTCCATTTTTGGCGTAAGAGCCGATGTTGAGGCCGGAGGTTGTGATGCCATCGTTGGTTTTGATACCACTTGGGTTTACAGAGTTTCCGAGGACAGTCGAGCCTGCTACATAGCTTGTTCCAGCTGGAAGCTGGTCTTTGACTACAACGCCGTTTTGTTGGACGTCGCCGGTATTTTTGTACTGAACGAGGTAATCAACAGTTTCAGCTGGCTGAGCTGCGTAGCTATCTACCCAGCTATTTGCACCGTGTTTGCTGACAAGCTTACTCATAGTAAATGAAGCAGTTTGAGCGAATTGTGGCTTAACAGTAAAGCTGATGTATCCAGCGTACTGGAGACAACCTGGGATAGTACCATCAAGCTTGTCGTAGCCAAGCTTTGCTCCGCTACTTGTGAAAATACTTTCTGGAAGCGCTGTTCCAGCTGCACCAAATGCATTGTTTTCGTACTTAAGGCTACCTTTGACATACGAAAGGTTGAAGTTTTGGTCGCCAGTAAATACAGCGTCGTCCCAGACTTGTTTTGGACTTGCGTTGCTTGCTGAGATCGTTCCATCAACCTGGATTGATTTTGCGGTCGTTGTTGGCAAGTTAACGCTAGCAGTGACATCTCTCGCGATGCCTTTTCCGCTTGCATTGAGATTTGTAGCGGCATTGTTGTGTACGTACACACGTACAGTGTATGACTTACCGGCCTGTACTTTCATGCTGTCGCTCCATGTTGATGTTGAGCCTGCTTCTCGGATACCGACGAAGTTTCGCTCATCACCAACTTCTGGGTTGTTGGTAATGCTGTTAAATGTGACGTGGTCTGCAGGGGTCTGCATGGTGTATGTTGGACGTGTTGGTCCCCACGCAAAAAGTACAGCCGGCACAGTAACTACTGCAAATGCAATAGCAGCCAGTGCGGTGTAGCGCGTAGGCACACGACGTAATTTCTCTAAAATACGCATGATATTTCTCCTTTGTTTGATCCATCTCGCAGAGCAGATCAAACGCTAATGATTGATTGGTAAAACGTTTGTTTTCAAGTCGCCGAATTGTTAATGTTCATCTTTATCAGAACCAATCAAGCTATAACATTCCGTACTAGTAGTGTTGTCCCCGAAAGGAGACAGGCTCAATCATAGTGAGAGCGAGTCTCCTTTCGGAAGATGGGTTTGTGGAAAACCAAATCTCGTGGCGGGTGCCAGTTCGATCGCTTGCACGATCTGCTGGCACCCGCCGGTTTGCTCCGCTCTTCAGCAGCTGGGGATCCCCGGCGCACAAGGCGCCGTAGTACCAGGTGAAGGAGAGGATGGAGCGCCCGTCGCCGTGGGAGGCGGCGGTGGCGGCGGCGTCGTTCCCACCGAAGTGGGAGTGGGACGCGGCGTCATCGCAGGCGCTTGGGGCGTCGGGTTGACACGTGGTGTCGACGGCGCAGAGGTCTGCGTTTTGACCACACCCGGACCGGATGTGGCGTTGTGGCCACCTCCGGTAGGAGCATTCCCACGTACGCCAGCACCTTGGCTGGCGACCTTCGGTTCGAGACAGTTCGGGTAGGTACCCGACCAGCCTGTGGGGCAGCGCGGTGTTGCCGGTGGTGGCGTCGTCTTGGGAGGCGACTTGACGACCGGCGGACGCTCGTGCTCGGTCGGGCCGACGGGGATGCCGACGACCTTCGACGGGAACACGATGTTCCCACACCGGTGCATCACGTACAACTTGTCGCCACTCCGAAGAGTGTAGACGATCGCTGTACGATCACCACCGACGCCTGGGCTAGCATCGACGACGGCTTTGCCACCGGACATGCCGGTGTTGTAGCCGTTCGCCGGCGCTTGTCCGTTCTCGTCGACCGAAGCCGATGAGAGACCCCCGAACACCCGCTGATACAAGTCCTGTCCCTCGCGGGACAGGCAGGATCGATCGGGGGACAGGTACGTCGACGGATCGTTCGTCTTGACCAACTTGAGCCCAAACGCGCGGAAGACAAGCGTCCGCGCGTCGTGACCCAGATAGGCCAGGTCCTGCTTGACGGTTTTGACACCGTCGGAGTAGAACCTGTTGGCTCGGTTCGGGTCGAACTTCTGGACGTACTCCGAGGGGCACGTCGTGGTCGGGGTCCCGGTGCCGGTCGGCGTCGGGATGGTGCTGGGTGTGGTGGTGCTCGACGTCGATGTGCCCGAGGATACGGGACACGCCGTGCCGACACGCGTCTGGAGGGCGGAGCGCGCCGCCTCGACCGACTTGGCGTCGGTTGGGTTGGCGAGTTTCCAGTCCTCCTTCAGCGTGGTGATGGCGTCCTTGCGGACACCAGCACTCGAGTCCAGGTTGGTTGCGACTGCCGAAAAGGCATTGGCGACGTCGTGTGCGGAGTCTCCGCACAGCGCTGCCACCGCCTTGGGGTTCGACAAGTCAACGTGACTCGTCGAACCGATGACGTTACACCCTGCCAGCGCAAGCGCCAAGAAAAGTGCAACGAAACTGAGGGAGACCGTCCCTCGGCGGATGGTATAGGTGGACACGAAGGTCCACCTCCTTTCCTTCAGAGGGATGATCAGGACGTCGTGTGCTGGCTGCGAGCCCAGGTGAAGATCGCGTAGGCGATCGCACAGAGGACCACGAAGCCACCGAGCTGCAGCAGCATGCCGCCGACGTTGCCGATGTCCGGCAGGTTGATGCCGGAAGTCAGTGCGAAGTAGAGCAGCACCAGTGCCGCCATCACGAGGAAGCCGGTGATGTAGTGCTTGCTCATGAAGGCCATGAGCATCAGGGCGACGACGAAAGCCACCGCAATGGTCTTCCAGGTGAACCACCCGTTCATGTCGAGCTTGGCGGTGAAGCCGAGCCACAGCACGAACAGGAAGAGCACCGTGATCATCAAGACCTGGCCGACCATCTTGAGGATGGACGACGACTTCTTGGTGGAACCGCCCGGGAGGGTGGTAGTGGTGGTCGAGTGGGAAGCGGACATGGAGTCCTCCTGGTGGGATCGGTCGGGCACGATGCCCAAACCGAGGTTTGGGTTGTGCCTAACTGCCCATTGGGAGCAGCGCGTCAAGCCATCGCATATATCTAAAAGACGTACGGGTGAACTGGCGCGCTGCTCCGAATAACGGAGGAAACTCTGTGTCCTAATGAACATTGGTTTTCCACGTAGTCCTTACGTCACTCGACAGATGAATCTGGAATGAGAAAGGAATGCTGCTAGTGCAGCCAGATTGGCACGAATACCTGTGGTCGGAAGATAAAAGTGGTCGGATCAATCTGGCTACACTAGAGCGTATACTACGAAAAGTTATAGCCTGATTGTTAACGTTCCCAAATCAGCTTTGTTTGCGTCATCCACCTCTTAGACACTGAGATGGGACCACACACTCACTGATGATAGCTTCAGTATATCATAAGAAGTACATAATGTCAATAAGATTGTGTACGTATACTGCTTATTCTTATGGTCTAAAAAGCACCTCTCCTTTTACAGAGAGGTGCTGATTTTTATCGGTAGTGTCGACTCAAGTGTATTATGAGCGGCGACTAGCGATATAGTACGCTGATGCTCCACCGAGTGATGCGATACCTAGTAGCTTTACGAGGACATCTGCTGGACCAGTGTGTGGCAACTCTGGTGTTTCGGGAGGAGTAACGACTGGAGTACACTTTGTGTAATCAGTTGTGTAGTCACCGCCAAGTTGGCTTTCTTTTATAGTGACTGTTTTGCCGGTACTGACCTGACAGACTTCGATCGAGTGACACTTCGGACTGTCGATTGGAGCGTATTTGCTTTCTTCTGCTTTAGTGACCGTGATGATCTCACCAGTTGCAGGGTTACATACTTCGACCATTGAAGGCGCAGGAGGTGGCGTTACGGTAAATGTTTTTTCACAATCTGCTGAAGTTTTATCGCCCGCAGTGGTTTTCACGACGACAGATACTTTATAGGCACCTGCTTTTGTCTGGGCGTAGGTGGTGCTTGCGCTGAGGCTCGCACTTGTGACTGTTTGAGTAGTAACTACTTTGCCGCTAGCGTCTTTGACGGTAAATACGTACGAAGAAACTTTGGCGCCATTGGCGACGGTTGCAGTTGCGTTGAATCGGAACTGTGTACGGCTGAGCGTATCGACAGTCACTGCTTTACAGCTCGCTGCTGGCTGAGGGGGTACATATGTAGGGGTTGCAACTACAGGGTTGGCACATGGAGTCATGATGGCGAACAGGAACTTTCCGTTTGCATCTAGCTTGACGAGTGCAGCTTGCGCACTGTCCATTGCACTAACGGATACACGTTTTGCTGTAGCGCTACCGGCAATAGCGGTACCACCAAGATAACGAGCTGCCATGACCGCGTCTTTAGCAACAACCTTACCATCGACTACGACATTACCATTTTGGTAGACAACACCAGCTTTCATACCGGTGATTTGACTGGTAACAATTCCAAATGAATTGTAGACAGCAGCCATGTCAGTGTTGTGGCCATCATTACCTTTAACGATCGCAGCGCGCATGGCTGCTTCTGTGCTGGCTCCACACCAGACAACTGAGTATTTATCACAGTCGGGTGTGTTATCAATAGTTTCTGCTTTTGCGCTTAGTTGGACTAATCCAACTGTTGCAACAGCCATAAGAGCTACTACAAATCCTAATACTTTACGTTTCATACACACCTCCTCATAGGTTGATTTACTCATCCGCTCCTATCTCCACAACAGGTTAGCGATATGCTTAATCACAAGATTACCATAAAAAGATTGTAAAGTCAACTACTAAAGTATAATTTTATAATAAGCACAAGCAATATGTCATTGCAGTTGTTACCCTTTTCAGATAGAGATTTTTTTGGTACTATACCGTAGTGCCATGCGCAGGCAATATTACGTAAAAGTTGATATTTACCTAGCGCATATGGATCATAAATGACCATATGCGACACATATTGTTCAAAAGTGAACAAAGATGCAATCACTTTTGGTTCCACCTTATTCACAATTTGGTCTCATCGTCTAACGGTTAGGACACCAGGTTTTCATCCTGGCAATCGGAGTTCGATTCTCCGTGAGATCACCATAAGAGATTTTTCGAGCTGTAAGGCTTTAAACACAGAATTCACCCCCGTAAAAAGGGGTGTTTTTTGTGTTCCATAATCTAAATCATCGTAGGTTGGTAGCTGGTCGAACAATACCCCGAATAACTGCGCCTTTTTGTGTGGATCCTGCTGCTTTAACAGTAGTAGATCAAGGTGTTCCAGGTAATATCGCACTCGTGACAGAATACGGTCGATATTGATAGGTTTTTTGTGCTTCATTTGCTCCTTCTCCTTTTCTAGCTTAGTGATCTTCTGGTGGATCTGCTCGATCTCGTTCTCTAGGTAGGCTATGGCTGTCTGATTCGACAGGATCATGATCTTGCCGAGTGCAGCCTCTGCTTCGCCCTTGAGGGCCTGTATGTGCTTTTCAAGTGCTATGACGTCGTCACCCGACAAAGCCCGCTTCCGCTCAAACTCCTGCCGGACAGTACTGAGTAGTGTATCGATCTGTTCTTGATTGACCCTGATGCGACTGATGAACTGCAAGATCCTTTCGTCCATCTGATCTTTAGGTACTCGGAAGTAATGGCCCTTATTGCTGCAGTGGTACGCCGGGTAGTATTTGCCGGTCTTGCCACGGCTGGCGCTCCCGAGTAACGTACCGCTGCATTCTGGGCACAACACAAACTTCTTGTATGGGAAGTCGGGATTGTTCATGACTTTTTCGACAAGGTGTTTCTTGGATGCCTGGCGCTGGATTTCGTATTCACCGTCAGCCTGATTGAATGCTATGTACTTTTTGCCTCTGTTTGCTCTATTAAATAGATCTATTGTCACCAGTCCATCGAAGACACATTTGACCGCGCTGTAACTCGTCCACTTCTCAACGTTAATCCCAGCGTAGATAGTACCCTGGATAATCTTTTGCAACCGTTTAACGGTGAGTGGTTGGCCGCCTTTTTTAGAGATCACCTTGCTGAGGTCATCTTTATTACGCACATAGCTAACCCGTGTCTGGTATCCAAGTTCATTAAGCTTGTCAGCTATCTCGGTGTCTGTCAGTAGGCCTTCGGCTCGGAGCTCGAACATCTTACGAATAAACGTCGCTTCCTCTTCGCGAGGCTTAAGAACAGTGCGTTTACCCTGATTGGTGTCTACCTTCTCACTACGGTAGCCATAGGGAGGTTGGCGCATCCAGTACCCGTTCTGGGTGTAGCGGATCTCCGCGCCTATCATGCGGCTCATAATATCGCGCAGCTCGTCCTTGGAACGCTCGGCTTCGAGTATTTCTGATTTCTTACTTGGGCTGTAAATGCTCCATTTGTATTCAAAACCAAGGTGGTCGAGAGTATTTACCTGCTGGGCACTGATGACCCCGTATATATCGACGAGCTGTACGCCGGCCGTGTCTAGTTGGGTTTTGAGCATATCGTAGCTGAGGGATCCGCCACGAGTGAACCGGTCGATTGATTTAATAATGAACAGATTGATCTCGTTCTTTGCATCGGCGCAGTAGTCGACGGCTTCTTGCATGGGCTGCTGCTCTTTGCTGGCCGACTCCATAAAGACAAAGAACTTTTTAATAGTGATACCTTTGGTCTCGGCAAAGCGCTCAATTTGCTCCTTCTGAGCCTCAGGGGAGTCACCCTCGGTGCCTTGCTTGGTCGTCGAGACGCGAATGGCCGCTACAGCGTTCTTTGCTACTAGTTCTGGTTGCATGGCGCACCCTCGCTTTGCTGAAGCTCTTCCTCGGCAATTTCTAGTAGCAGGGCCGCAATGTACTCAAGTCGCTCCGTCTCATCGGCTTCGATGATTTTCGGCGGCTTTTCTACGTTTTTTGATCCATTCGGCCTGCTCATATCTACCCTCGTAAGCTTACCTTCTAGGGATAATTATAGTACACCAATAGGGATAGTTTCAAGAGTAAAACGTTGTGCTTTTAATCTAATTTCAAAATTAGAACTTTATTACACTTTTACCCCTGTTGTATTTACATTTTTACGTTCTCTCTTTTATACTACGTATACGATGAGCGATAGAAAACTCAATACTAAACAAATCAACATCCTCAAAACTGCTTATAAATTTAGATACTTAACAACAGATAACCTTGCCAGGCACAGAAACATAACTCAAAACTCTGCCTATAGTGCGCTTAAAATACTGCACTCAAACGGGTATCTTGGAATAAAATATAACAAGAACTATAGGCTGATGAATAAGTCAGCACGATATTATTTAACGCCTCAAGCTGTAAAATATCTGCGCCAGCTGCAATTAGATCTTGATGAAGACATCCTGGCCGGCCGGCTTAGAGAAAAGGGTAAATCGTCGGACTTTGTGGACTACCAGGTAGCGGTACATGATGCGTATCTGGACGTCAGGCAGGCATTAGGTGATGACGTATTGATTCAGACGGCTAGTGAGCTTGCCGAAACAGAGGGCATGATTAAACCATATCCGGCGCTCTATGTACGTGATAAAAAGATGCACTTTTTTGTAGAACTAACCGGAGATCAGCACCTCTTCTTGGTAAAGAAACGAATCAGGAAGTACCTTGAGCATTACGAATCGGATGATTGGTCATGGGACTCGTACCCAAACGTACGGATCGTTCGAAGATTAAAAGGTGATAGAAAGAAGCTGCAGGCGTATGTAGAAGAGAAAATGGACGACAATTATCTTGATGAGACTGATATTGTCTTCGAGATTGTTCCCCGAGCAGTGACCCTTCTTCCTGAGCTAATTACTTGAGCCTTTTATTGTCCTGCTCAGGACGGCGGGAGCTAATACTCCTCTGCTAATATCACAGTCAGCACCCTGTGGCACGCCTTGTTAAGCGGATCGCACCAGTACTTGAGCTGCTGGTCGTAGTAATCGATCTTCCAGAAAAGCTTATTGCCACTCAGTACAAGACTGCCAAAGTCATGCTCACCGTACGGATCATTGTCTTCACTGAAGTCATTAAAGTGCCGTATCGCAAACATCACATCATTGATGCTCAGGCTGGCAGCTACGCCAGACGTAAGTACGTAGTGCGCTGGATTCTCTCTACGGAACGCGTCGTTTAGCTTTGCTATGTCACTGATTTGAGTTTCCATGAAACCCTCCTTCTTTTGCGAGAGGGCTTTCTGCCTCTCTGTCAGAAGGGCTCGGGATGAATCCGCAAGGGTCAAGGTGGAGCGCACCTTGACGTTTACCAAGGGACGAACGACCTTGGGGCTTGTGGTTCACCCGTATAATGAAAAGACAGAGGGAGGAAGCCTCTTACACGACTACACTCAGTTCCGTACAACATGACAATAAAAGCAGTTTATCGTCATGCTCAGGACGGTCATCTGCTAGAGACTTGGGATTATGATGTCCGATGTCATACCTATTGAGATACGCTATCGGCTACATCGCCCTTATCATCAAGCCATACCTGGATGTAGAAAGGCTCGGTGTACCAGTCGTGCTGTTCTGCGACTTGCACCCAGAACCGCCTATGGCGCTCGATTTGTTCTTTTGTTTCCTTACTAATGACAGTTGTACACATATCAGTCTCCTTAAAGCTAAGTTTGAGCAGTTTTAGTCATGCTCGGGACTATTTCGCTACTGGTTCGCTGCGACGACTTCAACCCAGTCAATTAGACCTAAAGAAGTGTTGAGCAGGTCGCCCACAATACCGATACTGTTGTCGGTATCTGTGATAAATCGGACGTATCGCTCAAGTTCTTCTGCTTGCTCATCAAGATTGAAGTTCTTGATGATTTCACAAAGCTCATCGTAATAGCACCTGTCGTTAGTGAGCCACATGTTCACTAACCACGTCTCTCGATTACTCCACCCGTTATACTCGGTGGCTACAGTTTGTGTTGCTTCTGCTACATGCATGATATCCTCCTTTACTTTACGTAACGGAGTCATCTGACGGGGTCGCATGGCAAAGGCGTCACAGATGGAGATTCCCCTTGAATACATCAATTAAAAGAAAAATCGTATTCAGGGGTGAATACGACCTTGATGCATTTGCTCGACCCGTATAATGAACGAGTACGTGAAGTGAAGCGGGGCATACTCCACACGTCTTTATTAGCAGATTGTCATAGTTTCGCTTTGGCTAATCATGAACTTGGTAGTAGTAGGTTATAATTACACTATGCAAGATGACTATCGAGAAGCCTCTGATGAGGTCAAAGGAACAAAAAATGTACCGCTACGAAAACGCAGGCCCAACATACGCCCTAAGGCTATTATATTGACGACAGCCGCACTACTACTGCTTATACCATTTTCTTATGCTGGTTATATCTATGCCGCTTCACCAGCAGTAATTCGCGATCCTAAGTTAGAGCATTATCATTTCCGTATGCAGATATTGGTAAACGGCAAAGCCGAAGACTTTAGTAGTAAGGCATACCAGACTGGCTATGCCAAAGACCAGTGCAACGCCAACCTGCCAGAACAGCCGATACACTTCCACGATAATAAAGACCAGTTTACACATATTCACTGGGAGGGTATGACAGGCGGTATGGTTATGAAGTATTACGGCTGGAACTACATTGGCGGTCTGAACAACGCACTCGGCTATAAACTTGATGACCTGAAAAATATCCAAAAAGTGACCACACATGGTGATTATTTGCCCGCTATACCTAAGGACGCCAAGTTCTACATTTACACCGGTGATGAAAAAAGTTACCAAGCAAAGAGCTTTGATGAATGGAAAAACCAGGATTTGGAAAAATTCTTTGGCGTGACTAGCAATTCCCCGGCTCACAAAATAAACTACGGTCAACCAGTGAGTTTCATAGACAAACTATTTCCAAAGGCCTTTGCCCACGGTACGGCGGAAGATTCCGGTAGAAATAACAGCAACGAGACCCAGGCCGAAAAGCTCACCCGTATCAATAATATGCTAGGCAACGTAACCATATTCGTTCAAGAGGACAAGCCGACAGACCAGCAGATTAAAGAACGCTTCAATAACCTTGAGCCCTTATCGGATAGCACATGCGGAGGCTAGGCAAACAACTAATACTATTTTCGCTAGCACTGCTTGTTGGCGTTATCTTAACTGCCTGCTCATTAGCGATGCTTGCCCACAATAGTGAAAGCAGTTCTGGTACTTCATCTATAAAAGATTGCAGTAGCTCGTGCTCATCTCACACACAGCCGAGCGCGATCGTAGGCTTGAAGGACGATAAAAACAACGACGACAAAGAACCAACGCCTCCGCTTTTAACTTGGCCGCAAGGACCCTTTAGTTTAGCCGCGCTATATATACCATTTGTTGCCTACTTCTTTTTTGTCAATAAACGAAAGATACCACTCCTGACAGGCTCAATGAGATTTTGAGATTTATCGATAACTAACGATAACTTCAAAATATAAGAGGAGCGAAAAATGGATGGTAAACGGTTTTGGATAATATTAGCGGTGATTGCAGTCAGTTTTTTTGGATTGGTAGGGTACAGCAAACTGACTGCACCGCCAGAAGTAACAAGTAATGGCTCAAACAACGTATTTGGTAAATTAGACAGCCCTGTCACCTTAACGGAATTCGTCGATTTCCAATGCGAGGCTTGTTATGCCTTTTACCCAACCGTTAAGGAAGTAAAAGAAAAATACAAGGATCGGGTGAAGTTCCAAGTCAAATATTTCCCGATCTCAAATTCGCACCAATTTGCCCGTGTGGCAGCGGCTAACGCCGAGTCGGCCGCCCAACAGGGTAAATTCTGGGAGATGCATAATAAGATTTTTGAGGGCCAAAAGATCTGGGAACAGGCCCAAAACCCGCAGCAGTATTTTGACCAATATGCGAAAGACATTGGACTAGATTTGGAAAAGCTAAAAAACGATATCAAAGACCCCAAGACAACGGCTACGATCAACGCTGACCTTGATGAAGTGAAGCGTCTCGGTGGTAATGGTACGCCAACGTTCACACTTAATGGCAAGAAGATTGAGAATCCAGAAAATACTGCTGAGGCGTTTTCAAAGCTACTTGATGACGCACTTGCTAAGGCTGAGAACAATTAGAATGATGTGGGTAAAATAACTTTATGATAGACACTAGTGCAGCCCGCGCTCTCATGGCCGACAGCCTTGGCTTCCACATCATATTCGCACTACTGGGTGTGGGACTACCTCTCGTCATCCTCCTTATTGAACAGCTTGGTTTACGGCGAAAAGATCCACTCATACTCGAACACGCTAAGCGGCTCTCGCAAGCAACGGTAATACTGGTGGTGGCGGGCGTGGCATCTGGCACCATTATCTCTATCCAAATGTCCTTGATGTGGGGAAAGCTAATAGAGTTTGGAGGCCCGATACTCGGGCTAGCCTTTGGTTGGGAAGGTTATGCCTTTATGCTCGAAGCAGTCTTTCTGGCATTCTATGTCTCCACCTGGGGAAAGGTAAGAGGATGGAAGCATTGGCTGCTTGGTGTTCCGGTGGCTATTGGATCATTTGGATCAGCACTATCGATCACACTTGGCAACGCCTGGATGCAAAATCCGAGCGGTTTTGATTTGGTTGACGGCAAGGTAGTGACTGATGATGTGCTCGGGGCATTGTTTACAAAAACTGCAGCTTTTATGGTGTCGCATTCGGTTGTTGGCTACTACCTGGCGACCGTATTATGTGTACTCGGTATCTATGCTTTTTACATGCTGCGACACAAACCGAAACGTGATGACCGTGTAGTCGTACAGATAATCATGTTTCGCTTAGGTGCAACTGCTGTCGTCCTTACAGTAGTCACAGCCTTGCTGGGGCACTTCCAGACGCAGTACCTAGCTCAGTCTCAACCTCGTAAGTTTGCTGCTATCGAGACAGTAGAACAAACAACTAAAAATGCACCATACATCATTGGTGGCGGTTGGACGAGTGATGGCAAAGTAGAGGGGGGTGTTAAGGTTCCAGACGGCTTAAGCATCCTCACGGGCAATACGCCGCAAACCGAGGTTAAAGGCCTGAACGACTTTCCAAAGCAAGACTGGCCGATGTTGTTCATAAATGTTTTGTTCGAATCTAAACTGTTACTCGTGGCGTTCGTTGCAGTAATTCCGCTGGCGTTCATTGTGTTACATTACCGCAAACTGAGCCAAAGGATACGTCAGTGGCGACATAGTAAGCCGATGCTCATAGCATTACTACCCATGGGTCTCGTAGCTATTATCATCGTTGAACTTGGCTGGATGGTTGCCGAATTCGGTCGCCAGCCATTTGTCGTGAACGGCTATTTGCGCACGGCAGACGCCTATAGCGGGAGTGGCGTGGGCGGCTGGGGGTATCTTTTTCCGGTACTCTATCTGATATTGTTTGCCAGTACGGGGACGGCGCTCTGGTTGTTGTTTAAGCGCAAGGGTAAAATCAAACCGACTAAAGGATTGCTCTAATGGCTCCCTTTTTTGTGCTCATCCCACTGCTCGTCTATGTACCAATGTTTGCCTATGAGACGTACATAGCATTTCGACGCATCGGCAAGCCACTTGATAAGGGTGGCGAGTATCTGCATGCCACCTGGGAATCAACCCATACATTCCTGATATTAGGGGTTAACTATTTTGTCTGGTTGTACAGCGCGGCGGTAGTTGAAGTGGCTAGGGCGGTCTTTCCTGCTCTGCTTATATTTGGCGCGGTATTCATTGTACGTGCAGTGTTGTATACTCAGCTTTTTTACATCAAGTCATCAAATAAGCCAAGTATCTTAATTGACAGACTCTTTGCATGGGCGCATGTCATCATGGCACTTAGCCTGACGTTTACAATTATTGTAGCTAGCCAGATAATGCTCAGCGGTACATACGAAGCCAATCAGGTCTTTCTACCACTGCTATGGCCGGGCCTGATCTTTATGCTGCCGCTTGTCAGTGTGCCGTTATATTTTCTGTATCGAACAAAGAGCAGTTAATAAACGATTTATAACTTCAAGGCAGACTAATGAGGTATAATAAATGCATGACTGCGCATATACGCAAAGAACCATCAACGGCGCATATCAAAATAGCTACCGAAATGTTTAAGCTTGTAAGTGACCCGACAAGGTTAAAGATATTGTGGGCGTTGCTTCATGGTGAACATTCAGTAGGCGAGCTTGCGGAAGATGTCGGAGTAAAGTCCACCGTTGTCTCACAGCATCTCGCTAAATTACGGCTATCACACATGGTAAGTGTGCGACGCGAGGGCGCAAGAATGTTCTACAAGACGGAGAACGATCACGTATTGCACCTGATTGAACACGCTTTTACTCAGGCCGACCATATCCAGAGCGGCGAGCATGAATAAATATAGGAAGATATACTAATGGGTCACGGATACAAGTTAGACAGGTTTAGAAATATTAATAAAAAGAAATTAGCGGTCGCCGCATTGTTCGTCGGCATTATGCTAGTGATACTGCTTATAGTTATAGGAGTATTGGTCGTAGCTATCGTCAACGGCTTGTTTGGCCAAGTCGATAGTAGTATCGGTCAGGGTATTGGTAACTTCTTTCAAACGATATGGGGGTATCTGGTTGATTTCATTAACGCGCTATGGAAACAAATCATAGCTAATCCGTTGCAATTTATAACAGGTGGAGGCAACTAACAACAATGGAAACAATTTCACGCACTTCTCATGATCACGCAGCGCTTTGGCGTCAGGCTGGATTAAGGCTATTGCCGAGTATAACGATGGCGATTGCCGGTGCCGTCCTGGCTGCGAGCTTCGGCTCGGTCAGGCGCGGTGGTATTGACGATAGACTGTTCTCTCTGCTCGGAGTAGTACTATTTGCCAGCTTCGCTGTAATCGTGCTGCTAAGTGCCACTAAAACCTTGCGTCATGTACTTGCTGATACCCGCTTAAGCATCGGCCATACGGCTGTCGTTCAATTCGTTGTCAGGGTTGTCGGCTACGGTGTGATATTTTTGGAGACATTAAGCCTGCTTGGCGTGTCGGTCGGTAGCCTGATTGTCGGCGGCGCAGCACTCGGCATCATCCTGGGCGTAGCCGCTCAGCAAGCACTGTCAAATATCTTTGCCAGTTTTGTCCTTATGGTTGCACGCCCATTTGCAGCAGGCGATCACGTCACCATAAACGCGGGCGGATTCGGTAGAGAATACTCGGGCCAGCTCAAAGAAGTGGGGCTGACACATACTCGCCTGAAAGAAAAGGACGGCACGGTTGTACTGTTGCCGAATTCTGCCCTGCTTCAGTGGGCAGCCGTTTCACGACAGAAAAGTAATGATACTGGAAAGTAATTAAATGTACGTATCGAAGAAAGGTCTATCATGAGCGATCATCACACGCAAGAGAATGAATCAAACCGCTGGAACAAAACTCTAACCACAATTGCTGCCCTTAGTTTTATTGGCGGCGTGGCTTTCAGTCTACTCAAATTACCGGGGACAGAGGCTTTATACCTCATTTCGCTGACCGCTGGTGGCGTTCCGGTGGCGATATCAGCCGTTCGTAAAGCCCTGAAGGGGAAGGTATCCATTAGCTTGCTTGTAACCATAGCTGCTCTCGGAGCCTTATATCTTGGGCAGTTCGCGGAAGCTGCCGCCGTCATGTTCTTTTTCGCTTTGGCTGAAGCTTTTGAGGAATTTGGTGAGGTGAGATCCCAGAAGGCAGTCGCAGCTTTGCTGGAGAAAACGCCAAAGATTGCCCGGCTCAAAAATGGTCGCGAAGTACCCGTAGAAGAGGTAAAGGAAGGCGATATAGTCAAAGTACGACCCGGTGATATGGTACCACTCGATGGCATCGTAATAGACGGCGAATCGTCAATCGATGAAGCAACGATTACCGGGGAAAGTGTGCCGAAAGAAAAATATAAGGGTGAAGTGGTCTACGCTGGGACAATGAACCAAAGTGGTTACCTGGAAATTAAAGTTACTAAAATCGCCGCTAATTCTACCCTACAAAAAATTGTCACGTTAATTAAACAAGCCCAGGAATCTCGTCCAGAAATGCAGGAATTCCTCGATAAATTCGCAGGATACTATATTCCTGCTGCCATCGGGCTGGCTACGTTAGTTGCTATTGTGCCCCCCGTCTTCTTTGGCGAGCCGTTCAGTGATTGGTTCACAAGAGCATTGATATTATTGGTGCTAGCATGTCCTGACGCATTGGTAGTGTCGGCACCGGTGGCCGTCGCGGCCGCGATTGGCGGTGCGTCTCGACGAGGCGTGCTAATAAAGGGAGGCCGCTTCTTGGAGGTTCTGAGTAAAACGAAAGCCATAGCTTTCGATAAAACCAAAACTCTAACCGTCGGAACACCTGTGGTAACCGAAGTCATAGTATTACACGGAGCCAGCGAGGACGATGTTGTAGGTGACGCCGCTGGTATTGAGAAATTTTCTTCGCATCCACTTGCCAAGGCTATTGAGGATTATGCAAAACAAAAAGGCATTAAGCCCCACAAGATGGATTCGTTCAAAAATGTCGCTGGCCGAGGCGGAAATGCCAATTGCCTGATTTGTGACACCAAGGAACATGCCATTGGTAACCTACAGCACATCGGAGCCAGCACAGAGACTTGCGAGCACGTGCTGCCGGAAGTTGAACGACTTGAGAGCATGGGCATGACTGCCGTACTCGTTAGTGAGGGCAGAAAGGTTATTGGGATCATCGGCATTACCGATGAGTTGCGTAGCGATTCAAAAAGCGTCATAGATACGCTTAAGAAACTAAACGTTACACCGGTCATGCTGACTGGCGATAATCAGAGGGCAGCTAATTATATCGCTCAAAAAGTTGGCATCAGCGAAGTCTATGGAGCGCTGATGCCAGAGCAAAAATCCGAGTTGATCGTTAAGCTTCAGTCCCGCTACCAGCGAGTTGCCATGGTTGGCGACGGGGTCAATGACGCACCAAGCCTAGCCAGGGCTGACGTCGGTATCGCCATGGGAGGGGGCGGGTCTGACGTGGCAATCGAGACGGCCGACGTTACACTGATGAACGATGCCATAGGTGCTATCCCCTACCTTCTGGGGGTTGGTCAGCAAACATTCAGGGTTGTGCGCCAAAATGTATACGGGTCACTTATCGTAAAAGGAATCATCCTAGTCCTCGGCATTGCCGGTGCTATAGGTCTGAGCGCAGCGGTAGCAACTGACGCAATAATGGCCGTCCTGGTCGTACTCAATGGATTACGGTTGTTCAATACTGGTGGCAGCGAAGTTGCTATAATAAGTAAGTCTAAGGAGGAATTAGAATGAAATGTCCGATTGATAATACAGAGCTAGTAATGAGCGAGCGTCAAAGCGTGGAAATTGACTACTGTCCAGAGTGTCGTGGAGTCTGGCTAGATCGTGGTGAGCTCGACAAGATTATTGAAAAAGTCGAAAGTGAAAAAAGCCTACGCCAAAATTCTCAGCCCGCTGAGGCATATCCAGAGCAGCCGTATCAAGGCGGTAAGCACGGTAATGAGAGCGGCCATGGGGGCTACAAAAAGAAACGCGGCGGCTTCCTCGGTGAGTTGTTTGACTAGTCAATTATTTGCACGGAACAGAAGTAAAAGACGGCAATCTGAGACTTGAACCGACCGCAAAATTTTGATTTGATATAGCCACTAGGCCGCTGGTCGTAGCTGTAAACGCCGTACACGTTTGGGCTATTTGGCCGGGTGTAATGGCCTGAACTATCTGGCATGGCAGTTCGGGAAGGCCGAGAAGCTTGGCGGGGAGACGATTGCTGCTAATGTGGTATTATAGGCGTAAGCAAGGTTAATATAAAATTAAAATATGAATCTTTATAAACAAGCAGAAGCAACCGAGAAACAGTTCATAGCAACCCTTTTTAAGGGTGAGCGCAGAGCACTGCATATTGAGAAACGCCTTCTCAACAGAAAGCGCTTTAATCGTTTTTTACGTATTCTTGGTCCAGGCTTAGTAACCGGTGCCGCCGATGATGATCCGTCGGGCATAGCTACCTACTCCCAAGCCGGAGCAGGATTTGGTTATATGTTACTATGGGCGTTCCCAGTCATGTACCCGTTACTCCTAGCCGTTCAAGAGAGCTGTGCTCGCATTGGAGCAGTTACTGGCAAAGGCTTGGCGGCAGTTCTAAAAGAAAACTATAGCCGTAAACTGCTATATGCATCAGTCGGTCTGGTAGTTATAGCTAACACTATAAACATTGGCGCTGATCTGGGAGC
>CAYLKD010000007.1:0-54003 GCA_964384345.1 uncultured Candidatus Saccharibacteria bacterium | reverse complement strand
TGATGCTTTTGCCGGTTCAGGTAGTATCGGTATTGATGCCATTAGCAGAGGAGCAGTATCAGCGGTATTTGTAGAAAAAGATCGTATCGCTTCGCAAATTATACGACAAAACATTCAGCTTTTAGGCATAGATACGCAAACAAGCGTTGTCCAAGCTAGTATAGCGTCGTGGATTGAGACAGCGAAAGAAGAGAAATTTGATATTATTTTTGCCGATCCACCCTATCAAGACGTACAGTTATCCACAGTGCTTAAGCTTTTTGATCTTCTCAAACCAAAAGGAAGTATGATATTATCACATCCAGGAATAGGTGAGGTGCCAGTTCAAGACGGAATTGTTGTGGTGGACAATCGTAGTTATGGAAATGCTTTTCTCACTTATTTCCGAAATGAAAAGACGTCGTAAGGCGTCTTTTTGTGTGCAACACAGTATATTTATTTTTATAAACTAAAAACCAGACTGATCGTCTGGTTTTTAGTATGGTACGGATGAAAGGACTTGAACCTTCACGCCCGGAGGCACTAGCTCCTAAGGCTAGCGTGTCTACCAATTCCACCACATCCGCGTAGTAGCTTTTTTACTATAGCAAAAATATCTCTCGTCGCAAAACGGTTGTGGTATTATTAGAGGAATAAAGGGGACATATGAACAAACTAGCGATGTATCTCAACCAGCATTTAGTCGGTGAAGTTGTCGATGATGATGCTTCCTTGCGACATTTTTCCACTGACAGTAGTCCATTTAGCGTTAAGCCAGAAATGGTTGTTCACCCAATGAATACGAGTGATGTGCGCAAAATGCTGCGTTTCTCGTGGCAATTAGCTGAAAAAGGTCACATTTTAGCTACAACAGCGCGCGGTGCTGGAACCGATACAACTGGTGCAGCATCAGGTCAAGGGGTTATTATGCCACTTGGGACACATATGTATGCCATTCTCGAGTTTGACGGTAAGCAGAAATTACTGAGAGTACAACCAGGGGTTCGTCTCGCTGCACTTAGATCTGCGCTTGGGTTGCAGGGCTTCGATTTTCCTTCATTACAGTTTGATCATCAAGATGCCACTATCGGTGGCATTGTGGCAAGTCATCACGACGAAGCAGTGTATCAAATGATTGATCGCCTTGAAGTTGTACTAGCGAGCGGTGATGTTATACAAACATCACGTCTGTCTAAGCGCGAATTTAATAAAAAGAAGGGCCAAGACGGCCTCGAAGCGGATATTTACCGCGCCGTCGATACACTTATCGAAGAGAACGCTACACTGCTCGATACGCTTGATGAGCGCGATGCATCGGGATATAGTGCACTTGCCAGGGTAAAAAATAAAGATGGAAGTATTGACCTCAGCCCATTGTTCGTCGGGAGTCAGGGCACACTCGGTATTATTTCAGAGATGATTCTTAAAGCTGATTATCACAATGACAAAACTGCAGTTATCGTTGCGAGTTTCGCGAGTGCCGCAGATGCACGCGACGCGATCGACGATATGAGTAAGCTCCCAATGGGTAGACTCGAATATTATGACGGTGAAATCATCAACCGAGTTATACAGAGCGGTAAACAATATTCATTTATCAAAGATCCAAAGCAGCTTCCAGGAGCTATATTGGTTGCATATCTTACCGATGTGACCGAAAGAGCACGTGCGAAGAAACTCAAGAAAATCGTTAAGTTACTAGCTAAAGCACCTGCAACCATTGAGACATCTGACGATCTTACAGGTGGTCCACTCGCAAATATTATTACGCTCAAGACAATGAGTACACTCGCAAGCGGTCAGTCCCACAGCACGCCGTTGTTTGATGGTGCATTTGTTCCTGCCGAACGATTTGAAGAATTCCTTACTGCAGCGAATGAGTTAGCGATTAAGCACCACATTGCATTGCCATTTTATGGGCTTCCGCTCGATGAGTTGTGGAGCGCTCGACCAATGCTAAACCTCGGATCGGTTGGCGGTAAGCAAGCTGTTATCAAATTGACCGATGACTATGCGCAACTTGTTGCTCGATTTGGAGGTCACATAGCCGGGCAGTACGCAGAAGGAAAGTTACAAAGCTACAGTACACACAAAATTACTGACGCCTCCGTACAGCATCTGTACTCGCAACTGCGTGCAATTTTCGACCCTCGCGGCGTATTAAATCCAGAAGTAAAATCAAATGTTGATCTCAAAAAATTGGCTTCGTCTATAAAAACTGATTTATCACCTAACACATCTGATGCGCTTCAGATTCTTTGAGCGTGACTAGACAAGTATAATAAGTTTAAAAGACTAACAATATATGTCTACTGCCTCACGTAAACTACTTATGGCCACACAAATCTCACAATCTCTTGTTCCGAGTAGTATGCTTGTCGGCGCTAATGACAGCGACTGGTCATCACTACAAACCGCGATGCAAGCCGTGAACTCAAAAGCCAGAGTACAAATCATACGCAGATACGACGGCTCATTTCCGTCGGCGTTCTCCTCTTCCAGCGCACAGCAGGACGTCGGTTTACGTGCCACCTGGTTATCATTTTCATCACCGAGCGTTGCAAATGTTTTGTCGGGTGCTGCTGATGCAACAATCGCCTCATTTTTTGCATCCGTACCGTCGTCACATCGATTACTCGTTACCTGGATTCACGAAGTTGACAACAACAAATTAGGGAGCAGCACTGCGCAAGATTATGCAGCTGGTGTTTCACGGATATGGAGTTTAAAGCAAGCGAATGCTCAAAATCCCGCAAACGTATCATTTGGACCGATTTTGATGGGAACAACATATTATACGGGACAAAACTACGCAAATTATTATCCGACAGATGGTCACTTTGATTTTGTGGGCATAGATCCGTATCGATTCGTGCGTGATGCCAGCGATCCATACTATTTGCCAGATCCAAAAACTGGCGGTACGGGCACGGCTCGCACGATGGCATATTTATGCGGCAATGCTCCCGCATTATGTAGCCAATATTCAAAACCAATTGCATTTGGGGAATACGGTGCACATCCATTTACCTCAAATCACCAAGTGCGCCCTCAATGGCTGAGTGAAACAGATGCATTTATGCGCAACTTGCCAAACGGTACGATGGCATCATGTTATTTTCATGCAAAATATGGTGAAAGTGGGCCGTGGTATGTCGATAGGTTTCACCACTACACAACAGATGCATCCGACCCGTTACGAGTCGGTACGCCCGGTGATGACCCGGATAGCTTGGCGGTCTTTGCGTCTATTGCAGCGACTGGTCAATAATTAAATCAAGCTGTTATACTACACAAGGCTCAATTTATGCGGATATGGCGGAATTGGTAGACGCGCTAGCTTCAGGTGCTAGTGACCCTCGGGTCGTGGAGGTTCAAGTCCTCTTATCCGCACCACGAATTTTCGAGAATCATTTAATATATGGTAGACAGACGTAACGTCATAGATGAATTCAAAGGCGTTGATATACTAGAAATTGTACAGCAACTCGATGAGCGAGGTGTTTGTCTTGAAATCGCAATCGAAAACGTCACGCGAGACTACAACATGGGAACAATAGTTCGCTCCGCGAATGCATTTGGCGTGCGCACTGTTCATGTTGTTGGGAGTAGGCAGTGGAACAAGCGCGGGGCTATGATGACTGACAAGTACCTGCATGTTGTATACCATGCGTCAGTCGCAGATCTTGCGGAGTATGCAGAGCAGCATGACTTTGCTCTCGTCGCTGTCGACAATGTCGCCGGTTCACAACCGCTCGCTGAAACAACCATGCCAAAAAATGCCCTCCTAGTTTTCGGTGCCGAAGGACCAGGATTATCCGATGAGTTACTGATGCGCGCGGCTCAAATTGTCGCGATTGAACAACTTGGCAGCACACGGTCAATCAATGTCGGTGTCGCGGCTGGTATCGTTATGTATGAATGGTTGCGCGTGCACGCATTATAAGTCATAGTAGTAGCATGAGTAGTGCACGATCTGGTTCGCATGAACCATCTGCAGAACGACGACCAACCCAACAGGCCGTTATAAAACTTGAACCCTCCGAGCCGCTCAATGAAATACTTACTGCATTCTTGAATGAACAAGCTCTGCGCAAGCTTGGCGGTAAAATCTTACCGATGACTTTGCTAATGCAGCCGTACCTATTTAATGACACACCAGAACATGCAGCACTCTTGAGTGCACAGGCAAAGCAATTACGACAATTACGTCCTCCAACTTTGCTCGTAGCAAATGAATGGCGTTACGTGAACAATGCAGATCTAGAACACAATATACCAGCTACCAGGATCCATATAGCTATGCATCTGGGCGGAACTGCCGCAGCAAAAGCGTTGCTTGAGAGTCCTTTACTGCATATTACGCAGACCGCAAACCTCATAGCTGTTGTAAATTTTTTAGCAGCTGACATAGTACCAGAAGACCAGTTACGGGAAGTTTGTCACGAGGTATCAAGTGCTCTCAAAAATCACCCTAGTGCGTCGGAGCAATATGCATCACGGTTCTTCCAAGCAGAAAACCTTCGTTTGGTCACCAGACCAATAAATCATTTTAGGGAGGTTAATAATGGTAGAGAATGATGCTCGTGCTTGCAATATATCAATAAAAATGTGAAAATGTCATCAATGAGTTCACTATCAAGTCAAACGTATAAAGGCGCTCGCGACTACTATCCAGAAGACAAACGCATACAAAATTACATTTTTGATATGTGGCGATCTTCTGCTCAACGGTTTGGCTATGAAGAGTACGGGGCGCCATTACTTGAACCACTTGAAGTATACGCGGCAAAAAGCGGTAATGAGCTGGCGAATGAGCAGACATACAGTTTTATTGATCGAGGCGACCGCCAAGTCGCAATTCGTCCAGAGATGACACCAAGCATTTCACGAATGGTTGCAGCGCGTCGCCAGGAATTGGCATATCCGGCTAGGCTGTTTAGTATAGCGAATTTTATGCGTTATGAGCGACCGCAACGAGGCCGTGAACGTGAATTTTGGCAGCTTAATATTGATATATTTGGGATAGATTCTATTCGAGCAGAAGCAGAAATCGTTGCTTATGGTGCAACGATGCTCAAAAACTTCGGAGCCACAAGTGATATGTTTGTCATCAAGATCAATGATCGGCGCGTAATCGATGTAATGATGCGCGAATATTTAGGACTGGACGAAATTCAGTCCCAGCTGATGATGAAACTGTTTGATCGCAAAAACAAAATTACGAATGAAGAATTTCGCGACCAAGCGATAGATATTTTCGGCGAATCTAATGCGCCAGAAGGCTTGAACAAAATTTCGAAACTTCTTGTAGCGAAGTCGTTTGAAAATCTTCCTGCAGAATTTCGTGACAGCGAACAAATGCAGCAGCTTCACGAACTATTCCGTCTATTAAAAGCTGCCGGTGTTGCGAATGCAGAATTTGACATTACACTTATGCGCGGACTTGATTACTACACGGGAACCGTATTCGAATTCTTTGACACCGATCCTGAGAATAACCGCTCACTATTTGGCGGGGGTCGATACGATGGACTTGTCGGTCTGTTTGGAGCCGAGCCAATTTCGGCTGTTGGTATGGCACCCGGTTTAACTACAACTGAGCTATTTTTGACATCACATAAATTACTTCCTGAGCTTCATTCAACCACCGAACTCTACATTATTACGCTCGGAGAAGCGGTAATTGATCGAGCAGCTGCGCTTGCAAATCGCCTTCGCGAAGAGGGAGTTACAGTCGAGCTAGACATCTCTAACCGCAAAATTGATAAACAAATAAAGACTGCGGTGAAAAAATCTATCCCGTATATGATATTTGTTGGTGAGGATGAATTAGCAAACGAAGTATACCCTTTTAAAGATACGAGTTCTTCAGAGGAGCAAAAGCTAAGTTTTGAGCGTGTAGTGACTGCAGTAAAAGATCAGCGGCGCTCAAAACGAGACGTTCTCGAAGATTTGTTGGACTAGTTCTTCTCTGTTATACTAGGATACTAGTATGAAAACATTGGTAAAATATCTATCAGACACATCCGTCGAGCTCACCATCGCAGTCGACAAAGAAGCACTTCTCGCAGCCGAACAAGTTGCGCTCACCAAACTCTCACGCACTATCAAAGCTCCAGGCTTCCGCAAAGGGAAAGTCCCCGTTACAGTTGCCGCGAAGTATGTAGACCCAAATCAACTCGCAGAACAGACCGTCGATAACGCGCTTTCAAAAGCAGTTGCAGAAGCATTTGTTACTGAAAATATTCAGGCGTTAGCCCGTCCAGAAGTTGCCATAACAAAATTTGTTCCCGGTAGCGAACTCGAATTTACTGCTACGGTTGATGTAGTGCCAAAAATCAAACTTGGTAATTATTCAAAACTCGGCGTGAAGGCAGAGAAGGTAGTCGTAAGCGACGCTGACGTCGATGCTGTCATAGAACGACTGCGTTCAGGCACAGCTGAAACCAAAGACGTTGCGCGGGCCGCAAAAAATGGCGATACCGTCGTAATAAACTTTATCGGCAAAAAAGATGGCGTCGCATTTGAGGGCGGTACTGCTAAAAATCATTCTTTAGAAATCGGTTCAAACTCATTCATTCCTGGCTTTGAAGAAGGTCTTGTCGGTATGAAAGCCGGTGAGTCAAAAGATCTCGCGCTGACATTTCCAGCTGAATACCACGCCGCAGAATTAGCTGGCGCAGATGTCGTGTTTGAGACGACCCTTAACAAAGTACAAGAAAAAGTGCTTCCTGAACTTGACGACAGTTTTGCAAAAAATGCAGGTTATGAAGATGTAAAAACCCTCAAAGATCTACGTCAACGCATCAAAGCTGATATCCAAGTCCAAAAAGAAAAAGAAGCCCTCGATGCTCGTAAAGACGCATTAGTTACAAAACTCGTCGAAGTCAGCAATGTTGCTGCACCAAAAGTATTAATAGACGACCAAGCCCAGAGTATCGAGCAAGATATGACCCAAAACTTAATGTATCAAGGCATGACAATAGATCAATATGTCAGTGCACAGGGTATGAAAAGTAAGGAAGAATGGCTCGAAAAAGAAGTCCTACCAGCGGCGGAAAAAAGAGTCCAAGCAGGACTCGTCCTTGCCGAACTTTCAAAAGAACTAAAGATCGAAGCAACAGACGACGAGATGCACGAGTTCACTGATCGCTACAAAGCGCAGTATTCGAACAACCCTGAGCTCGTCAAACGGTTTGATGAACCTGAAGTGCAGCGAGATTTACGCAACCGACTTTTGACAGAAAAAACTGTCGATGCTCTCGTGACTCACAACGACTAGCACTATGAGAGGACGTAATATGCTTGCTGGAACGTTGTTGGCTACCGAACTGCTGACAGGCTGTACAACGGCTGCAGTATCATCTCAAGAACAGGGAACAACTGATGTGTCTGAGTCATGTGCTCATACGTACGAAATTGGAGCTATAACATCGACACTAGTTGGTCAGGTCACTATGATGCTTGTTGTTTTAAAAGAAGCTCCTGAGAAAATAACGTTTGCTATGACGACACCAGAAAAGATGATCACCGGAGATCCACATGGCGACGAGACAACAACCTTCGAGCTACATGCACCGGGATGGCAAGGTGTCCAAACTTTCAGGCTGCCAGATGGTCAACAACTGGCTGCTACGACATCCTATGATCCGTCCGAGGGTACATTTACAATAGACAGTTGCCGCGCCAAATAGACTAGCACTCTCATTGCACGAGTGCCAATGTACGTGTATAATTAGTACTATGAACAGACCAGCAAATTACCTAGTCCCCAATGTTATTGTCAAGACGCGCGATGGTGAACGCGGCTATGACATTTACTCTCGGCTCCTTGAAGACCGAATTATTTTCCTCGGTGAAGATGTTAACGAGCATACGGCCAATGTTGTTGTCGCACAGCTACTGCATCTAGCAAACGAAGACCCGAGCGCCGACATTGCTTTGTACATCAATAGCCCTGGTGGTAGCGTCTATGACGGCCTCGCAATCTATGACACAATGAATTTTATCAAACCTGATGTTGCAACGTATGGTATTGGCCTGCAAGCGAGCATGGGTGCATTCTTACTCAGCTCTGGTGCAAAAGGGAAGCGGTTCTTGCTGCCAAGTTCACGAGTCATGATTCATCAACCATCTTCAGGTACACAAGGTATGGTAACAGATATGGAGATCAGTTTACGCGAGACGCTCCGCATCAAAGAATTACTTTCAAAAGTGGTGGCAGCTAACACCGGTCAAAAGCTGTCGAAAGTTATGACAGACATGGAACGCGATATGTGGATGGATGCCACGGAAGCTGTGAAATACGGTGTTGCCGATAAAGTCATTAAATCAATTTAATACTCTAGATTAGCATTGACATACACGAGCTAACTCTTCATAATAAGATGTAATGAAGATTGCATAAGCTGGGTGAATTATACACGCACGCCATTTGGCGAGGCGTTTTTGCGTGTTATAAACCATTCTCAATAATTCAGCTTAGATAAACCTTCGGCGCCGGTTACTAAAACAATTCAATGCGAGGAGCGTGCAGCGTGGCGACACCAAAGCAAACCCAAGGTAAGCGAGTCTTCTTTACTAAAGACGACACGGCATTACCTCTACCAAATCTCATTGCCCACCAAAAGGACAGTTGGCAAGAATTCATCGAAACAGGACTCGGCGAAATCTTCGCGGAGCTTAACCCGATTGAGGACTATACTGGACAGAAACTTGAGCTTCGTTTTGGAAAATATGAATTCCAAGAGCCGAAAAATTCTGAGAAGTATGCAAAAGAAAACAATATTACGTTTGACGCACCGCTGCATGCAACGGTCGAACTGACGAATAAAGTTACCGGTGAAGTTAAGGAACAAGATATTTATCTCGGTGATTACCCATGGATGACCAACCGCGGTACATTCATCATCAACGGTACTGAGCGTGTCGTTGTTTCGCAACTTATTCGAAGTGCTGGGATTTTCTTTACCGCTGATACTGCTGCGGGACGAAATGTCTATGGCGCAAAACTTATTCCAGGTCGTGGTGCATGGCTCGAATTTGAAACTGCAGCCAACGGCGCAATTTTTGTAAAAATTGACCGACGCCGTAAAATACCGGTTACAACACTGCTGCGTGCCCTCGGTCATAGCAAGACTTCAGAGATCAAAGCGCTTTTTGAATCAGTTGATACAGGTGACATTCGCCACATCGAAGCAACTCTCGAAAAAGATACTGCGCGTGGGTCAAACGAAGCTCTCATCGAAGTGTACCGCCGCCTCCGACCAGGTGACCTTGCAACTGTCGATAACGCCCGACAAATGATTGAACGCATGTTCTTTGATTTCAAACGATTTGATTACTCACGTGTTGGTCGCTATAAGCTTAACCAACGCCTCGGACTCGATGTCGCCAACACTGCCGAGAACCGTGTTTTCCAAATGACTGACCTTGTTGCAATCGTATCTGAGATCATCCGTCTTAATAACACCCAAGAACCTGCAGATGATATTGACGCATTGTCAAACCGACGTGTCAAACTAGTCGGTGAACTTGTTGCTCGTCAATTCCGTGTCGGTATGCTCCGTATGCAGCGTAATGCTATGGACCGTATGAGCATGTCTGACATCGAAACAGTTAGCCCAAGCCAGCTTATAAACGCACGGCCAGTTGTGGCTGCGGTACGTGAGTTCTTCGCAAGTTCACAGCTCAGCCAGCTTATGGACGAAGTGAATCCTCTATCAGAGCTATCACACAAACGCCGCCTCAGCTCTATGGGTCCTGGCGGTCTTTCGAGGGAGCGCGCTGGATTTGACGTCCGTGATGCCCACCCAACTCACTATGGCCGACTCTGTTCTGTGGAAACTCCAGAGGGTGCCAACATTGGACTCGTACTCAACTTAGCGTCTTATGCACGTGTGAATGAATACGGATTCGTCGAGACGCCATACCTGCGTGTCAACAAAGGTAAAGTAACTGACGAAGTAGTGTATCTTGATGCATCACAAGAAATTACTGAAGTCATTGCCGATGCAGGTGCAAAACTTGACAAGGACAACCGCTTCGTCGCCGAACGTGTTTCAGCACGTAACGGACTCCTTCCTGAGGAAGTTGACTCATCAGAAGTTACATTCATGGATGCAGCAACAAAACAAATTCTCGGTTCGACTGCTTCACTTGTCCCATTCATTGAGAAAAACCGTATTGACCGATCATTGACCGGTTCAAACATGCAGAAACAAGCTGTTCCACTCTTGACGCCTGAAGCGCCAACCGTCGGAACTGGTGTTGAAGCAGTTATTGCTCAAAATACCAGCCAGCTGATTGTTGCCGAAGAAAACGGTGAAGTTGTCCGTGCAGACGGTGACGAAGTACACGTCAAGTACAAATCAGGTACGAAAGTTTACGAAGTCATTCACTTTACGAAGTCGAACGATGATCGTTCGATCAACCAAAAGGTCCGTGTACTCCGTGGTCAAAAAGTCCAAAAAGGCGACACGTTGATAGAAGGTGCGTCGATCGCAGATGGCGAACTTGCCCTCGGCCGTGATTTAACTGTTGCATTCATGCCATGGCAAGGTTACAACATGGACGACGCGATTGTGCTTTCTGATCGACTCGTGAAAGACGACTCGCTGACGAGTATCAACATCAAGGACTACAGTGTGGAAGTTCGTGAAACGAAGCTTGGTCCAGAAATCGTTACCCGAGACATCCCTAATGTGTCTGAAGAATCGCTACGTCACCTCGACGAAAACGGTATTGTTCAGATCGGATCAGAGGTTAAATCTGGCGATGTACTCGTCGGTAAAATTACACCAAAAGGTGAGCAAGAGCTTTCAAGCGAAGAGCGACTGCTGCGCGCTATTTTTGGTGAAAAAGCCAAAGACGTTCGTGACACCTCACAGCGTATGAACAACGCTGGTGGTGGTAAAGTAGTTGGCGTGAAGATTTTCTCACGCGAAAATGGCCACGAGCTCAAAGCTGGCGTGTTGATGCAGATTCAGATCTATGTCGCACAGCTACGCAAGATCTCAGTTGGTGACAAACTTGCTGGACGACACGGTAACAAAGGTGTTGTCGCTCGAATCCTTCCAGTTGAAGACATGCCATTCATGGAAGACGGGACTGCAGTTGACGTCGTGCTGAACCCTCTCGGTGTGCCAAGTCGTATGAACATCGGACAGATCTTTGAAACACACCTTGGTATGGCAGCTCGTGCGCTTGGATATAAGGTCGCAACGCCACCGTTCAACGGAGTGCCAGATGAAGTTATCTCAGATGAGCTCGAAAAAGCTGGACTTGCCCGAGACGGTAAGAGCCAACTCTACGACGGCCGAACTGGTGATGCATTCGAAGAGCGAACTACTGTTGGTGTCATGCATATCATCAAACTTCACCACATGGTAAGTGATAAGATTCACGCTCGTTCAACTGGTCCATACACGATGGTTACTCAGCAACCGCTCGGTGGTAAAGCGCAAAACGGTGGACAGCGATTCGGAGAGATGGAGGTCTGGGCACTTGAAGCATATGGTGCTGCAAGTACATTGCAGGAAATGCTCACTATCAAATCCGATGATGTGTACGGTCGTGCAAAAGCCTACGAATCAATCATCAAAAATGAAGCGATCGTTGGGCCAAAACTACCAGAATCTTTCAACGTGTTGGTCAAAGAGCTCCAAGGACTTGGACTCCGCGTCGACTTACTTGACGATGACGACGAAGAAGGTCAGATTGTTATTGATGCCGAAGAAGTCATTGCTGTTGCAGGACCCGCTGATAAATCAGTACCAGCAGATGCATCGATGATGATCGATGACGAAGAAGAAGTCGAATCGGTACTTGATGAAGCTGATGATGTCGACTTCGACGAAGACGGTTTGACAATTGAAACTGCTGAAGAATTTGAAATAACAGAAGAAAAGGAGGAGGCGTAATATGTCACGAGTTGTAGCCACCCAAAACAACGGAATCGCTGACTTTGATGCTGTGCGTCTGGCTGTTGCCAGTCCCGAAGACATCCTCAAGTGGAGTTACGGCGAAGTCACAAAGCCTGAGACGATCAACTACCGTACCCAAAAGCCTGAGCGTGATGGATTGTTCTGTGAACGAATTTTCGGACCAGTCAAAGACATCAACCCACATGATAGCAAACTAAAAGGTGTTCGTTCACGCGAAGCTGCTATCGACAAAAACGGAGAACTTGTCACCAAGTCTATCGTACGTCGTGAGCGCATGGCACATATTAACCTTGCAGCTCCAGTTGCACACATCTGGTTCATGCGTGGTACACCAAGCGCGATGAGCCTTCTACTTGGCCTAACGGTACGCAACCTCGAACGTATTGCTTACTTTGCGACATATGTCATTCTCAAAGCAGATACCGATAAGCGCGACAAAATGCTGGCAGATCTCGAAGCCGAGACCGAAGCTGGCCGCGCAGCCATCAAGATCCGCTACGAAAAAGAAGCCGAAGCAGAGCAAGCAGACGTCAAAGCACTTGCTGCTGCTCAAACCAAAGAGATGCAAGATCTTGATGAAAGCTACGCACTAAAGAAGTCACAGCTCGATAGCCTCGTTAAGGGTGCTATGATCGCTGAAACTGATTTCCGAGAACTACCAGAAGAATACGAAGAACTCGTTGAAGTCGGTATGGGTGGAACGGCTCTGAAGGCATTGCTTGATGAAATCGACCTACCGGTACTTATCGCTCAACTTGCTGAAGAAGTACTAACAGCAAAAGGTCAGCGCGAAAAGAAGCTTCTCAAGCGCCTCAAGGTACTTGAAGGCATGCACGCAGCAGGCATCAAGCCAAGCAGCTTAACACTGACCGTTCTGCCAGTAATTCCACCGGACCTTCGTCCAATGGTGCAGTTGACTGGTGGGCGTTTTGCTACTTCAGATCTTAACGATCTTTATCGCCGTGTCATCAACCGAAACAACCGTCTTAAGAAACTGATTGACCTCAACGCGCCAGAAGTCATCCGTCGAAACGAAATGCGTATGCTGCAAGAAGCAGTTGACGCACTAGTTGACAACTCTGCTGCTCGTGGTGGTCGCGCGGTGAACGCTACCGGTGGACGCCGCCGTCTTAAGTCTATTTCTGACATGCTCAAGGGTAAACAAGGTCGTTTCCGCCAAAACCTTCTTGGTAAACGTGTTGATTACTCTGGACGTTCAGTGATCGTTGTTGGTCCTAAGCTTAAAATCAACCAATGTGGCCTGCCGAAACAAATGGCACTTGAGTTATTTAAACCATTTGTTATCAGTTGGCTGATCCGTGGTGAACACGCTCACAATATTCGCTCAGCAACTCGCTTGATTGAAGCAGGTGACGCACTTGTTTGGGATGCTCTTGATGAAGTAACAAAAGGCAAGTACGTATTACTCAACCGAGCACCGTCACTCCACCGTTTGTCGATTCAAGCATTCATGCCGAAGCTCGTTGAAGGTAAGGCTATTCAGCTGCACCCACTCGTTGCGAACGGATTCAATGCAGACTACGATGGCGACCAGATGGCTGTACACCTTCCGCTTTCAGATGAAGCTCAGCGCGAAGCTCGTGAACTCATGAGCTCAACGAACAACCTTCTTAAGCCTGCAGATGGTGCACCAGTGCTCAACATCGGTCAAGATGTCGTGCTTGGTAACTACTACCTCACATACGAAAAACCAAGCGCACAAACTGATACGTTCAAACCATTTAGCTCAGTCTACGAAGCTGAAATGGCGTATGACGCGAAGAAAATTCAGCTGCAAACACCGATTCGTATTTTTGCGAAGGGTGCAATACGTGAAACCACACTCGGCCGTGTGTTCTTCAACGAAATTCTTCCCGAAGATTTCCCATACGATAACAACATTCAGACTAAAAAGCAGCTTAAAAAAGTACTTGCTCGTATCTTTGATACCTACGGTGCCGAAGAAACTGCTGCCACAGCTGACCGCATGAAAGGCCAAGCCTTCCGCTTTGCAACCATTGCAGCTGTATCAACTGGTAAAGACGATTACGTCAACTTCAAAGAAATCCCAGAATTTGTTGCTGAAGGTGATGCAAAAACTGCTTTGATCTCAGAACAGTTCGGACAAGGTTTGATCACCGACGATGAGCGGTACAGCCTTACAGTTGCCGCATGGCGAAACGTGGACAACAACGTAACAGATTTCTTGAAAGAACAACTCGCGCACATGGACACCAGCATTTCTGTCATGGTGAACTCAGGTGCTCGTGGTGATATCTCGAATGTTAAACTTGCAAGTGCCATGATTGGTATACAAGTTGACGCAACAAACCGCGAAATCGAGTTGCCGATCCGAAGCTCATACAAAAAAGGTCTTTCCAGTCTTGAAGCATTCGTTGCAACACGTGGTGCCCGTAAAGGACTGATCGATACGGCACTAAAGACCGCTGACTCCGGATACTTGACTCGACGTCTCGTTGACGTGTCACAAGATGTCTTTACCGTTGAAGACGATGCTGGTGATGATGATGGATTTGCAATCTTGCGATCAGAATCAGAGCAGACTATGATTGACTTTTCAAACCGACTATTTGGACGATACACCGCCGAAGAAGTCAAAGGCCATATCGGAAAAGATATGCTCATTACACGAGATGTTGCAAACGCTATAGAAGCTGACTCATCAATTGATGCAGTCCGCATCCAAAGTGTCCTATCAACAAAGAATCTTCGTGGTATCCCACGTAAGAGCTATGGTATTGACATGGCAACCGGTATGTTAGTCGCTGGCGCACAACCAGTAGGAGTCATCGCCGCTCAGTCTGTCGGTGAGCCTGGAACGCAGCTAACACTTCGAACGTTCCACGCATCTGGTGTTGCTGGTGGTGACATTACCCAAGGTTTGCCACGTGTTGAAGAGCTATTTGAAGCTCGTTCTCCGAAAGGTCAAGCCTTTATATCTGAGGCTGCTGGTACGGTTGATGTATGGGAAGATGGCAAGAACTACGTTATCCAAGTTACTCCTGATTCTGGCCACGTCGAACGAATTCCGCTCGAAGGACGCAAAGTTGCTGTCAAAGCTGGCTCGAATGTCAAGGCTGGTGATGTGCTTGCAAGTGCCGAAGCAGGCGCTAAACCACTCGTCGCACCATTCGATGGCGTCGTCGAAGTAGCCGAAGACACAATGGTCATCGCTGCAAATGCATCCGCACCACTCCGTTACGAGGTCCCTGGCTCTAGCCAACTTGTCGTCCGTGCTGGTGATAGTGTTGCCGCTGGTGATCGCCTCACTATTGGTTCAATCAACCTCCACGAGTTGATGCGCCTTAAAGGTACTGAAGCTACGCAGCGATACATTATCAATGAAGTATTGCGTATCTACGCAGCGCAAGGACAAGATGTTGCAGACAAGCACCTTGAGATCATCGTTCGACAGATGTTCTCACGTGTGCAAGTTGAAAACCCTGGTGACAGCTCATTTGTTACTGGCGACATCGTATCAAAGGCGGCTGTTGTTGATGCAAATAAAGAGCTTGTCGAACAAGGTAAAGAGCTTGTTCAATACACGCAGCTACTTCTTGGTATCACAAAAGTGTCTATCTGGTCTGATAGCTGGCTATCTGCTGCGTCGTTCCAAGACACGACACGCGTTCTCATTAGTGCAGCGACATCCGGTCGCGCTGATCGATTGCATGGTCTGAAAGAAAATGTCATCATTGGACGCAAGATTCCTGTTGGAACTGGCGCCAGGAATTTGATGCCTGATCAAATTTCTCTCGATGACATCGATCCAGACTACGCTGAAGACGCATTGCAAGAAGATGCTGAACGCATAGCGCAGTAAATACGTATGTGCTAGCACCTGTAAATAGCCTCTAGAAGAGGCTATTTACTTTATGGACGAATTGTCCTGCTTCATACTCTGCACTAGACAAACTAGTGTAAATTTACTATAATCAACGAAGAGTTTCCTCTTTTCATTTCGTCAGTAGTGTACAAGTTGATGAAACCGTGAAAAGAACAATGCGGCGCGGAGTAATGCTGATACTCTGAGGCTGCGATAATAAGATAGTTAATAAACGGGAGTCTGCATTTTTTATGCCAACAATCAATCAATTGGTTCGCAAGCCTCGTGGCGTTGCAAAAAAGAAGTCAAAATCACCGGCGCTTGGCTCGATTCATAATGCCCTCAAAACTCGCTATTATGAGCAAAACAGCCCGCTAATGCGTGGAGTGTGTATCAAAGTGACGACAAAAACACCAAAGAAACCTAACTCCGCACTTCGTAAAGTTGCACGTGTTCGTCTGACAAACAAGCAAGAAGTTTGGGCATACATTGGTGGTGAAGGTCATAACCTACAGGAGCACGCAGTTGTTCTCGTACGCGGCGGACGTGTACCTGATCTTCCAGGTGTGCGTTACCACATCGTTCGTGGTGCTCTCGACCTCCAAGGAGTAGCAAAACGTCAACAAGGCCGTTCTAAGTACGGCGCAAAGAAAGAAGCAAAATAATGGGAAAAGATAACATGTCAGCTGTCGTTATAGTAATAGCAATTGCTGTTATATTTTTAGTGCTTGCTTATATGCCTAATGAACCAGTAATCACTGCGTTACTCGTTGCTTTGTCTGTAGGTGCGGCTGCATACTCAGATGAAATTGCCTCAATGATAAAGAAAGGTATGAAGTAATGCCACGTAAAGTCACTAGAAAATTACAGCGCGAACTACGCCCTGACCGCAAATATCAAAGTGTGATGGTGCAGCGCTTGATTAACAAATCTATGCTCGATGGTAAAAAGCAAGTTGCAGAGCGTGCTGTCTACAGCGCACTTGAACAAGCAGCTAAAAAACTCGATTCCGAAAATCCGCTGGAAGTATTTGAAAAAGCATTGAAGAATGTTGCCCCAAATTTCGAGGTCAAGTCTCGTCGTGTTGGTGGTGCTAACTACCAGATCCCATTTCCAGTTCAGGGACACCGTCAACTGCACTACGCGTTTAGCTGGCTTGTCCAGAGCGCGCGAGCTCGTAATGGTATGCCATACGACCGGCGTCTCGCTGCAGAGATCGTCGATGCCTACAATGAAGCAGGAAGCGCTTACAAGAAGAAAGAAGACACCCACAAGATGGCAGAAGCCAACCGAGCATTCGCTCACTTTGCCCGAGGGTAAGTATTTTCTCAATCAAAAATTGCTCTTACGAAAGTAGGAGCAATTTTTTATTTATGCAGTAGCGGAACTACACTTTTGTTCGCGCCCCACTTTTAGGTATGACGTTTATGACCAATATAAAAGCTAGGATCACCGCGAAGCCACACATAATTGATGGTATGCCAGCAAGTGTCGATGGATCTGTCATGTTAATAACAGTTGTCGGAATAAGAAACGCACTATAGCCAGCAACAAGTGATACGAGTGCCTTTTTCTGATGGTTTGATGCATTTCGAGCAAAACGAATCGCATATATGATCGCTGTTATCAGCCATCCGTAATAAAATAATCCGTACCACTGAGCCGTAAGGGTTCCTTTATCAATATCAAACACAGCGTAATTTGCGTAGCAGGTGTGGCCGCTGAGAGTTGACGTGATGACTGCAAAATATGCGACAAAAACCGCCGCGCTTAGATAGGCGAGTGGTACAACTGAGCGCGATCGTTTGCCGGCGATAGCAAACACGAGGTGCAAACCGAGTGGTGGCAAAAGCGTAATGAAACTGTATCCAAGTTGTGACCATCGTCCGCCTTCGATGCCAAATCCGCCACAGAGCATGTATTCAGCTCCTTGGAAAATAGCTAGTGATACGAGTAAGGCAACCACTAATCGTATGATTGTGGACGACTTGTATCGATAGAGAACGAACAGCGCAAAGCCTATTTCAATCAAAAATGTCGCCAACATAACGTGCGGTGAAAAGCAGTGGAGTGATAAGTCTTTTCGACGGAACATGTCAGTAGTATACACGGCTTTAAATCTTTGACCTAATAAGTATTTTAGGGTATAATATTATATACTATATGCACGAAAAAATACCCCAATTAGTGCCGCTATCGTATGAGACTATACATGTTCTCAATCATGGCCTTATTGCTTTCACAGCGTATAACGCATTGCATGTTGGGCAAGGACCAAAATTTGTCATACGAGCGTACGATGAATCCTTGCAACAAAATCACGAAATGCTAAAACGGCGTTTTGAGTTATTAGGTCATATGCTTGAGCCAGTACTTGAAAATCACGAATACGTCGACGATGAGTTACTGCGTCAAAGGATTTTTATTACTGGATGCGCACTCGCTGCTATAATCGCCGACTCTTATGCCACCGAGCTCGGATCTGATGCGGATGAGTGGAAGACAGCTTGGGCTCAAGCTTCTACATACTTTGACGTAGCTTTGGCTCCGCGACCAGCCGACAGAGACGCGGTGCAGTGGCGCACAGAAAGAGCGGCTACAATGATTGATCAAGGGTTGCATTACCTTGGTGTACTTGAAGCGCCATACATCGCGATACTTGAAGAAGTGCTCGACGAGTACCCCGAAGTTGCCCGGGAGCCTAATATATTCAAGGTAGCCTTTGGGTATGCATTCTTGCGCGCGCGCAATATCATTGATACGCTAGCTTCTCGCAGAGCTGAAGAAGTAGCACAACAAAATTAATTCCAAAGTCAAATGTATCGTCCTAAAACCTTCTTTCTATCTTATAAATACGAAAAATATGGTAAAATAGGACATAACGAGCTATTTTTTATGGCTAAAAATATTTAACCCGAGAGGAATCAGAACACATGGCCCAAAAAGACGTCCCACTAAAGGACTATCGCAACATCGGCATTATCGCGCATATTGACGCTGGTAAGACCACCACTACTGAAGGTATTCTCTACCGAACGGGTATAAATCACAAAATCGGTGAAGTTCGTGGTGCAAACGGCGATAGTGCAACCACTGACTGGATGGCACAGGAAAAAGAGCGCGGTATTACCATTACATCTGCGGCTGTGACATGTTTCTGGAAAGGTCACAAAATCAACATCATTGATACTCCAGGACACATTGACTTTACCGTTGAGGTTGAGCGATCGCTGCGTGTTCTTGATGGTGCGGTGACGATCTTTGATGGAAAAATGGGCGTTGAAGCACAATCTGAGACAGTATGGCGTCAAGCGAACAAGTACGGTGTTCCACGCATCTGCTTTATCAATAAAATTAATCAAACTGGTGGTGATTTCTACAAATCACTCGATACTATTCACAATCGTTTGAGCAAGCACGCCCTTCCAGTTCACCTACCTATTGGCTTTGAAAAAGACATCAACGGCTTAGTTGACCTCGTCGATATGAAAGCTTACACGTACACTGATTACACCGATAAAGAGCTTGTACAAGGTGAGATCCCAGCTGATATGCTTGAAAAAGCTAAAAATGCACGTAGCCTCCTCGTAGAAGCTGCCGTCGAAGCAGACGATGAGCTCTTTGAGCGTTTCCTTGATAAGGGTGAAGACTCTATTTCAGAAGAAGAACTGAAGATGGCACTTCGTAAGCGCGTACTCGGTGGCGATTTCTTCCTCGTAAGCGGAGGAGATGGACGTGGGGTTATCGTAGAGAAGCTACTTGATATTATGGCTGACTATCTTCCAAGCCCACTCGATGTAGATGCAATTTGGGGTGTTAACCCAAAAACTGGTGATGAAGTATCTCGAAAACCAGCAGTCAGCGAACCTATGGCTGGATTGGCATTTAAGATCGCAACAGACCCATTTGTTGGAAAACTAATCTTTGTCCGTGTCTATTCTGGAACAATTAAAGCAGGAAGCTACGTGCTCAACACGACAACCGGCGAAAAAGAACGTGTCGGCCGTATCGTGCGTATGCATGCAGACAAACGCGAAGAAATCGACGAGATCCACGCAGGTGACATTGCAGCAGTTGTCGGTCTCAAGAGCACCTTTACGGGACACACGCTTTGTGAAGTCAGTAATCCTATCGCCCTTGAAAGTATCACATTCCCAGAACCACCAGTTGCGATCGCTGTTGAGCCAAAAACGAAAGCTGATCAAGAAAAAATGGGTATCGCTCTTGGGCGTCTTGCGGAAGAAGACCCTACATTCCGCGTTCATACTGATGACGAAACCGGACAAACCATCATGTCAGGAATGGGTGAGCTACACCTTGATATTCTTATCGACCGTATGAAACGAGAGTTTAATGTCGAAGCAAACGTCGGTGAACCGCAAGTAGCGTTCCGTGAATCAATTAAGGGTACTTCTAAAGTTCAAGGTAAGCACGCCAAGCAATCTGGTGGACGTGGACAATACGGAGATGTGTGGATCGAATTTGAACCAAATGAAGCCGGAAAAGGCTTTGAGTTTATCGACGCTATTAAAGGTGGAGTTGTCCCTCAAGAATATCGAAAGCCAGTCGAACAAGGTGTGCGAGAAACGCTTGATAGCGGTGTGATTGCAGGCTATCCAGTTGTTGACGTCAAAGCTACGCTCTATGATGGTAGTTACCACGATGTGGACTCTTCTGAGCTCGCCTTTAAGCTCGCCGGCAGTATTGCAGCTCGAGAGGGCGTTAAGCAAGCAAAACCTATTCTGCTTGAGCCTGTTATGAAAGTCGAAGTCACCACTCCAGAGGAATTCATGGGTGACGTGATCGGTGACCTCAACTCTCGACGTGGGCGAATCGAAGCTATGGAAGATCTGCAAGGTGGCGCAAAGCTTGTCAAAGCGATCGTTCCACTTGCAAGTATGTTTGGATACACTGGTGACCTGCGATCAATGAGTCAGGGTCGTGCAGCGAGTACTATGGAGCTTGCACAGTACGAAGAAGTACCACCAAATGTGGCACAAGAGATCATCGAAAAACGATCGAGCAAATAGCAAATTTAAACTGCCTCCTCCAAAAAAGGAGGCAGTTTTTATATTCAGCGGTATAATTATGTATAGCAATTAATGAAAGACAAAATGAAGACCGAACACCAGACTATATCGAAAGAACCATCACAAGTGCTTGCAAACAAATCGTCGCAACTTCATCGCTGGTTCCAGCGCACGACGAGCTACACAACTGAGTATGTTTTATTACTATTCTTCAGTCTCTTGTTTTTGACAATTAGTACGACAACTATTTTTTTGTTACCGAGGTTTATTAAACTTTCGAGCAACAATATTTACGAACTGACGCTGCACTTATCACAAGTATTGACGAGCGAGCTCGCAGCGTTACTGATAACCACACTTACCATAGTGTTGCTGTATGCCCGTATCAAGGGTCAAGAATCAGTAATCGGCAGTATTTATCCTTCGAGGGTACGGCGTGTTGCTAAAGCAATTTGGACGATATGTGTAGCGATCACCATCGTACTGACAGGTATAATTGCTGTTTCCGGACTCATGAGCGCATTGTTACTTCAGCCTGAAGAGCTTTCGTACGTGCTAATGAATTCGTTTTTGCCAAGCTGCATATCCATAGCGCTCTTATTGCTGGTCGCTTCGATGATCCTCAGAAGATTGACGTATAAACAGTCGATGATGCATATTATTGCCGTCAGTCTATTTTCATTAGTCCTCCTTGTGCTCGGGATAGTTCTCATCGCTACTCATCACGACAAAAGTTCTCAGACTAGCAACTCGAGGTCAAGGCAAATCCATACTCCATGCCACTCTCATTCACTAAAAATACGCTCGACTGTTTGTCCAGATACTTACAGTCAGCCTAAATCTTCGTCAAAATCATACTAGTGAATCAACTAACCCATATTATTTATATTCCAGGTCTAGGCGACGGGTACGATCCTGCGCGGTCATTCGCCTTAGGATTCTGGAAGCATAAGGGCGTTACAGTACAATTAGTACCGATGAAGTGGCGTGACATGAACGAGACATTCGAACAAAAGTGTGCACGTGTTTTAGAGGCTGTTGATACTGCAGTTCGGTCTCACGAAAAGGTCGTACTCATTGGGGAGAGTGCTGGGGGCTCCATGGCTATGAACTTGCATACTATGTACCCCGAGCGCATCAGTAAGACTATTACGATATGTGGCAAAAACATAGGTGCTACGAATGTCTCGCCCCGACTGTACAAAAATAATCCGGCATTTCGTGAATCGATGGCGCATGCGGAGGCTGCCGTAGCAAACATGTCTGCACAACGGCGCCAGTTGATCACTACCTTCTATTCAACTCGAGATCCGGTGGTCTTTCCAAAAGACACGCTTATAGAGGGTACGGTTGCAAAAAAATTACCAACCACGGGTCATTTACTCTCAATAGCAACCGTCCTTGTATTTCTAAAACACCGAATTATCAAAGAAGCTATATAAATAAGCATTAGCTTTGGTATACTACCATTAATGAATATCGTAATAGTAGGTGGAGGCTTCGGCGGCGTGAAAACGGCCCTCGAGCTTGCCAAACAAAAGAAGCATACAGTCACACTCATATCAAAACATGGTCAGTTCCAGTATTACCCGGCAATATTTAGTACTGCCACAGGGCACAGCTACAAAGAAACTTGGGCAGCCCTCTCTGATATCTTCAAAGGCAAAGCAGTCAATCTCGTTCGAGACACAATTGCGAGTATCGATGTTGAAACTAAGGCTGTAGTAAGCGAAACCGGTACGCGGTATACCTACGATAAATTGGTCTTAGCACTCGGAAGTGTTACGACCTTTTTTGGCATAGAAGGCCTTGACGAGTACGCATATGGTATCAAATCAGAAGAAGAAGTACGTAAACTCCAGAAACATTTGTATGATGAAATGAGTGATGGGAGTGACGACGAAAAAAACTACGTCATTATCGGTGCAGGACCTACCGGCGTCGAGCTTGCGGGAGCACTCGGTGAATATCTTCAGGTACTTCGAGAGCATTTCAACGCCAAAGACGTTGGGGCAAGGATCAGTCTCGTAGAAGCATCTCCTCGAGTTCTTCCGCGCAGTGCAGAATCTATTAGCCGTAAAGTCGCACAGCGACTCACTTCGCTTGGAATCAATGTCGAAGTCAATAAAAAAGTCGAAAAAGAAACCGCTACCGAATTAATCATCAACGGTGAGCCATTACCAACGCAAACTGTCATATGGACCTCTGGTGTTGCAAACTCATTGTTCTACAAAGACAATCAACATGCATTTACCCTTAACGAACGGGGAAAAGTAGTCGTCGATGAGTACATGAAAGCGGCAGATGATGTCTACGTGATCGGTGACAATGCGGCTACTCCGTACGCAGGTCTCGCGCAGACTGCGCTTCATGATGCGCAATTTGTGGCTGCTCATATCAACGGATCCACAAAAAAGTACAAAGCAGTCATGCCAGCCAGTGTTATCCCAGTAGGAAACAACTGGGCCGCCTTTGAGTGGGGAAAGGTGCGCTTTGTAGGCAAACTTGGCGGTATTGTACGCAAAGTAGCCGATTTAGTCGGCTACCACGATGTTCTTCCGATTGGGTACGCACTTGGTGCATGGCGCGCCAGTTCAAAACCAGAAATGACTATTCCCGAGCGGGTTGACCTCACATAGGTCTTTACCTAGACAGAGAAACGCTATATACTTACCATTAGTAGCTGCGAGGTTTTTTACTTACGCGCTTAAGACATAATAATTAAAGGAGTAAAATCTCAGATGGCAGATTTCGATCGAACTAAGCCGCACGTCAACGTTGGAACCATGGGTCACGTTGACCACGGTAAGACAACATTAACGGCCGCGATCACCGCAGTGCTTGCGAAAAAGCTTCCAAGTGACGTCAACAAAAAAGTTGACTATGCAATGATTGACAACGCCCCTGAAGAGCGAGCTCGTGGTATTACCATCGCTTCATCTCACCAGGAATACGAATCAGCTAAGCGTCACTACGCTCACGTGGACATGCCAGGACACGCTGACTACGTCAAGAACATGATCACTGGTGCCGCACAAATCGATGGCGCAATCCTCGTTGTAGCAGCAAACGACGGTCCACTACCACAGACTCGTGAGCACGTTCTGCTTGCGAAGCAAGTTGGTGTGCCAAAGATTGTTGTCTTCCTTAACAAAATGGATCTTGCTGATCCTGAACTCGTTGAACTCGTTGAGATGGATGTTCGTGAACTCCTCGACAAAAACGGTTTCGACGGCGACAACGCTCCAATCATCAAGGGTTCTGCTACAAAGGCACTCGAAGGTGACGAAGAAAGCGAAAACGCTGTTATGGAACTCGTCGAAGCACTTGACAGCTACGTACCTGAACCAACGCGTGACCTCGACAAGCCATTCCTTATGCCTATCGAAGACGTTTTTTCGATCAAAGGTCGTGGAACAGTTGCAACTGGTCGTATCGAGCAAGGTGTCGTCAAGATTAACGACCCAGTCGAAATTGTCGGCGTCAAAGCTACGCAGACATCAACTGTTACTGGTATCGAGGCTTTCAAAAAGAACCTTGACCAAGGACAAGCTGGTGACAATGCTGGACTACTCCTGCGTGGTATCGAGCGTGAACAAATTGAGCGTGGACAAGTTGTCGCTAAACCTGGTTCTGTGACTCCACACACCGAGTTTGACGCAGAAGTCTACATCCTTAAGAAAGAAGAAGGTGGTCGTCACACACCATTTGCAAAAGGTTATAAACCACAGTTCTACTTCCGTACAACTGACGTAACCGGTGAAGTTGAACTACCAGCTGACAAAGAAATGGTCATGCCTGGTGATACTCTTACTTTCAAGGTTACACTCTTGCAGCCAATTGCTATGGAGCAAGGTCTTAACTTCGCGATCCGCGAAGGTGGACGAACTGTTGGAGCTGGTGTCGTAACAAAGATTACAAAGTAATCAACATTACAACCTAGTACAAAATACCCCCGCACATCCGGGGGTATTTTGATTCATACTGTTCCGATGATCAGTAGTAGTACATATTTACAAAATGACAAAAGAATGCTATTGTTTGATTATATATAAATCACATCGAGAACTCGGTCAGCCGTGAACTACAAAGTAGATACGAAGCGAGCAGAGGTTACGATGTACAAGATGCAAGAGGAGTTATCTCATGGCAGATAAAGCAGAAGGGTTGCGTATTCGCATCCGTCTAAAAGCGTATGATCACAAGGTCATTGATCAATCAGCAAAGCAAATCATCGACACGGCAATCCGTACTGGTGCAAGTATTGCAGGGCCAGTGCCATTACCTACTCGTCGCAGTACGTTTACCGTTGTCAAAAGTCCGCACGTCTACAAAAAAGGTGGTGAAGCATTCGAAATGCGTATTCACAAACGTCTTATCGACATCACGAATGCAACCCCGAAGACGATCGATTCACTGCAAAATCTAAGCCTTCCAGCTGGCGTTGATGCAGAAATCCGCATGTAATACTATATGCAACAAAAATAGCCGCATATGCGGCTATTTTTGTTTGTCAGCAAGCGTCACAAATTGATCGAGCGTTAAGCCAGAGTTCGTGAGCTTCTGCGCATCCTTGCCAACATAGCGAAAATGCCACGGTTCATACGATATACCAGTCGATGACTCTTTTGCTTGAGGATAGCGCAGTATAAAACCGAAGCTGGGAGCGTACCGAGCGAGCCACGCAGCATCATCTGCTCGGAGTTTGCACATATTTGCATCTTGCGTGCAGCTAAGCGTATACGAGTTGATATCAACCGCTAAACCAGTCTGATGTTCACTCGCACCGGGGTTTGCAACATGACTCGTGGCATATGCCTCTCCTAAGTTTGCAAACGTCGAAGCATACACATCAGTTTGATATGCCTCTGAGCGATAGGCGCTTGATACGATAAGTGGTCGTCCTGCGGTCTTGGCTACAGTAAATAGCTGGATGAGGGCACTTCTAGCAACTGATACCAATTGAAAGCTCTGTCTATTGGCAGCCTGCGGCACTGATATGTCAACAAGTGATCTAGGTACATATCCTTTGGGGAGCGGCTTTGCTGTAGCGACATACGCCCAGCGAGTGCCTATGCGAAATGAATCGGTGCGCATCAAAACTATTGTACCAGCACCTTGTAACTGTACTGATTTGATGAAAGAAGGTGATGGCTGTAAGCCATTGGCTATCGATCTCGATAGGTCATTTACAGAATGATTGATTAGATTCACGAATACAGCATATACCAGAGATAGTATGAGAAATATGCTGAGTAGAATCAAATCCTTTGGACCATAACGTGTATCAGTATCCACCACCACTTACTCCCCAGTACGATTCAAGTGAGTTTGCATACGACGCGCTATAAGCTGCGGCTATCGATCGGCCTACATAGCGAAAATGCCAACTTTCTGCGGTATAGCCAGTTTCGGCACTATTTGATTCAGTATATCGCTGTATAAATCCGTACTCATGGGCATGAGCGGCCATCCATTGTTGCTGAGCGCTACCGGTAAAATCGCTCAACTCTGCGCCGCCCGGGACACGCACGTCCATAGCAAGTCCTGTCTGGTGTTCGCTATAGCCAGGCCGAGCGCTGTATGTATCGGCGCCTGCGGTTCCACTTTGTGACACCCAATAGTTATACGTAGAGACCTGAGTATCGTAAGAACGGAAGCTACTCGATAGTCCGATCGGCACATTAGCAGCTGCAGCGGCGGCACACAGCGTTACAAACTCGGCTACGGCCTCTGTTCGTAATTGTCCACTTGAGCCTGAGCAACTGACGGCTTGTAGCTCTGGTGTGAAATTAAGTGGACTCAGTGGGTGTTTCTTATTAACGAGAACATCAATGGCAGTTGGATCATTATGCGTAGTACCAAGCACCGCTGACATCGCTGCAGGAGGATTCACCGACGAAGACTCTAGCGACTGTTTCACTCTTTCTTCAGCTTTAATTTTATCTGCGGCCTTTTTCGCTGTGGCAGCCTTTTGATCGGACAAACGTTTCAATGTTGCATCAAAGACACTAGAATTTTGATTATCACGAGCGATCTGTGCACGATTGTGATCGTTCTCTGCTTGATACATACGCACCATATTCACGGTAAATGAGACGAATAAGACTAAAAGTAATACGAATAAAATCTTATAATGAGGGAAATATTTTTTATCAAATTTCATCTGTAGCGATTATAACATTGTAGACAATCTATGTGACGTGCAAGACTGATAAATAACTAGATCTATTACCTTCTACAAAAGGTGTAATCCTTGACCTAGCAACACAAATATGGTAAAATGTTAGTATTCGTTGAGGTTTTCAACTTCCGATGTACATTGAGATGCCAGAGGAATAATGCTGGCTAAGAGCTTACTTTGACTGTAGGCTGTTAGCCCGCATTACTTCTAGAGAAAGCAGCACAACATGCCATTTGATGATGACATGGATAGAGAGATCAGGCTTCTCACAGAGAAGGAGAGAGCCCTGGTTGAAGAGAACCGAAAGCTCACGCGGTTCGGCCAGAGGTTTGGTCGGCTTGAGAGAGCGCAGAACATTGCACTTTTCGCGGGGGTATGGTGGAAAGTCAATGTTTTGACAATCCTCTTCGTCTTCGCTAGAAGCGATGCTTCTAGCGCCTTGAAGTACCTGATTTTCTATGCGGTATCGATCGGACCGCTTATTCTTCTGGTGCTTGACCTCGTGTTGTACCTCAAACTGAGATATATCTTGGGGGTGGTCATGTTTCTCGGGGCATGTTGCTGGTTGATGATATCCGTACTTTCACTGCTGGGGATGTGAAAAGGAATCTTGTCGGCATCTCAACCCTTCAGTAAGAAGGGGATCCAGGAAATGAGGATGTGGCACAGTGTTGTGGGTTACCACACTGTATCATTGTCCTTGCTTCCTGGCACTCTCAAATCATATAAGCGTATTTTTGTATTTTTTGACAGTGTATGAATTAAAGCAAAGAATAATATATTAGCTGTTTTTGCAATAGTAGGACATAATAATTATGGAATGTTTTACCTTAATTGATGCCGCATATTAACATTTACAGACTATAGTATTATATGGCAGTAACACAACTCAGAATTGCATCTGTGATCTTTGGTATATATACAATATACTAATCGATCATTATTTTAGAACCGAATTAAGGGTGAGCAATTCTTCTATTATGAGATTATAGTAGTAAACAAACATCATGACGAATAAGAATTCAATTTTTTCTTCCAATCGCGTTAAAGCTTATAGTATAGTCGGTGTGCTTGTCTTGGTTATTATTAGTGTTATTATTGTCAAATTAAATTTTTCAAATATAGCAACCATTGAGCCTAGTAAACAATCACAACCATGTATGATCAGCGAGATATTGGTCAATTCGTGTCGACCATGGCTAGGAGCACGAGCAAACTCATATCCCTACGTCGCTCAAAATACAAGACAACAATTAATAGCTCATGAGAGTCGCATCGGCCGTCATGTAGACATTGTGCATGTGTATCATACTGCCGGAGAAACGATAAATGACGACGATAAAACTTTTGTTGAAAGACCTAATACCTATTTATTTTCAAACTGGAAACCGGCGGCAAATTGGTCAGAAGGTGCAGATCCAACCAATCCACAAACAACTCGTAACATCGATGTTATGGCTCAAAGCATAAAAAACCTTGGTAATCACAAAATATTTTTAACTGTTTGGCACGAACCTCAAAATGATACCTCGGGTGGATCCACTAAATGTGGACCCTCATTCAGCTACAAGGGCACAAAAGGTACGCCTGCGCAGTATCGACAAATGTGGGCTAATGTACGTAAAAGATTTGTACAAAATAATGTTACGAATGTGATCTGGGTTGTTGACTATCAAAACTATGCAAAATTCGATTGTCTTATTGATGAACTATATCCTGGTGACGATATGGTAGATTGGATTGTTTTTAATGGATATGGTAGCTCAAGTAAGAAAGATTACGTCGAAAATATCACCGCCTACTACAACAAATTCAGTCAAAATCCAGACAGCTCTCACTCGTATTCTACCAAACAACTCGGCTTGATCGAATGGGGTATTAGTAATGAGAGTGAAGATGTTGCAATGAAATATTATACCGATGCTAAAAACGCCCTTGATACTAATAAATTTCCACGTATAAAAATGTATGTAGTATTTGACAGTATCGGACCGGATAAAAAAGACTTTAGGATCGGCTATAAAAACGATACTACTCAGTCAATAGCAAAACAAAGAGCGTACAATGACTTTGCGCTTGATCCAAGACTCACCGACGCTTATTACGAAAAGTAATATATAATCAATTTATGAGAAAGATGCGTCGTGGTCATCCAATCGAGGTAATTCAACCACTACGACACGCATATGCGGGTGTTCATGTTATTTGGTCAAATGATACATATGCACTTACTACTCAGTTCATTAAAGGCGGACAAACTGTTATAAATTGGGCAGATATCGAGCAAACACAAGGAGTGTATGACTGGTCTGTTCTGCGAAATGAATTGGCAACATACGCAGCAGGGAATAAGCCTACGACCATATGGTTGAATGCGCCAGCTAAGCCTGCTTGGGTATATCAACTTAACGGCGTCAGAAGCGTCGGATCGTACACTAAAGGAGGCAATACCTGGGATATTATTACGTATTGGAAGCCGAGTTTCATGTCTGCACTTCAAAATTTGTTTCTTGCTTTAGGCGAAGAGCTGCGTCGTTCCCCGTACCAAAAGTATGTGCTGGGACTTCGAGGTTCGCCTGAACTCATCGGTACAGAACAGTTTGACTTAACGGATCCGCAAGCGACTATCACTGATTCATCCGTTTTCAATGAGTGGGATCGTGCGCTCGGTATACGATGTTATACAGATGTCATGCGCTATCATAATGCTGCACTATTGCCTGAAAATCATGCCTTTCTTCGATCGGTGTTATTCACTGGCTTGGACACGTCTGCGGCATTGAGGTCTGAGCTGATTGGGAACGATAAAGGCTGGCTACATGCTGTTGATCCTGATCCGGACGCTCCAAACACTAGCGTTGACACCTTCTATTTTAATTATGTGAAAAGCGGTTCTACGATAGGATACTACGAAGCATTGCCAGCTGCGAGCAAAACCCATCCGCTTTCTTGGATGTATTGGCGACATCTTCACGATTTACATAGAGGCATTTCATATATTGTCAGCTACGATAACGATTTACTTAACGCAACCAATGGCGCTTTACAATCTGAATATCAGTCGATTTTCGATTTTGCAAATACATATGCTGGTTTTGATGCTAGTAACAGCTCGGCAAGTCCAGGGGCTTGGATCGCATTTAGGGGTGGTGCGAGTACCCAAATCAACAACAGTAATTATATATCGCTCTATAATGCTGATGGATCTTTAGGAGGAGACAGTAGTACGGTAGCATTAGATTCAAATAATGGAAGTAATATAATTGGATCATCATCTCAGCGTTATGGGCGTTATGCTCGACGAACAGACGTTGCGAGCGGCAAAAAGTCTTTTTATCTAAGGCTTGATTCGACGTTTAAATCCTCATTAACTGGCTTGGTTATAGTCTATGTAACTTACCTTAACAGTGGAAATGGCTCATGGGTATTAACCGTGGGTAACACGAGTCAGCAGCAGTCATTCGCTAAAACAAATTCCAACACATGGGAGAAAGTATCACTAACTGTTCTAGCGAGCACCTTATCGAACAGTCTGAGCGGCAGTTCTGATATTTTGCTGTCTGTATCGACAACAGATACGACGTTTCATATGGTAGAAGTTCAACGGACGTAGCATTTCGCGTACCTGCAGGTCATACGTCAATTACTGTCAGTACGTGTATAAACGATGGGTACAGCATAATTTTGCTCCTTACAAGTACATATATTGACCTCTGTGCTGATATCTGCTATACTCGTCTCTGTAACTTATTACGTAATAACAACTCGTTTCCGCGTGAATGGACAGGTCAGAGGGAGTAATCCATCAGATACCATCCGTCACCGGAGATTTTAAGTGGGAGAATGAAGGCATGAAAGCACTTCTCGGTACCAAAATTGGTATGACCCAAATCCTGGCTGAAGACGGTACGGCTACACCCGTAACGCTTATTCAAGCCGGCCCTGTAACTGTGACTCAGGTAAAAACCATCGAAACCGATGGTTACACTGCAGTACAAGTGGCTTTTGGAGAGGGTAAGAACCTGAGCAAGGCCGTCGCTGGACACGTAAAGTCTAGCAAAACTTCGCCGAAGTATATTCGGGAATTCCGCGTTGAAGCTGACAGCGACCTCAAGGTCGGTGATCAAGTAGACGTAAGTGCATTTGTACTCGGTGACATCGTCGATGCGACTGGTACATCAAAAGGTAAAGGCTTTGCCGGTACGGTAAAGCGCCATAACTTTAACACCAGTAAGAACACTCACGGTGGTAACGGCAACGTCCGTAAGCCTGGGTCAATCGGATCGATGTATCCACAAAAAGTTTTTAAAGGCAAGCGAATGGCTGGCCGCATGGGTCACGACCAAGTAACGGTCAAAAACCTTGAGGTTGCCTACCTTGATGCTGGTAATAATCTTATCGGCCTAAAGGGCGCTGTGCCAGGACCACGTAAAGGTCTTATCGTTATCGGAGGGAAAGCATAATGGCAGCTACTACACCAAAAGCCGCTGCAAACGCATCGGCGACTTCGAATTCACTTCCTGAAAGTGTCTTTGGCGTCAAAGTTGACAACCATGAGCTACTCAAAGTTGCGTATGACTCATATCTTGCTAACAGCCGTCAGGCTTCAGCAACAACACTCCAGCGCGGTGAAGTCCGCGGTGGTGGTAAAAAACCATGGAAGCAAAAGGGTACAGGACGTGCTCGTTTTGGTTCAAGTCGTAACCCAATTTGGCGCGGTGGTGGTGTTGTCTTCGGACCACGTGGTAATGAAAATTACTCAAAGCGTCTATCGACTACAGCAAAGCGCGTGGCTATTCGCCAAGCACTGACGCTTGCAAACGAAGCAGGCAAAGTATCGCTTAAGGATATCAAGACAACTGGCAAGACTGCCGAAGTCGTCAAATTCCTTGCTGATAACAAGTTTGATCGAAAGACACTTGTCGTCGTCACTGACAAAACTGCTGAGCTACTGCGAGCAACAAACAATATTCAGCACGTACTGGTTGTACGAGCAACGTACTTGAACGTGTTTAACATCCTCAATGCTGATCATATTGTCATTGCTCCAGCGGCTGTGAGTGTTATCGAACAGTGGCTAGCCAAGGAGGAGAAATAAGATGAGTATCTTAGTAACCCCACGAGCTACTGAAAAAGCCTACGGCCTCGGCGCTCAAAACACCTACGTATTTAATGTCCCACTTGATGCTAACAAACAACAGATTGCAGCCGCAGTTGCTGAGCAGTTCGACGTGACCGTTAAGAACGTCACTACTGTTGTCCAAAGCGGTAAGTCAGTACGATTCAGTCGCGGTAAAAACCGTTACCCCGGTACAACAACCCGAAAAGACAGCAAAAAAGCTTACGTGACACTTGCTGCTGGTAGCTCAATTCAAGTATTTGAAGAACCAACCACTACCACTGAGAAGGAGACAAAGTAATGCCGATAAAAGCATATAACCCTACCACTCCTGCTCGACGTGGTATGACATCACAAGACTTGTCAGAGATTACAACTCGTAAGCCTCTCAAGAGCCTGATCAAGAGCAAAAAACAAAACGCTGGACGTAACAATACAGGTCGTATCACTGTCCGTCACCGTGGTGGTGGTGTGAAGCGACACTACCGTTTGCTGAACCACCGTCTTGCAAATGGTCTTAAACTGACTGTCGAAGAAATCGAATACGACCCTAACCGTTCAGCACGTATTGCACGTGTCAAAGACCAACACGGTCTCTACCACTACATTCTTGCTGATACTAGCATGTCAAAGGGCAAAAAGATCGAAAGTGGTATAGACGCTCCTATCGAGAGCTCAAACCGGATGCCGCTCTCAAAGATTCCAGTTGGTACACAGATCTACGCCATTGAAATGCACATCGGTAAAGGTGCGCAAATCGTCCGTTCAGCTGGCACAAAAGCTCAGCTCATGGCCAAAGAAGGCGATTACGCTCAAGTCAAATTGCCATCAGGCGAAGTGCGACGCCTTCGTCTCGAGTGTGAAGCAACAATCGGTGTCGTCGGAAACGTACAGCACCAAAACGTCAAAATCGGTTCAGCCGGTCGTAACCGCCGTAAAGGCATCCGACCTGGTGTTCGTGGTGTTGTCATGAACGCTGCTGACCACCCACACGGTGGTGGTGACGGTGGTCGCCACGGTACTGGTAAAGCACCGCGCACTCCATGGGGTCAGTTGACACTCGGATACCGCACACGGCGCCGCAAAGACACAGCCAAATTGATTGTTAAAACTCGCCACGACGCGAAGAGGAAGAGGTAGTATATGAGTCGATCTTTAAAGAAAGGTCCATTCGTCGACGCCAAGCTTGCTAAAAAAGTGGCTGCGTTGTCAGCGGATGATCGTACAGTCATCAAAACATGGGCTCGCGCAAGCACAATTACTCCGGAGATGGTCGGCAAAAGTCTTGCTGTTCACAACGGACGCTTGCACATTCCTGTGTTCGTTTCGGAAAATATGGTTGGCCACAAGCTCGGTGAGTTTAGTCCAACTCGTAAATTCCGTAAGCACGGAGGGAAACAACGGTAATGGCTGATCTTCTCACCGTCAAAGCATATGCAAAGGGCGTTGACATTGCGCCGCGAAAAGTTGGCGTCGTCGCCAGTCTTGTACGCGGTCGCAGCGTCGCTGACGCACTCGTGATTCTTGAGCACGTTCCACGCCGTGCTGGTCTCCCGCTTAAAAAAGCGATTGAGAGTGCACGCGCAAATGCACTTAATAACCACGGTCTTGATGCCGGCAGCTTGACTATCAGCACACTCAGTGTAACAGTCGGCACCCGACTCCGTCGTTTCCGCCCAGCTTCACGTGGCCGTGCATTACCATTTGAAAAAATCACCAGCAATATTCTTATCGAAGTAGCTGGTACTGAAAAGCCAAAGAAGAAGCCAGCGGCAACAAAGGCACCTAAAGAAGTAGAGGAGACTAAGTAATGGGCCAAAAAGTAAACCCTATTAGCTTCCGCCTGCAAGTTCACAAGAACTGGGAATCTCGTTGGTTCGCCGGCAAGAAAGACTTTGCTAAGTGGCTCGCAGAAGATATCAAGATTCGTGAAGTAATCGAGAAGAAATTTTCATCTCGACCAACGATCAATCGTATTGAGATCGAGCGGAGCGCAAATCTTATCACTGTGACTATCCACACTGCAAAAGCTGGTGTTGTGATCGGACGTGGTGGTGCAGGTGTTACGGAACTCAAGACGCAGATCGAAAAGATCGCCAGCTTGCCAGTTCGTATCAACATCGAAGAAGTAAAACGTCCAGAACTCGCAGCCAAGCTAGTTGCTGAAAACATCGCACGTCAGCTCGAACGACGAATCAACTTCCGCCGTGCAACCAAGATGGCAGCACTCAACACCATGAACGCTGGAGCTAAAGGTATCCGTATTCAAGTTTCAGGTCGTCTCAACAACGCTGAAATGGCTCGCCGCGAAAAAGTATCAGAAGGATCAGTCCCTCTGCATACACTCCGCCAAGATATCGATTTCCATACTGCACGTGCTCAAGGCGCAAACGGTTCTGGTGTTATCGGCGTCAAGGTATGGATCAATAAGGGTGAAAGGAGCTAATCGATATGTTGCTACCAAAGAAAACCAAGTATCGAAAAGTTCGTATCGGCAAGAACGAAGGTAACGCAACTCGCGGTAACTATGTTGCATTTGGTGACTATGGTCTCCAAGCACAGAGCAACGAACGCGTGACGTCTCGACAAATTGAAGCTTCACGTCAAGCGATGACTCGCTACATCAAACGTGGTGGTAAAATTTGGATCCGTATCTTCCCGCACACTCCTGTTACCAAAAAACCACAGGATGTCAAAATGGGTAGCGGTAAGGGTAACCCTGAATACTTCGCTGCCAAGGTAAAAGCCGGCACCGTCATGTTCGAAATGAAGGGTGTCACTGAAGAAGTAGCTCGCGAAGCGATGCGACTTGCAAGCCACAAGCTACCTGTCAAGACAAAGTTCGTCAAACGAGAGGAGGCATAATACTATGGCAGATAAAAAAACTACCACCAAGAAAGCCGCTCCAAAAAAGACTGAACAAAGTCTCGAGTCACAGCTTGTCGATGCTAAAAAAGATTTATTTGACGCAATGAAATCACACCGCGGCGGCGAATTAGTTAACCCACAGGTTATCAAAGGCTACCGCAAACAAATCGCACGTGTATTGACTGCAATTAACGCTAATAAGGAAGGAAAGTAATATGGCGAAATATTTAAACGGTATTGTCACTTCTGACCAGCGTGACAAGTCAATCACTGTTACGGTGACGACTCGTGAAACACACCCAATTTACAAGAAGCAGTATTCTGTTTCTCGCAAATACCAGGCGCACGACGAAAACAACGAAGCTGGAAAAGGTGACCGAGTTTCAATCGTCGAAACCCGCCCAATCTCAAAGACAAAATCCTACAAACTTGATCGTATCGAAGAAAAATCACGCGGCAGTCTTGAACTCAAAGACGAGGTTGTCATGACGAAAGGTGCGACCAAAGAGGAGGTTGCATGATCCAGCAAGAAACACGACTTAAAGTAGCTGACAACAGCGGCGCCAAAGAAGTACTCTGTATTCGCGTACTCGGTGGTACCGGACGTCGCTACGCACACGTCGGTGACATCATCGTCTGTAGTGTCAAAGAAGCAAACCCAACCGGTACAGTCAAACGCAAATCTGTCCAAAAAGCAGTTGTCGTTCGAACACGTAACCGCATCAACCGAAAAGACGGTAGTACCATCGCCTTCGATGACAACGCAGTTGTTATCATCAACGACGACAAAACTCCAAAAGCTACCCGTGTGTTCGGTCCAGTTCCTCGTGAACTCCGCGAAAAAGGGTATGCAAAAATTATCAGCCTAGCGCCGGAGGTACTCTAGTATGGCATCTCGAATTCACAAAGACGATCTTGTCAAAATTATCGCCGGAGCAAAAAAAGGCACAACTGGTAAGGTTCTGGCAGTTGACAGCAAAAAGGGAACAGTTCTTGTCGAAGGTGTTGGTGTTGGTCACCGACATGTTAAGCCAAGCCAACTCAACCCACGTGGCGGCAAAAAAGATATTCATGTTCCTATGGATATCAGCAAAGTTGCGCTCGTTGTCGATGAAAAGACCGGCAAAACCAGTCGTGTCGGCTTAGTTAAAAATGCTGATGGTGGCACAACTCGTGTTGCTAAAAGCTTAAAAAATAAGGAGATTAAGTAGAATGGCTAAAGCTGCTACTCAAACCGCTCCTCGCTTGAAAGCCTTGTACGATAGTACATACAAAAAGGAACTTCAGGCCGAACTCGGTCTTTCAAACGTACACCAAGTACCAAAGCTTGAAAAGATCACGGTCAGCGTAGGAACGGGCAAGAACAAAGATGACAAACGTCATCTTGAAACAGTCAAAAACACCGTGACAAAGATTACTGGTCAAGCGCCTGTTGAGCGACTTGCCAAGAAATCAATTGCTGGCTTCAAAATCCGTGCAAACATGGGTGCCCCAGTCGGCGTTATGGTGACGCTTCGTGGCGCTCGCATGTACGAATTCCTCGATCGTCTCGTCAATATCGCATTGCCACGCGTTCGTGACTTCCACGGTGTCAAAGCAAAAGCATTTGACCGCGGTGGCAATTACAGCCTCGGACTTACTGAGCAATCAATCTTTCCAGAGCTAACTTTCGAAGAGACACAAGTCCTCCATGGGCTTCAGATTACGTTTACCATCAAAAGCGGTGACAAAACGAAATCACGTGCGCTATTAGAAAAGTACGGTATTCCATTCGAGAAAGAAGGAGGAGCGAGGTAATATGGCCAAGAAATCAATGATCGCTCGTGACGAGAAGCGAAAGAAAATGATCACAAAATACGCCGAAAAGCGTGCAGAGCTCAAAGAACTCGGTGACCAAGAAGGTTTGCAGAAACTGCCAAAGAACAGCAGCCCAACACGATGGAAAAACCGAGACATTCTCTCAGGACGACCACGTGGATACATGCGTCGCTTCGGCCTCAACCGTATCAATTTCCGTGAAAAAGCCTCAAAGGGTGAAATCCCAGGCGTAACGAAAGCCAGCTGGTAGGAAAGGAGTATAAGACTATGAGTTTACAATCAACTGACCCAATCGCTGATCTCCTGACCCGTATCCGCAACGCTGATATGGTTGGCAAGACAGAAGTACGTTTGCCGTCAAGCAAGATCAAAAAAGTTATCGCCGAACAGCTCGTCAAAAGCGGCTACCTTGCTGAAGTAACGGTAGAGCCAGGCAAGCCACGCGATACACTCGTCGTGACAATTGCAAAAAATGGTGAAAACTCGACATTTACTGAGCTCACCCGTATGTCAAAGCCAGGTCGACGCCTCTACGTTGCGGCTTCGGACATCCCACGCATCAAAAGTGGTCGTGGTATCGTCCTCGTCAGCACCTCAAAAGGTGTCATGACCGGACGTGAAGCTGTCAAGCAAAAGCTTGGCGGTGAGTTGTTACTAAAAGTATATTAGACATTGTTTATTAATAAAGGATAAATTATGAGTCGAATCGGAAAACTACCAATTCAGATCCCATCAGGCGTGACAATCACGGTCGATTCAGATGTTATCACTGTCAAAGGCGCCAAAGGCGAATTGACTGTGCCACATCTGAGCGATGTAACAGTGAGCGTCGACGATGGAGTCGCCACAGTTGTTCGTAAGGATGACGAAAAAATCGCCAAAGCTCAGCACGGTCTGCAGCGAGCACTGCTCGCAAACGCTGTGCAGGGAGTAACCGCAGGGTTCGAAAAGAGACTTGAAGTCAACGGAGTTGGATTTCGCGTCGCAGCAACTGGCACCGATCTCACAATGAGCCTCGGATTCAGCCACGAAGTGAAATACAAAGCGCCAGCCGGCATTAGTGTTACCAATGACAAGATGGTTATCATCGTCAGTGGTATCGACAAACAGCAAGTTGGACAAGTGGCGGCTGACATTCGATCATTCAAGAAACCTGAACCATACAAGGGTAAGGGTATTAAATACGCCGATGAGCAGATTCTGCGCAAGGCCGGAAAGGCAGGTAAATAATCATGAGTAAAAGTCTGGCTAAAAAACTGCTCAACCGCAGTCTTCGTAAAGCTCGTGTGCGTGCTGTTGTCAGCGGTACAGCTGAGCGACCACGCCTCAGTGTGACCATCAGCAACATGCATGTCAGTGCGCAGCTGATCGATGACGTCGCAGGAAAGACGCTAGTGAGTGCAACAACCGTTGGACAAAAAGCCACTGGTACTATGACCGAAAAAGCCGCAGGTGTCGGTTCGCAACTTGCCAAGAAGGCAGCAAAAGCAAAGATTAAAGCAGTCGTCTTCGACCGCAACGGTCGCCAGTATGCTGGCCGCCTCAGTGCGCTCGCAGATGCTGCACGTAAAGATGGATTGGAGTTCTAGTATGGCTGATGATCAACCAGCAGCAGCTACTACCCCACGTGCCGGTGCACCAGCAGGTGCAGTGCGACCACGTGGAGGTCGTCGGGATGACCGACGAAATAATACCCCTCGCGTTGAAGAGCCAAAGCAATTTGAAGAAGTTGTCATCAACATCGACCGTGTTGCACGTGTCGTAAAAGGTGGACGTCGTTTCCGATTTAAGGCACTTGTTGTTGTCGGCGATCGTAAGTCAAAAGTTGGCGTCGGTGTCGCAAAAGGTGCAGATGTTCAGACTGCAATCGCAAAAGCGACCGATGTTGCTAAAAAAGGCATGATTACAATCCCTGTTATCAAAGAGACAATCCCGCACGATGCTGAGATTAAACTCTCTGGAGCACGGGTGCTCATCAAGCCAGCAGCACCAGGTACGGGAGTTATTGCTGGAGGTGTTGTTCGTCAAGTTATCGGTGTAACTGGTATTAACAACTTGCTTTCAAAAAGCCTCGGCTCTACCAACAAGGTGAACATTGCTTACGCAACTATCGCGGCGCTCAAGTCTCTCGTTCCACGTGAAGAGTGGGTCGGTTACGAAGCTCCAAAAAAGTCAGGTAAAAAAGCAGAAAAGGAGCAAGCGTAATGAAATATAACGAACTCCAAGTAGCTGCAAATAAAGACCGCAAACGAGTCGGCCGCGGTATTTCAGCAGGCGGTGGTAAAACTGCAGGTCGTGGTACAAAAGGTCAAGGCGCACGCACCGGTAAGAAACTCAACACTATGTTTCAAGGGGGATCAGGTCCGATTGTTCGCCGTACACCAAAAAACCGTGGATTCAAAAGTCTCCGTACACCTGCTCAAGTCGTCTACATGGATCGACTAAACGAGCTTAAAGGTACCGTTGATAACCACGCCCTCTACGAGGCGGGGTACATTTCTACTCCGTTTCATCCTGTCAAAGTCATTGCACGCGGTGAACTGACCGCAAAAATAACCTTGAAAGTGCAAGGGGCTAGTAAAGCTGTTCAAGAAGCCGTGACAAAAGCTGGTGGTACGTTCACCAAAACCGGCAGCCCATTGCAACAATCTGCGAAAAAAGCAGAAGAAGCAGACAAAAAATAGTTTGTCAGTCCTATAGCCGTAGTATACTACTTGGTAGTACTACTACGGACTAGGCCCGAGAAGCGCCTTTGCTAACTACTTACGGGGGAATACATGAACTGGAAAACAATCGGAAAATCACTTAAAAACAGCGATATGCGCCGACGCATTTTAGTCGTCCTTGGACTTGTTGTGGTCTATCGCTTCCTGGCGCACATTCCGGTACCGCTCGCAGATCCAACGCAACTTAAAGAAGTCGTCAATAGCGTTGTTAGCGGCACAGATTTTGGTGGCTTCCTCAATCTCCTCTCTGGAGGTGCACTGGCAAGTTTCTCAATCGTTCTGGTTGGACTGAGCCCATTCATTACCGCCAGCGTGATTACCCAACTTTTGACAAAAGCTATCCCAAAGCTCGAAGAACTCCATAAAGATGGTGAATCTGGCCGTCGCAAGATACAACAGTGGACACGTGTCATCACCGTACCCCTCGCTATCGTCCAGTCAATCGCATTCATCTACATTCTTCGTCAAACAGTACTGGCCGGTAACTCGACCGTACTTGCAGCACCGACGCCAATCGAATGGATCGTCGCTGTCGGAGCAATGACCGCTGGCTCAGTGCTACTGATGTGGCTCGGTGAAATCATGACCGAGCAAGGTGTCGGAAATGGTTTGAGCCTTTTGATCTTTGCCGGTATCGTCAGCCAGATTCCGTCGTTTGGTCAGTTCTTCATTACCAGTATCACTGATACCTCTCAAGGTGCACTGAGTGTCTTTGGTTGGTTTACATTGCCGATTAACGCCTCAGCTTTTTGGATATTCTTAGTCCTTGGAATAGTTGCACTCGCGGTCCTCTACTTCCTTGTTAAGGTCAATGAAGCGCAAAGGGTAGTGACAATTAATTATGCCAAGCGCGTCCAAGGTAACTCAAGCTATGGCGGCGTGAAAAGTATTTTACCTATGAAAATGATTGCAGCAGGTGTAATTCCAGTGATCTTCGCTGTTGCATTCTTAAGCCTTCCTGCATTTGTGGGCCAAGTACTTAAAGCCACAAACAACCCTGCTTATGCAGATGTCGCAACCAATCTTGTGACGTGGTTCAAAACACCAAACCCAGGACAATTTACTGGTGCAACTTGGGAAGCGTTTATTTATCCTGGATTGTACTTCATCCTTGTAATTGCCTTCACCTACTTTTATACCGGAATCGTATTTAATAGCAATGAGATTGCTGAAAACCTTCAAAAACAAGGTGGGTTCGTCGAAGGCGTACGTCCTGGTCTGCAAACTGAAAAATATCTCTCTCGAACAATGAACCGACTCATTCTCTTCGGATCGTTGGTACTTGGAATTATTGCCGTCCTGCCATACATTGCAGAATATGCACTATATAATATCGCTGGCGTCCAAAACAGCAACTTGGCAATAGGTGGTACAGGAGTACTGATCGTGGTATCGGTAGCCCTAGAAGCACTCCGCCAGATCAACTCACGTGCCCTCATGGTCACCTACGACGACTACAAATAAACAAACCGATAACAAAAAGGATCAAACAATGTCTGCAGGTGGATACGGACTTACGCTCAATCGCACACGCGCTCGCATACAACTTACGCTTGGAATCCTCTGTCTTTTGCTTGCTGCAGTCTTAGCAGCCAGTGGTTTCTATGCGCTTAGATGGTACAAGACGGGTGAAATGCCCCCTGCGATACGTGTCAGAGCCATGGAAGCCGATCCACGTGTTGACGAGACGCCGGTTACCAAAGAACAGACGGCAGCCTATAATGTCCCAGCTACACATCCGCGCTACATCAGTATCGACAAGCTAGGCATTTATAATGTACGGATATTCCCAGTCGGACTAGATGCCAATAATATCCTTAAAACACCAGCAAATATCAATGATGCTGCCTGGTACACTCAAAGCGCAACACCAGGGGCTGGCTTCGGCGCGGTCATGATCGATGCACACAATGGTGGCATTACTCGTGATGGAGTTTTTGCAGGACTTAATAAGCTCAGCAGCGGTGACTTAATAACAGTAGAGCGGGGTGATGGCAAAAAGTATACCTATAGTGTTACATCAAACAAAAGCATGTCACTCAATGATGTCAACAAAACTGGCATGCAGGAGCTAATGCAGTCCTCAGACCCATCAAAGGAAGGACTTAGCCTTATTACTTGCGATGGCAACTACGTGCCATCGATTAAACAATATGACCGCAGAATTATGTTGCGTGCCGTGCGCGTAAATGATATATTGTAAAAACTAACGGGAAACTGTTGGTCTAGTGGTTGATAGCCCTAGTAAGATGATGTTTGATGAAGTCTAACCCGGGCTTGCAACTCATCAAACCACTCATCGATCATTTCACCCAAAAGTCGCTGGGCTCGTAGCGACTCGATCCGCACAGGGCTGCATGAGCCCCATTCGTGCGCATCTGGACGCGGCTACACGCTACGGCGTACATAGCGTCCACAAAAAAGATCCGCCGGTTCTGGCGGTGAAACAACAACGGGCATATGCCGAGTACGCTGCCCATCCGAGATGCTTAAGTACGCTCACGGATCACCCTGGCTCGGTAAGTGTGGTGGGGCTGCCGACGCAGCCAGCCCCACCACACGATAGAACATTTGACTGCTCTAGTTGCACGTACGTGCATCTTTTTGTTTATATTGGCTTCTTGACGAAGCGTCACATTCAGCTACAATAGATCCAACTACACTTTTCACGGCATTGTCATAATGAAGCAGATATCGTGAAGATTATTCCCTATATGGGTTTACGACGAGACATATTTCATGTATAATCTACTACTGTAACTTATGGCTGGACAAAAGGAAGTAATCAAGATGCAAGGAACGGTAGTGGAAGCACTGCCTAATACTCAATTCCGGGTTGAACTTGAAAATGGCGGCCATAGTATTATCGCTCATATTAGCGGCAAAATGCGCAAGCATTACATCCGTTTAGTACCAGGCGATAAGGTCGAAGTTGAGATGACACCCTACGATCTTACGAAGGGACGAATCAGCTTCCGACTGCGAGACGAACGTCCGACACAGTCGAACGGCAGATAATATCAATTAAATTCTAAAGGAAAGGATTTTTAGTAGGCTCATGAAAGTTCGTGCGAGCGTAAAAAAAATCAGTCCTGATGACCAGTTAGTACGCCGAAAAGGCATACTGCGCGTTATCAACAAGAAAAAACCTAAGAATAAGCAAAGGCAGGGTTAAGCATGGCTCGAATCTCTGGGGTAACTATACCCGCAGAAAAGCAAGTGCACATTGCGTTGACGTACATATACGGCATCGGCAAAAAGCACTCTCGAGACATCCTTGCGGCGGCTAATATCGAGCCGACCACTCGGGTGAAAAATCTCACCGAGGCTGAAGAACAAAAACTTCGCGAGATAATCGACAAAGATTATACGACCGAAGGTGATCTCCAACGTCTCGTAACAAATAATATCAAGCGCCTTAAAGACATCAATGCCTACCGTGGTCTTCGCCACAAGGCAGGTCTCCCGGTAAATGGCCAACGTACTCGTACGAACGCACGAACTCGTAAGGGTAAAGCTGTTGCCATCGGTGGTGCACAACCTAAAGCGGCAACTAAGACGTAGGAAAGGACCGATATTTATATGGCTGAATCAACCAAAGCGGCTCCAAAATCTACGCCGCGCAAGAAGCAGCGACGTGCAGTCCCAGCCGGGCAAATGCACATCCAGGCAAGCTTCAACAACACAATTATCACGTTTACCGACAAAAAAGGTGCAGTACTGTGCTTTTCTAGTGCTGGTGCATGTGGCTTCCGTGGAAGCAAAAAAGGTACAGCATATGCTGCGCAAGTTGCTGCCGAAAAAGCAGCAGAACTTGCAAAAACACTCTACGGCATGAAAGCCGTCGATGTGTTCGTAAAGGGTGTCGGTCTTGGCCGTGACTCTGGAATTCGCGCAATTTCAAACTACGACATGCAAGTAGAATCTATCAAAGATGTGACTGGTGTTCCTCATGGCGGCACTCGTCCACGAAAGGCAAGGAGGGTCTAGTATATGGCACGTGATACTTCACCGATTGTTAAGCAAAGTCGCCGAGAAGGCTACGCGCTTCATCCAAAAGCCCACAAGATCCTTGTAAAAAAACCAGGTATTCCTGGTCAACACTCTGGTGGCCGTATGGGCAAACAAAGCCTATACGCAAAGCAGCTCCGTGAAAAGCAAAAAGTACGCCGTACCTACGGACTACTCGAAAAACAATTTGCGAAGCTCATGGACGAGGCAACTCGCCGACCAGGACTTGCAGGTGAAAACCTGCTTCAGATGCTCGAGCAACGTCTTGACAACGCTATTTACCGCGCAGGCTTCGCCGTCTCACGCCGCGGTGCTCGTCAGCTCGTTTCACACGGCAACTTTATGCTCAATGGTCGCCGCGTCGACATCCCATCAATCCGCCTTAAAGAAGGTGATGAAATAACTGTTCGCCCAAAAAGCGCCAAAAACGGTTACTTCAGCGCTATGGCTGAAATAATGGGTACTTCAATCCAAGGGCCACAAAGTTGGTTCAAGAGCGATCCAAAAAAGATGACAATCAGCGTTACCGGACTGCCAAAACGCGAAGAAGCTGAAGCTGACATCAATGAACAATTAATCGTCGAGTACTACTCACGCTAATCTATAAGGGAGAAAAGTAAAATGGCAAATTTAGTTCACAATCCCGCACTCGCTAAAGTCGAGGAGTTGACGAAGACAAGCGCGACGTTTGTAATCGAACCAATGCAAGCCGGCTACGGCAACACACTAGGTAACAGCCTCCGTCGCGTGTTGCTTTCAAGCATCCGTGGTGGCGCACTCGTTGCATTCCGTGTTGAAGGTGCAACACACGAATTTACGACCGTCAAAGGTGTAAAAGAAGATGTAGTTGACATCATGCTCAACCTCAAAAATGTGCACCTACGCGTTCACACTGACGAGCCAATTGAGCTACGCCTCGAGAAAAAAGGTGCCGGAACAGTCACTGCTGGAGATATCAAAGCATCAGGTGATGTTGAGATTGTAAACCCAGAGCAAGTTATTGCAACAATCGATGATCCAAAAACATCACTTGTTATGGATCTTGTTGCAGAAGCTGGCCGTGGCTATCGCACGATCGAGGACTCAAGTTCAGAGCGCATCCACAGCGACATGATTGCGCTCGACGCAGTCTTTAGTCCAGTGCTGCGCGTACGCTACAAAGTCGACGCTACTCGTGTCGGCCGTGAAACTAACCTAGACCAACTCAAGCTTACGATCGAAACCAATGGTGTTCTTTCACCAAAAGAAGCATTCGAAGAAGCTGCAGCAATCTTGGTAAATCAATACACAGCACTTTCAGGCAGCACGACTGTTGAAGCTGCACCAGCTCTTGGCCAACAAGCCGAAGAAGATGTCAGCGAGTTGAATACTCCTATCGAAGAGCTCAACTTGACCGCTCGTACTGCAAACGCACTTGTCAACAACGACATCCGTACCGTCCACGATCTTGTCACGCTCTCTGAGCAAGACCTACGTGAACTTAAAGGATTCGGCTCAAAGGCACTTGACGAGGTGAAAGATAAACTCGCAGAGTTGGAGCTATAGTCTATGCACAGACACGGATATAAAGGACGTAAATTTGGACGCGAACGTGATCAACGACGCGCACTCCTCAAGGGACTTGCTACAAGTCTTGTTGAGTACGAAAAGATTGAAACAACGCTGCCAAAAGCCAAAGAGCTCGTCCGCTACATTGAAAAACTCATCACCAAAGCAAAAAAAGGTGATCTCGCAAACCGCCGACGCGTTATCGCAGGCCTTAGCACACAAGGTGCTGCCTTCAAACTCGTTGACGTGATTGCACCACAACTTGGTGGCCGAACTTCGGGCCACGTACGTGTCGAGCGTACCCGCATCCGAAAAGGTGATGGCGCTGAAATGGCTACAATCAGCTTTGTTGATGAACTAAAAGCCGTTCCAAAGCCTGAACTCAAGAAAGTGGAGGCATAGTCATGAAAACGTATTCACAAAAACCGTCGGAAGTTACCCGCCGCTGGATTCTGATTGATGCAAAAGACCTTCCACTGGGACGTCTTGCGACTGAAATCAGTAAGTATCTTATCGGTAAGTACAAGCCTACTTACACCGCACACATTGATGGTGGCGACTACGTTGTTGTTATCAATGCGGCTCAAGTACCAGTCACCGGCAACAAAGAAGAAAGCAAGATCTACTATCGACACAGTGGATTTCCTGGCGGAATCAAAGACGCAACTCTTAAAGAGGTACGTGAAAAATTTCCAGAGCGAATCATTGAAGCTGCGGTCAAAGGGATGCTTCCTAAAAACAAGCTATCACCTGAGCGCATGCAGCGACTCCGAGTATTTGCCGGCAGCGAGCATTCTCACACGGCACAGACTCCTGAGAAGGTAACTATTATCAAAGGAGAGGCAAAGTAATGGCTGAAACACGATACGCATACGGCCTCGGTCGTCGAAAAGCAGCAACCGCTCGTGCTCGTTTATACAAAGGCAAAGGCACTGTCACCATTAACGACAAGCCTGCAGCCGAGTATTTGAATGGTAACGTTGCACTTCTTGCTGAAGTCACTGATCCACTTGCTCTTGTTGGCAAGCAAAAGGACTTCGATATCACTATCCGCGTGAGTGGTGGTGGTAGCAGCGGTCAAGTCGATGCAATCAAACTCGCGATTGCAAAAGCAATCACCGTTGAACACAGCGACTTACGCTCAACGCTCAAGAAAGCAGAGTTCCTAAAGCGCGACCCACGCGAAAAAGAACGCAAGAAATATGGTCTTCGTTCTGCTCGAAAGAAAGAACAGTACTCGAAACGTTAGTTTCGTATCATTCTTTAAAAAAACCCGCTACATCGTAGCGGGTTTTTTTAACGTAAATAATTTCATGGGAGTGGGTGGCGGTGTGTCAAGCCGCCAACCCGTACCCTTGTGTGGGAACTGCATAGCTCATTAAATGCAGCCATACTACCACGATAGGGGAGAGACGATGTGTCATGTTTTCTCTGTCACGAAGCCCAGATATCATCGAGTTTAAACTGCGTAGATCCCTAGTCTACTCCTCGAAGTATCTGTGACATGGCTTCTCACCAGTGCTAACTTGGGCTCAGCTTGCCAAAGACTGAGCTTGTGCAATCTCCTGCCCACCCGTAGGGTAAACAGTCTGGAATATGCACATTACGAATACCGGCTGCACGGTTTGGTATGATTCGTCTTTACAAGCGAGTGAGGCAGTGTCCATACACCGGCTACATGAGCGACACGGAGTCTCTCAAAGATTAGCCTCACTTATTTCCGGCCCTGGGAAGGTCGGGGTGCAGCGTGTCGTACTCCGGTAGTTGGTGGGGTGGGGGCATTGTACTGTTTGGCGACAGTACAATCACGAATGTCGTTTCACGTGATCACTCTCCAATCGGTCGACAACAATATTATAACGCAAGTTCGTATATAAGTCAACTATTTTTATGCACTTCGAAGTTTAAAAAAATATAGTGAGTTAAATGCTAGACCGTGGTGTCTTTCATACATATCGTACGCACTACTAATAAGGTATAATTGAGGATACATGACAAAACCTGTAATCCTCACTGGCATTCGCGCCAATAACGATCTACATATCGGCAATTACTTTGGTGCAATTTTGCCTATCATTGAAATGGCAAAGAATCGGTCGCAGGATTATCAGATAAATATGTTTATTCCTGATCTGCACAGTTTCACGACACCAGTAGATCACAGCACGCTGTATGATCAAATCTTGCATACGGCACGTGTATTTGCTGCGGCCGGTCTGCCACTTGATAACGACAATATTCACTTGTATCGTCAGAGCTACATCCCAGCCCACAGCGAGCTGACATGGATTCTCGACTGTTTTACTGGGTTTGGCCAAATGAATCGCATGACGCAGTTCAAAGACAAATCAGCTGGGAAGGATGATGTCAGCGTTGGGCTGTTTAATTATCCGGTTTTAATGGCAACAGATATTCTACTCTATGGAGCGCAGTATATTCCCGTTGGTGACGATCAAAGCCAGCACCTCGAATTCACTCGTGATATCGCAGAGCGGATGAATAGTCGCTTCGGTGAGCTATTTGTTGTACCCGAAGCTGTCGCCAAACAACACGAATTCTTTGGCAAGGAAAATGGTCTTCGCATTAAAGATCTCGTAACCCCATCTAAAAAGATGAGTAAAAGTGACGAAACAGGTCGCGGCGTCATCTTTTTGGGTGATGAGCCAGATGTAGCAGCTAAAAAAATCATGAGCGCAACAACAGATGATCTCGCACGCATTAGCCACCATCCAGCTACGCAGCCAGGAATAAGTAACTTACTTGACATCTTAGCCTTGCTCCGCACCCAACCTGTCTCAGTTGTTGCAGCTGAATTTGAAGGCTGGTCTCGCTATGGTGACTTTAAGCAAGTCGTCGCAGATGAGGTCAAACAATTCTTGACAGAGTTCCAGGCAAATCTAGCAGCTGTCGATGAAGAAGCGATTCTCACCAAACTAACAGCATCAGAAGCCAATATGAACGCACAGGCAAATACAACACTCCTCAAGGCACAACAGGCGATTGGCCTACGTCCGAAAGCTTAGCATGACACGACTTGATCAATACGTCGCCGCAACCTGGCCAGAATATTCGCGCTCTGTTTGGCAGAAATACATAGCATTAGGCTATGTACGCGTTAACGGTGTAGCTGAACTGGTCAGTAAACGCGCGATTACTGATGACGATGTAGTGACGACGAATATCCCAGCCAAACTAGATCACAGTAAAGAAACGCTGCCGATCATCTATGAGGATGAAAATGTTATCGTCATCAGCAAGCCAGTTGGCGTGCTATCCCACTCAAAAGGAGAGCTCAACGATGAATTTACCGTTGCAGATTTCTTTGCCTCACGTTCAAGTTACAATTCTGACAGCAATCGGCCTGGAATTGTCCATCGACTTGATCGTGCTACCAGTGGCATCATGATTGGCGCTAAAACACCCGAAGCTGCGCTGCAGCTCGTACGACAGTTTCAAGACCGAAAAGTTAAGAAAACCTATTATGCTGTTGTCGATGGCCAGCCTAAGCAAGATGAAGCCTCTATCAATGTACCAATTGGTCGTAATCCTAGCAAACCGAGTACATTTCGGGTCGACGCTAATGGAAAATCCGCTGAAACGTACTACAAGGTAGAAGCCACAAATGGCATACGTAGTCTAGTGCGGCTTGAGCCAAAAACGGGGCGCACACATCAGCTTCGCGTTCATCTTGTGCACATTGGCACCCCGATCTGTGGTGACACTGTGTATGGCAAACCTGATGATAGACTATTTCTCCACGCTGCCTCGCTCGAAATCACTATTCCCGGCAGTCAACGTATGACGTTCTCGACGCCTGTCCCTCCAGAATTTGCCGCTAAGGTCGCCTAAATGCTGATTGTTCATCCAAAAATTGCTCCGGTTCTCGCCACAATGAAAGAAACGCTACCGCAAGCACTCTTACTCGATGGAGCGGCTGGCGTCGGTCTCCTGACGATTAGCTTATCGCTTGTAGGCGATAGGGAAGTACGCATCATTCGACCAGAGCTCATTTCAAAGTCGAGTACGATACCACAAATCTCCACCGAAGTGATCAGAGATCTCTACACACAAGTACGGACGTCGTCTATAAAAGGCCAAGCTATTATTATTGATGATGCCGAAGCAATGACACTTGGCGCACAAAACGCCTTTTTGAAACTACTCGAAGAACCAAACTCATCAACCCATTTCATACTGACGTCTCATATAGCTGGTGGTTTACTGCCAACGATTCGTTCACGGGTGCAGCATCTCATGATTCCTCGAGCGAATACTGAAGACTGTACACAGCTACTGAAAGCATTTGACGCACAAAAAGTACAACAAATGCAGTTTATTGCTGGTGGTCTTCCCGCAGAATTAGTTCGTTTAGCCGCTGATGAACGATATTTTGAGGCAGCTGCCGCCGGCATTCGTATCGCGAAGCAGCTCGTTCAAGCCCGTAGCTATGAAGCGTTAACACTGATCCTAAAAGAAATTTCTCTGCAGCGCCGCGATGCACTAGGATTGATCGATCAAATTATTCGTTTACTGACAATAGCTCCTACACCAAGCGCCGTTATGCGCACCGAAATGCTGCTTGCTGCTCGAACTAACATCGAAAAAGGTGCCAACGTTAAACTCCAACTCGCCGCAGCCATGCTATAATAGAGAGAATATGTTTGGACTATTTCTCGTTGCAGCAGTAGGTGCGTACGTCATTTATCAAAAGCAAAGTATCAACGAAGTCGTTGCTGACTTACCTCAAAAATTGTCTGAAAAACTTGATAAACTATGGCAAATTGCACAAGAAGCGTTGCATGATCGCAAATACCTACGTGCTGAAAAAGCCTTATTAATGATCCTACGTGTTGATGAACGGAATGCCACCGCTTACAACCGTTTGGGCATTCTATATGCCAAGCAACAAGCCTACAAAGATGCCATCGAATGCTTTGAAATCGCCCAAAGTCTTGAGCCGAGTGCCTCGAGTTTGCATAATGTCGGTCTGATTTATTATGAAACAGAAAAATACGACAAGGCAGCCCTTGCTTTTGAGCAAGCACTGGCTATGGAAGAAGATTTAGCGGCTCGTCATATAGCTTACGCCAAAGTTCAGGAAAAGCTTGGTCATGAGAAAAAGATGCTCACGGCACTCGAGCGCGCTGTAGAACTTGCCAAAAACCCTCAGACACTTACTATACTTGCTGATGCATATGATCGTACTGGTCAAACAGAATTAGCAAACAATTTGCGTGAGCAAGCTGCAATCCTAATTGTTCCCGATGACAAACCAAAACGCGTCAAGCAACCTCGACGCGTTGTTATGTAATCATATGCTCCGATAAAACTGTGTAACAACTATTTTTTTGCGTTTGGGCGACGAGATAATCGGCGCAATATAAATGCATCAAGCAGTACCCAAGAAATAGCATTACAGAAAAATAATACAACTAATCCAACTACATATCCTAGAAGCGTTCTGCCTAAGCTATAATTCAACAGTCCAATAATTCCCGAAACAAAAAGCAATACGATAGCAAGTGTTGCATATGCATACTGTAATTTTATCCGCTCATTGTTTGATTTATTCCATGAAATTAATATATCTCGCATATGACTCCATTCTCTCATTAAATTATATTTTAGCACGATGATAGTTATATGTCAATTATACCATTGACAGTATGCTACATTTATGCTAATATAGACATATGAAATATCCATCTGATGAACAACCAGCACGTCGTACAACGCAACGCGCTGTTAATGGCGATATTGATGAAGTGACATTTCTCTATAGATATTCGCCACATGTTGATAGGTCAGCACGAAAACAACAGCGATCTTCCAAGCCATTACTGATAGATATTGTTAATCCGCAGCCAAAGTCTTTTCGACCATCTACGTCACGCATGGATGCAGCCAAAAAGACATCAGCATCAAAGCCACGAGTACGTAAAAAATCTTTGCGTCGATCTAATTTAAAGAAGGAACTATCATGAAAGTAGTTGAGTTACACGAATTAAACTCGATCGATACAAAGATTATTCGCCTACAATCACAACTGATGAAACTATATACTAAACGGCAAGAGATAATCGATCCTACAGTACCTAGTAAGAAGCAAAATGTTGCAAAATCGACGCAATCATCTCGCACTCGTAGGATTACTAAAGTCAAATACAGTAATCTCGATCTCAGCGATATTGATCTAACATTTTAACTGCATTTAGCGTAGATTTGATTTTCAGTCACATCTACGCTAAACTTACACTTGTATTATAGTCATGCCGACTTAGCTCAGCTGGTTAGAGCAGCTGTTTTGTAAACTAAAACAGAGGTCGGAGATAGAAATGTCTCCGGCCTTTTTCTTTTGCCAAAATTATATCCTCGCCCAAACAGCGAGGTTTTTTATTACCCACTGGAAGCTCAATCACTAAGTTGAACTTCCACAGGTTAAACAACCTGGTCTCCGAACCCTCCTCAGTGCTTATAGCCAGAGTGAGCCAGCAAGAGACACAACCCCTTAACAATTCAACAGAGACAGATACCCACGACCAATTGGTCATCTGAACGGTCTAGCCCGCGATAAAGTCAACGGATATATAGGCACAAGTAAGAAAGTATCAGTCGTTCATTTTCAACTACCTACAACTGGACAACAATCCTAGTTATACGTGAAACCCGTATCAAGCTCCATTATGCAAAGGGGCGAAATAGCGATAATGTGTCTGGTCGCAGGTAGTTGAGACATCGAATGTAGTAGTGCTGGTAGAAATACCTACTACGGCCAGGCGGTACTTGAGGCTAGAGTATCGAACCTTTCGGGGAGCTGGTCGTGGCGGTTATTGCTACTAGCACCATACATTCGATACCAACTTAACTGCCCATTCGGTGGGGTGCTCTGGTAAGCGTTAGTCTTGCCCCACCTAATGGACAGTTAAGCCGTAAATAAGAAGAAAACAGGAGAAATATATGACACAAGTTAAGGAAGCTCAGGGGCAACCACTGACAGATTTTTTCAATAACAATATCCGACCCCACACCGCTCGCTTGTCTCGACACATACCAGTGCAAGACGAAAGCGAAGAAGTGAAAGTACCTATTAAGTACATGTATCGACTACCACAGTACAAGTACGGAGATGTACGTATTTCAATCGGTCAGCGTGAATATAAGATGCGTAAGTTATTGGAGGCAAAGTAATGAGTAAAACAGATCTTCAACTATCAAAGCTTACGAGTGCAGAGAACTTACCTACGTTAAAAAGTAAGGGTGAACTGGTTGAGTTTTTGAACCGAGTTCCAGCAGCAGAATGGCTTGAAGCATCACCAGGTGGTAAATCAAAGACCATGCCTATTGGTAGAGTCGAATGGTTACTCACTAACTTATTTCAAGAATGGTATGTAGAGATTCTTAAAACTGAAACCATGTTTAATTCAATGGTATGTACAGTACGAGTTTTCTATAAAGACCCAGTAGACGGTACAATGCACCACCAAGATGGAGTCGGGGCATCACCTGCTAAGACTGCCAAAGGTGCATCAGCAGCAGATATGTCAGCTATTCTAAATGACTCAGTTCAAACAGGATTGCCAGCAGCTAAGTCATACGCTATTAAAGATGCTTGTGACCATATTGGACGCATCTTCGGACGTGACATCAATCGTAAAGGTGTATTTGCTTATACGAACCCATACGAGCAAGAACAGTCTGATTCAATGTTAGATAAATTCAAATCGGCAGAAACTACAGATGAAATAAATGCGCTGTTGAGTTCACTATCAGCTGAAGATCAACGTGCTTTTACTGCTGTTGCTAGTAACAGGACTAAGGAGCTACGCAATGCAGCAGTCAGAGGATGAACAAAGGACCGAGGAATGGTTCACTATTCGTTTAGGTAAAGCTACAGGTTCACGCTTCAAAGACGTAATGACAAAAGTTAAATACGGTGAATCCGCAGCAGTTAAAAACTACCGCGCACAACTAGTATCAGAACGTCTCACAGGTATGAAAGAAGAAGGATTTACTACTACAGCAATGCAGTGGGGAATAGATAACGAAGATACCGCTAGACTTCGCTACGAACTACACAGTGGCGAGATAGTAGATGAGTGTGGATTCTTTCAACATGAATCATTACCAGCTGGTGCAAGTCCTGATGGACTGATCGGCAGCGATGGATTACTTGAGATCAAGTGTCCGAATACTGCTACTCACATCGAAACACTAAAGATTCAGAACGTCCCTAAAACTTACTATTGGCAAGTCATGGGGCAACTCTGGATTACTGGTCGGCAGTGGTGCGACTTCGTATCATTTGACCCACGTATGCCAGAGAATGCACAGCTATTTGTTAAGCGTGTCGAACGTGACGACGAAGCCATAGCAGAACTAGAAGAATCAGTCAGGGACTTCTTGATTGAAGTTGACCGTGAAGAACAATTTATCAAGCAGTATAACGCAAAGGCATCTGAAGTTCAGGTGACAAGGATAGTAACATGACAGTCGAACAAATCCAAAGTAGCGCAACAATTGCAGGCTACGAGTTAGCACTTAACCTAGCAAAACTTGCCGTGAAATACGACAAGCCAATTATTGAATACTTAGAGCAAATGAAGCCAACTAATGGCAAGGAAAAGGTGGAACATGAGTAATCAAAAAGATCAATCAGGCGCAGAGTTATTAAAAGAACTTAAAGAAAAAACAAAACAAACTAAAAACAATCAAAAGGAAAATGAAATGAAAAATCTAAAAAATAAAACAGCAACATTCGGAAAAACAGTATTACCATGGTTAATCTTACTAGCCCTAGCATGTGGCTACGTTGGCTATCACTATGGTGTAGATCGTGGCATGGAAGCACAGAAGTCTATCTCAGCGGAAATATCTGCACAGGTAGCATCAAAAACAAGTCAGAAGTAGCATCTATCGGGACTTCTG
>CAYLKD010000006.1:0-56698 GCA_964384345.1 uncultured Candidatus Saccharibacteria bacterium | reverse complement strand
AAGATCTTTCGATACGATGCGAAGTCCTGTTTTGCCACAGTGCACGCAGGATGGTTCCGACGTAAGTCGAGCCTCTGCAAGCTGCCGATCCTTAGCCTCGTCTTCATTCATCATATTTTGGATCTCTTGTTCACGTTCTTCCCAGTGTTCGCCAGCTCGCCACTCCACCATGAAGTAGTAGTGAAGATTGAATACTTTGAGTAGTTCTTGTTCCGGATCTTTGTCTTTATCTTTCCCGGTCAGGGGCTTCAGCTTCTTCTTCGCTTCGCGATAAGTCTCTGCGCAAATTTGCTCCTGATGGCGGCAGACGCCAATAGTAATATCGTCATAACGATCTTCATAGTGGTTGCGATCCTGAAGATAAGTACGCATATACTCTATTATAAAACTTTATTTGCGAAGTTATGATGTAGCGATAATAAAAGAAGATTGCTGTTTCCTCGCAATGCGTCAAACAGCAATCTTCCGAAGCTGATTATAGCAGCTTAGCTCGATCGCTCGTCAACGATTGACTTAAGCATTTTGAGCTCATGAACCATCTGGTCTTGATACTTAGTAAGATTGACCTCAATCCAAGAATTAAAAGCTTTGTGCCTATTCAGATCAATGCGCTCACCAGAAAAACAGTCGTCATCATACCAGAGAAATGGTTGAGAAAAGTCAATTGCTTCAGTTTTGTTCAGACTCCATTTTACGGGTTTGAATTTTTTGAGCCATGGACGAAGGTCTTCAGTGGCTGCACGCAGTAAATATTCAATTGCATGCTCAGGGCTCCCGTCCATGCAATGAGTAGTAAGCCAATACACAGTGAAATTATCAGCGACAAATTTAATGAAATCTGAAGCCCCTTCGGAAAGATTTGCTTCATTTGCGAGTAATACGCCATCAATATCAAGGTATAGGTTCACGCGCTTAGTCCTTCATTAGCCTTTATTTTCGCTGGATGCGTGTATGTTGTGGTATTTTAGCCTTCTACGTTTATCTATCCTAGCCCTAACAAATACTATTAATCCTAGAATTAACCAAATCATAACTAACGGGAACCCAACAGCTATTGTTTCTAAAACTGACCAGGATAGCGAACTTCCAAATGGATCATGGCAAACCTGCATCATCATACTATCTTCAGTGCAGTTATATGATGTTTTATCCATTGCTAATGCTTCAAAGACATTCTTAAAAAAGACTATTACGTAAAGTAGTCCTAATATTAAACTACTTATGACAAACGATTTACTAAGTTTATTGAGTGATTTAAATCTTTGCTTCATACCTTAGATTATAGATCATTTGGGTGTAAGCACTTCTCTAAACGATAAATGCTTACACCTTCCCTCTTACGCTAAGTGTAGTTCCGAGTACATCTTCGGCAACCTGCTTGAGTTCAGGGTTACTCAGAATCGACCTGATAGTTGTTGGTGTCCATTTGAGTTTCCGATTCTCTAAGAACCTTAGAAACTCAACTGCCGATGGTGTTACATCTCCATCTCTAGCAGTTTTTCCTAAAAGATCAACTAATCCAGCACTTACTAGTAAGGCTACGAGTCCTTGGGAATGCGCCATCAAGTTGTCATGATCCTTTACGGTCGTGAGCTTGGGATTCAGCCCAATGCGTCCGAAATGTCTTATCACGAGCTCGCTGTTTTCACTCTCTTCTACAAATATGCGCTTATCTTGATTCATAAGAGCATGAGCAACCACAAATGAATCAGAATCCTTGCGATCATTTATCGCAGTCTGGCTATTGCTCATTACGCTGTCATGCAATACGACGATTGTGTCACTAATAATATCGTCAAGTTCAATTAGTATCTCTGAAGGAACAGCCCAATGCACAATAGAGCATCTTGCCAGTACCTGCTGAGACGAACTCAGCCTCAGCACGTTAGGATTTTTTATGATTTTTGTTTCGTCGTTGTCGAAGGTTACAGCCTCAAGGCCTGCGTCGGTAATCCAGCTTGTAAGTTGGCCACCCAGATCCCCGAGTCCTATAACACCAATTGGTTTATTCATACTAGTCTTTCGATTAAAAATACCGCTCTTTAGGCGGTATGATCTTCTAAATAGAGAGTTATTTACGAGCGCACAGAAAATACCGCCGGGATATAGTCGGTATAGGTATAAGCTTGGAATTTATTCAAGTTTTTCACAGAAGTACAATACTACCTATTAAATGTATCGTCAACCTTTTTGAAGTATACTGATATATTATTTGTTCACTCCCTAATGTCATAACGAGTAGTGCATGACATTAGGGAGTGCCAGGAAGCAAGGATACTGAAACAGTGTGAGCATTTACGCTACGCTGTGTCACATCCTCATTTCCTGGATCCCTCGCGTAGAGGGTGTTGAGATGCTAGCCGTGAGTAGCGATCGCGCTCTACAGCCGGGAGAGTATTGCAATCGGCCCCCCTGCGAAGATCGCGAGGAGCAAGATCACTCCAACCACATACCTCAACTTGTAGTAGAGTGCGAACATGCCGAGCTGTGAAAACAAGGCAAACGCAATCAGAGCCTTGATTAGCTGCTCTTTGGTGGCAGAGGAGACATCAGGACTGGAGAGCGTCGGCCAGGATGCCACCATGAAGATGATGGTGGCGAGCAGTGCGATAGCCGACAGAATGTCGGACATCTTCCTGCCGCCATGCTTTAAGCCGAACCTCGTCAGTTTCCGTTCGTCCTCCAGCTCGGCTTTGCCCCAGAACAGAAGCTTGCTGAGTTCAATGTCGATCTTGTCGGGAGACATGCGATTACTACTTTCTCTAGAAATAATGCGGGCTAACAACCTACATTATTGTAGGCTCTTAGCCAGCATTAATTCCTAAGCATCTCAATGTACATCGGAGGCAGAATATACCTCAACGAATATATAGATTCTAACATATTATTATAGATTAGTCAATCTATAATAAATGCTATTGAACCCTTAAATTGAAATTACTAATAATTGCTTTATTAGTAATTTCTGGTATAATAAATATCGCTTGATTGACGATCTTGTCTTTCAATAGCACCTTGTCAGTTCTCTGAAAAAAGGCCCTGTCTCGTAATTGCGAAATAGCGATTAGCGTAATTAAGTTTATACAACATGAAGTTGGTTAATAGATCATGCTCGTAGAGAGCGGCTCGCATTGAATCACCACACTCAAGGAGAAGTTATGAACGACCCGGCAACCGGATTCATCGTCATTGCCCTTGTGCATCTTGGGATCGCAACTGCTGTGCTTGTCACGGCAGTCATCAAGAAGCGCAACTGGGCACCGGCCTTCTGGACAGCTCTCGGCGCCGCTGCCGTCTACGAGCTGATCGGCTTCAGCCTCGTGTTCAACACCTGAACACCGGAGAACTGACCCTGGTGGGTAAGATGTATAGTCGAGAGACAACATATCCCAACCACCAGGCAGTTCACAGAGTTCATGAACGCTGTTCGTGAATTGTGAGAACTGAACGTAGTCTTTATGTTTTGATGATTACAGAATCTATTCACCAGGATGACTAACGCCAAAAGAGCTATTTCTATGGCGTGGCTATAGTGAAATCATGTAGTTTGGTGAACTCGAGCAAATGGCTAGGATTATATACTTGTGTCCAGATATTTTCCTCTCTCTCCAAATTTAATAAGGCATGTAGGCTTGTCGTGTAAATGCGAAGATCAATTTCAAAATATTTCTGTAGCCGTGCACGAGAAATGTATTGTAGCTGTCGTTCGCTACGTCCACTACTTGCGACAAGCAGGATGATGGGTTTGGCACTTTTTGTCACTTCCCAACCACCGGATTCAAAGAACTTGCAGTAGGTGCTGAGCTTCACGTCAATAGCTTTTCTCGGCGTGTCGGCTGGTATGATATCAAAAAAATAACGGAGTGGTGTACCTTGCTCTTTTGGAAAAGATAGTACAGCGTCGGGGAGTTGTTTAGGAAAATAATTAAATCTGGCGAGGTCACGTTGGGTGAAGATTTTTAACGTAGGATGGAGCGTACTGAGCAAGTTGGTGTATTTATGAATAGCCATAGTATGGTTAACGAATTTTTGGTCGACGCTTTTATTCCGATACCATCCTTTAATAACTCTGTCCGTGATGTGTTCGTGGTTGGTTGTCGCCTGCAGTGCTTTGAGGCCTTTGGGACTAAGCGAATAAGCATATGGAACTCCGAGTAGCTTTTGGCGCGGTTCGTAGCGTTTAAAAACTAATCCATGCTTAATCAATACTTCAAGTTTCTGGTATAGATTGTTATCACTTCCATTACCTTCACCTAGACTATCTAATAACAACTGACGACTACTAAACCTGTATTTATACAGCAAATTTAATATATCTATTTGAGCTTGTTTTAATGTAATGCGTTTATCTGACATGACACTATACTTTCAATCTTACCTACACACTTACTCTTCTTCATTCTCTTCTATATATTTATATATAGTAAGGAGAGAAAAAGTTCAAGAATAAACAGACATATGTAGAGTGGTAAATACTAAATATCGGGATTTAGGTTTAGTAGTAAATAAATAGCTTTAAAGTCTTGTTTAATACCAATACATGGAGTAGTATATAAATAGGATTATACATACGTAATCGGTGCATTAACAGTTCGGCTGGAAACAATTATGAGAGCATCGTTTAAGCGCCAACTATAGCTGGTTGAGTCATCTTAAGAATTGTTATATAATAACTTCTAATGAAAGAACAAAAACGAGTACGTCTTCAATTAGATATCCCTGCAGATATTAGGAATCGCGTAAAGGCGATTGCGTATGGACGTGGTCAGTCACTAGTTGAGCTCTACCTTGAAGCACTTAAAAGTGTTGACGATAAGGAATTAAATAAACTTATTGATCAAGAACTTAAAGAACGACCAGCTAAAGGTCGTCCTACAATTAAATAATTTCAGTCGAATTGTTACTCCACCTCGAACATGGAGGGTAGAACAATGGCCAGACCAAAAGGATCAAAGAATAAGCCGAAGCAGCCTGCTGTTGGAGAGTTTCTTTTTTCAACAGAACAAAGAATTAAGCTCATAGCAGGTTTGGTCGTTGAGAAGATCCTGGAAGACATACAGTTCAAACGGCAGATTGAAGCCTTATTAGAGAGCCGAGATGTTGCCAAATAACGAACCACGGACTGGATTATTAGCCATACGCGTATCTTCGGATAAGCAAGGGCTTGACGGTGACTCTCCTGAGGCTCAGCGAGAGCAAGGTGAAGCGTATGCGAAGGCTCATGGCATTATTATTATAGATACAATTATATTATTAGAGTCGGCCTCTCACGAATTCCAACCTATGCAAAAAGTTATCGATGCCTGTAAAGATAAAGGCAAAGGTATTCAGGTTGTCCTGATCAAATCAATCGATCGTTTTACGCGTGGCGGTGGTGACTACTACTCACCGCTCAAGAATCAATTAACTGCTATGAGTATCGCCCTTGAAGACATGTACGGCGTTATTGGCAAAAGCCAAGTAAACACTCTTCAGCACGTTGGTTTTAAATATTACTGGAGTGAATTTAACCCCACACAGAAGTCAGAATATCTCGAAGCTGAACGGGCCAAGGACGAAATGCGTGACATCATGAGCCGCATGATCGGTGCAGAGATTCGGTACACCCAACTCGGCTATTGGATGCGACAACCCCATTACGGGTTTCGCAGTAAATCAGTAGATACCCGAAACGGTAAGCGATTGATCTTGAGACCAAAAAAGGATGAAGCCATATTTATTACCAAATTGTTCGAGATGCGTGCATCGCATTTATATACTAATCATCAAATTGCTGATGAACTTAACTCTATGGGCTTTAAAACCAGAGTTACTGTAGTACGAGACAAATATGATCGAACGAAAGTAAAAAGACAACTTGGTGGTAAGAAAATGACCGCCAAGATGGTTGATAGATATGCCAGTAAACTAATTTATTGCGGGATTATTAGAGAGAAATGGACATACGACAAGCCTGTTAAGGCGGCCTTTGAGGGGTTAGTGTCGATAGAAGTTTTCAACGAGGCAAATAGTGGTCGCATTCATGTTGCTATAAGTAGCACCAACGAGATCACTATAAGTACTAAAACCGTGCCAGTACATTTGAAAATCAAAAAGAAGGTTAATCCTGAATATCCGTACAAACAAGTCATTGCATGCCCGACTTGCGGCAAGACACTGTCGGGCAGTGCAACGAAAGGACGTATGGGACAATACTACCCAGCTTATCACTGTGCGAGAAGCGGACATTATTTCCGCGTAGCAAAGCCTGAGTTCGATAAGACAATCGAAGACTTTGTGCGCATTATTACTATCAAACCCGAATATATAGACAATGTTATAGACGCTATTGCTGAGCTTTGGAAAGAACGGATGGCTGATCAATTTGAGGCCCAACAGCGTCGTATAGAACATCGTCAAAGCTTAGAGGGTCAAATACGATCTACAGTAGATCGTATGCGTGTTATATCAAGTGAAACAGCATTAAAATATTTGGAGGAGGATGTCGTGAGTGTAGAAAAAGAACTAGTAGAAGTAGATATAGAAATAGCCAAGCAGCCTAATCTACAGGCCGAATTTGAGGTGGTTTTGAAGTATGCCAAATATATTTTAGAACACCTATCCGAAATGCTTCTTGACCTCAGTGATCCTATTAAAAAAGCTACTTATTTTGGTGCAATATTCAACAAGATGCCAACCTACCCGCAAATAGATTTGAGAACCATAAAAAACAACTCACTACCAGAGGTAAATGAGTTGTTCAAACTTAAAACTGCTTTTCTATCCACTTATGGTGACCTTACCGGGAATCGAACCCGGATTGCCAGGATGAGAACCTGATGTCCTAACCGTTAGACGATAAGGCCAAAATCCTTCCCTACTCTAGCAAAAACAGAGGCGACTGTCTACTTTGTTAGGTAAATAAATGATTGACTATGAAAGCTGATCTAGTATTGCAAGAAGCTTTTTTGGTGTAATTTCGGCTTTGATGAGGTAGGCATCGACATCGTGTTCCATTGCCAAGCGAGATTCGTCATCTTGCTCAAAGTTGGTGAGGACAATGACTTTTGTATTCGGGATCAAATCTTCCCCACCGCCGCGCAGTGCCTGCAATATTTCCGTGCCACGTCGTTCAGGGAGCATAACGTCGAGTAAGATAACGTCGTACTGCTTGTTGCGCGCGGCGACCAGGCCATCGTTGCCGTCGACCATCCAGTCGACATCATAGCCGGCTTTTTTGAGACTTCGCACATACATTTCACCAATGAATCGGTCGTCCTCGATGATCAAAATGGTATGCGCTGACATATTTACAGTATAGCTCATTTTAGCGACGCAGATCGACGAATGTAGTAACTAGCCTCTGATTGAACCGTGGTTTTTTATCCAGCTACCAGAGTTGTGTGCGACGAATTCACGACTATCACCACCTGTCGACTCGATCTTATCTGCGACTGATGAATAGATCGGCAAACTGAAGGTGAACGTCGAGCCTTCGCCTTCAACACTTTGAACGCTCATGGTGCCGCCATTTGACTCGACAATTGCCTTAGAGATATATAGCCCAATCCCCGTCCCAGCTACCGTTTCGCGTGAGCGGTGTGATCGATAAAATTTGTGAAATAGATTCGAGACGACATTTGATGGCATACCTATGCCGTGGTCGCGGACGCTGACTTCAAGATTGCTGCCGTGCTGTTCGGCAGTTACCTCAATGGTGCCACTCTCATTGCTGTACTTGATGGCATTATCGATGAGATTGCCAAGCACTTCGCCAATGCTACTCGGATCAGCGGCAATTGTTGGAAGCCGGTGTGATAAATCTACCCAGAGCAATCGATGCTGCGAAGTAGCGCGTAGTCTCATGTCGTCAGCGATACTATCATATATCGACGCAATCGATGTTTCGACGAGGCGCACACTAAAATGTCGCCGATCGTAGCGTGCTGAGTTGAGGATGTTATTAACATACCCTGAAAGTCGGTTGGCGGAGACAATGAGTCGCTCAAATAACTCCTTTTGCTCAGCGTCGACGACATCTGCTAATTCATCATTGAGCGTATCAAGATAACCACGAATAACAGTAATCGGTCCGCGCAGTTCATGAGCGGCAAATGCGATGAAATTTAGATCACTATCATCTGGACCGTATTCACCAGTTTTTTCAAGCAGCAGTACCGACACGGGATGTGCGCTACCTTTGTTGTAGGTGGCGGTAAGATCATAGACCCGGCGTTTTGGATCACCGACTGGCCGCGTTCCAATGTAAAGCCATGTTTTTTCTGCATTTACGACGTGTTCGTCGCACTCTTTTATCCAGTCACTCAGCGAGGTATCGTTGAGAAAATCGAGATCCAGACGCTTTGTTCCGTCTTCAGTGACAATCAGTGGTGCATGCTCGGTTGCGATCGTGATATTGTAATCTTGATCAAATATTACAAACGAAGACGTACTATGCGTAAAGGCTTCGAGCACGCCATTATCACTTGCCGCGATAGCTTGAGTCGACTGTGAATCCTTTTTTGCATTTGTATCTTCATAAATCCAGCGTAGCAGCGGACGTAAACCGCTCTTTGCATAGCGATCAGCATTTGGATTTGGCGGCGACAACGGGCTACGCTCGCCGGCGATTTTGGCCATTGCAGCGGTTAGTTGTTTTAGCGGTTCGGTGACAATGTAGAGTACAATCCAATTTATCAAAATCGTCGTAAAGAGTACGGCAATCAAGGTGATCCAAAATTCAAGAGAGTCAGCATCGCTTATACCACTTAACAGAAGCGCTACGCCGACAACTAATAACCCAATTATTTGCATAGTTATCACAAGGAAAAGCGTCCGTCGCCAATAGCGTGGCCAGTATTCGTGGATGGTCGGCTCTTGTTCAGGTTGTACTACTGCCATGAAACTCCTCCGGTGCTTTTTGGCACGATTGTAATCCACGTCTGGCCACGGTTCAACGAAATAGGCGTGCCGTCAGTTGCGACGAAGCTATACTGGCCATCACGTGATGGTCGCTGCCACGTGCCTTCGCTCACCATTCCGTTTTGAAAAATTGTCACTGGCCCACTGCCGGCAGTTTGAATGACTTCGCGTGTCGTGTCTTCAAAACGCGTGCTGTAGTCTGCTTTCATAACGATGACTACTTTTGGGCTAATTTGTCCTTGCTCGCGGTCGACGTGCGGCGCTCCACCCTGCGAACGGTTGTATGAATGACTCTTAGTATCGTAAATATATGACGAATCATAGCTGCCGCCAGAGATATGGACGCTGATTGACGACGCAGCAGCTGAGCTAGATGTAGCCTTGTCCGCTCGGCTAAAACCGAGGGGAGCTGACGTACTGAAACCTTTGGCTTGATTTAATGCATCGAGTTTTTCGAAACTCGTATAGACATTGTGCGGTGCTGGTCGATCACTTGCCCGCCAAAAACTACCGGCATTGAAAAACTGGTCTAGGTCGCGGTAATTACCGTTTCTCACTTCGCTCAGCGCAGTTGCACTACCGCCAACATGCGCAATTGACGCATTATACGGGACAACCCAATCAAGATAATACGGCCGTACACTCCGTACTGGTCCAATTAGTTGCGGCTTATGTTGTTGATACACCGCAAGCAGTCGTGTGATACCACCCTCTGCGATGGCTTCGTAAACAACCTCAGCTTGTTTGAGTCCAGATTGTGGCCGGGCATCGAGGCTATTTTCGATCATGATAGCCGTCACCGGCTTGGACAATGCAGCATCACTCCCAGCATCTTCGCCAGTAAGCAGCGAATAGTGTGGTACTTTGGGGGCACGTTTTTTGATTTCTAACAGAGTAGTGTCAAGCCTTGGTACTGGCTGGTGTATCAATGCGTATGCGACGCCGCTACCTATGAGGACAAGAACGAGCCCGCAACTAATGAGTGTGCGCGTTCGATGCATTTTAATCCAAGAAAATATGCGTTTACCTGATGCTTTGAGACGATGCATTACCGCATCATTATAGCATGAGCATGATGGCAACTTTTTGGTTAGGAAAGCGAGTTTGTAAGACGCTGTAAGGTTTTGTCTTTGCCAAGCAACGCAAGTGTATCGTCGAGCTGCGGACTAAAGGCCGTCCACGTTGTCACTATTCTTACCAAACTGAATAGTGTGCCAGGTTTTTGGCCGGTGGTTTCAAGTAGTGCATTGAGATGTGATTGAATAGTTTCCGCATTCCAGTCGCTGATTGATGCAAAATCATCGTGTACTGTCTTGAGGAGTAAAGAAAGTTCTGAATCAGATAGTTTCTTGAGTTGTTTATTCGATGAAATTAGCTCCATATCTGCTTTTGGCTCTTCAAAGAAATAGCTTGTGAGAGCTGGCAAATCTTTGAGGGTCTTGAGGCGGTCTTGAGCTAGCGCGAGCACTTGTTTTTTGAACGTTTCGGGTGCTTTCTTTGCACTTTCTGGCCAAAAGAATTCTATCCTTTTGTATAATGCTTCAACGGGTAGTTCACGAATGAAATGACCGTTCACCCACAGCAGGCGCTTTTCGTCGAAGCGAGCGCCAGATCGCTGCACGCGAGCAAGTGAAAATTTTTCTATCAACTCGTCCATCGTAAATACTTCTTGTTCGGTACCATCATTCCAGCCCATCGTTGCTATGAAACTGTCGAGCGCTTCGGGCAAGTAGCCTTCACGAATATAGTCGAGCACGTCTTTGGCGCCATCACGCTTGCCAAGCTTTTTGTTGCCGGCTTCGTTCATGATGTGCGGCATGTGAGCAAAAATTGGCCGATCGAGACCTAAGGCCTCATAGAGACCGAGGTAGTTTGCCATGCTCGAGATGAATTCTTGTCCACGGATAACATGCGTAATTTGCATCTGTGCATCATCGACAATATGCGCGAAGTTGTAGGTTGGATACCCATCGGATTTCATAAGAATGAAATCATCTACAACTTCCGGGCTGGTGGTGATATCCCCCATCACCTCGTCATGGTACGTGTAACTTTTTGGTTCAGACTTAAAACGGAGCGGCATCGTGCCATCCCAGACAGGGGTTGAAGTCGGTCGATGATCGCGGTAACGAAAGGCACGCTTCTCGGCTTGGGCATGTTCGCGAAAAGCTTGAATTTCCTCTGGAGTGTATGGATCAGCATAGGCTCGTCCCTGCTCAATAAGTTTATTCGCCCATTGGCTATAAATGTCGAGTCGGTCGGATTGTTTATAGGGACCGTAGGCACCACCGATGTCTGGACCTTCATCATATTGAATTCCGAGTGACTTGAGGCTTGCGGTGAGATGCTCGGCACTGCCGGCAACTTCTCGTACTTTGTCGGTATCTTCAAGGCGTAAAACGAATGTGCCGCCGGCTTGTCGCGCAACCAAAAAAGCAAATAAGGCGGTGCGAATACCACCAACATGCAGATAGCCAGTAGGGCTTGGAGCAAAACGAGTACGAATTTGTGTCATAAAAACTAGTATAACAGATACCCCGCTGGCTACTTCTTGTCCCCACGTCATTAGAGCTAATAATGTGCTTAATGGTTGTCGGGGTGGACCACTGTGAGCGCTACATGCTTGTAGCGATGCGAGTCAGCTGGTCGTTGCTGAGTGTTGCAGTGCTGTCGATAGTATGTAGTATGCCGCCATTCACCCATGAGGCATTTGTGCCATAGGTATATAAAGTGATGCCATTTGTGCTGTATGACTGATAATTTTCTCCGGCGACTTTACTGACGAGATTTTGCTGAAGAGACAATGAATCCCAAGAGCTTTTTGACTGTGTCAATGTAAATTTATTTGAGCTAGCATTGGCGGCAAAGTCCATCGTCACTGTTCCGTTGGTGTATGCAACTGGTCCATTCAGATGGTAGCCAGACGGATGGTATGACGGCATTGTCGCATTTATACCGGCTTGGGCTGCGGCGACGCGTACTGAGATGCCAGGAAGATTGAGATACGTGACGTAGCCTGCAAGTAAGACAATAGCAAGCGCTGCTGAGGTGCGGCTGAATACACGAGGATGGAGCTTGATAAATGAGCGCCGCTTGAGTGGTTTTGCTGGGCGAGCTTTTGCAAGTGCTTCTGCAATCGCTTGTTCTTTTATAACTTGAGCTGGTCGCGGCGCGATAGCAATTGATGTTTGGGCGTGCTGGACTTTGTTTTGAATGGGATGTCGAATGACGGCGACGTCAGGCTTGGCTGCTGGCGTTGTCAACTGTTTTTTTTGGCTTGGCGCTGCGATGTCCATCGCAGCAAACTTGCGAATCATTGGACTTTTGTGAATTTGCGAAGAGTGAATGCGTATTGGGGTTTTACGAACAGGCGGAGTGACATGTGAACGTCGTAATGTTAGTGATTTTTGTTGGCGGGCGTGAAGCTGGTGCGAAACTTTTGCAGAAGGTTGTTTGTTGATAGCAACGCTTTCGTTTGGCGCGGTTGAAGCGATGCGCGTACCAGTGTGTGCATCGTATTGGACACCGGCTATTGTCACTGTTTGCTGTTTATTCATTGTGCCCTCTGTTTAACGTTTCTCGTCTTACGCTCTATCATAATCTCTCGCATACCTAAACGCAAGCGGTTTTGATCAGGTGGATGGTATATACTAACTGTATATATGCCAGATCAACGCACCAACCTACAGCTAATGCGCCGAATTATTGTCTACATACTCATGACCGTCTCTGTCATAGGTATTTCAACGGCTTTACTTTTTTTAATGCTCGGGTATCGATTTAATAAAGATAGTGGAAGCTTTGAGCAAGGAGGCCTTGTTCAATTTATATCTCAGCCAACTGGAGCTCACGTAACGGTAGGAAATGCCGAACTCTCAAACCGGACACGGTCAAAGATTACGCTTAACCCAGGTTCATATCCGGTCAAAATGACCCTCGATGGCTACGAGCAATGGCAAAAAAAGGTCACAATAAAGCCGGGTCAGGTGTTATGGCTTAACTCGGTTCACTTTGTACCGAGAGCACCAAAGACTACTGGTGTCGTAACATTGCCCGCACTTGATTCAACCGCTGCGAAAGTAGACAGTAAATATTTTGCTTACATCGGGGACAAGACAAAACCGGTCATTTCGTATATCAATATCAATGACGATGCACCGAAACCAAAAATCATTACGCTCCCTACGTCGTCGTTTACAAACGGTACAAGCCAATCCTTTACGCTCACTGATATGAGCGATGACCAACGGCATGTGCTCGTTCGCCACGATGTTGATGGCAATACTGAGTGGCTGGCGGTAGATCTCGAGGATGAGACAAAGACGCGCCGGATGGGTGGTGATGCGCCGCTTAATATACGTAGTGTCTATTTTAGCCCACGTTCAGACGATGAAGTTTTTCTTCTATATCGAGATGGTGCTGTTCACTCACAGAAGCTCAGTGACGGAACACTTTCCAGTACTTTGCTAACCGGGATCGCGACTGTTTCACTTTCAGAACAAGGCACACTTTTCTATGCTAGCCTACCGGTCGATGGCACGACTAAAACTGGATATCTTAGCTACGATCAATCGACGCCGCGCACGCTTGCTTCTTACAAAACGACTGAGCCAGTACAAGTTTTGAGCAATCATTACTATGATGAATTTTATGTAACTACGTCAATCGGAAATAATGTCACAACCCGTCGGTACGACGCATTTCCTGCAAGCAATGATGACACTGCTCTACGTGCGACTGATGTACGAACGATTACGATGCCAAGCGCTGTTTCATACCTTGATTCATATGCATCAGGAAGATTTGTGGTGATTCAAGATTTGTCTTCACAGACGGTTTACGACCTAGAGCTAAAAGAACAGTCTGACACGCCGATTAAAGGGACTACAAATCTAACACCAAAACTAGCATGGCTTGATGATTATCATTATTGGAGCGATGCAAACGGTTCATTACGACAATACGAATTTGATGGAACTAATCAGACTGATATCGTGAAAGTAGCACCTGGGTTTAGCGCTGTATACAGCAATAATCTCAAGTATTTGTACAGTATCGGTAAAACGTCGACTGGCTATCAGCTTCAGCGTACTTTGATGGTGATTCAGTAGCCTAAGTCTATGGATCAGTGAGCACCGAAGGCACGTTCGAGTAGCGTCGGTGATTTCCCTGCCATTTGCTCAGGATCAGCGCCAGTATCAGTACTGTCGTTTGGTGTAGCAGTCGATGGTGCTGGGCTGATTTGCTTACCAAAAACGAGTAAGCGATTGTTTGCTGTACCGAGCGGTACGCAGGTAATGAGTGTAGCCATTGGGCTGTCGGTGCCAACTTGCAGTGCGCTGACATCGGTAGGTGCTACAATTCTCGTTTCAACAATGGTATACGTATAGCGCGTGCCGTTGTAATTGAGATAAAACGTGTCACCTTTTTCGAGTTGTTCGAGTCGTGCAAAAATGAACTTTGCTTCGCCGCTATCAGTGAAATCATTACTGGAGTGCCCGGCTATCGGCACATTCCCGAGCTGACCTGGCTTTGCGTTTGCCCCAGGAATACCAAAGTATGCCACGCTCGTTTTCATGGCCGCCATCTGCGAATTGTAATCAGGCTGCGCATTGTAGTCGACACTGATATCAACGTTTATCTTCGGAATGATAAGGCGCGGTGCCGGGTCAACTGCAGTCGATACATTAGGATCAACAATAATATTGTCGGGGCTGACGTTGCCCGGACTAACATATGCCTCAGCATACGCTACAATGACAGAATTATATTGAAGAAACACGAATACTAGTAATACTGCAACTGATGACAGTATCGGTACAAAATGTCGGCTGCGACGAACTTTTTTTGCTGAGTCTTCAATACGGCTACGGATTTGTGAACGTAGGTCATCCATCGCATCGTCTTTCGTAATACTGCTGCTAGCTGGCGTTTGCGACGCTTGCGCCTGCAACTGCTCGGCGTGTTGACGCAATTTTGAATGAGCGTCTTTAACCGCTCCCACATAATATTGCTCATAATATTTTTGATAATATGCTTGCCACGACGAATGATACATTTGCCATTGATCTGGGCTGATCTGGTGCTCATTGCTGTGGGTACGATTGTACGTCGATGATGCCTCTTGGTCCGAAGCATTTGCGTGTACTGGATCTGTTGAAGGTTGAGTGGTAACTGGAGAGCTGTGCACAAGTGTTGGCGTAGGCTGGGTACTACGGGCATCAGCTTGCGCTTGCTTGGAATAAATAGCGTCTATCTGATCACGTGTCAGATTGGCAACCGCAGTTTGTGCTGGCTCGTGGCTGCGGGGTGGAGGTGCAACTGAACCACGCCCACCAGTTGGCTGAAGTTGGTTTTTTGAATTAGGCTGCATATCTATAGATTCCCACTTAGGTCTATTGTACAATATGAGAAGTGTTTTTACAGCACATGCGGCGGTGGTGGTCTGCGTTGAACGTACATATTCGTAGACACCGTGTCAGCGAAGTGAGCAGAGTCTAGCTAGGACAAAAAAGTAGCGATTAGTACAATGTGCCGCGGTGGTGGAATTGGTAGACACGCCAGACTCAAAATCTTGTGTCCTTCGGGACGTACCGGTTCAAGTCCGGTCCGCGGTACCACGATCTATATAATAAATTTCGACCTACATTGGTCGTTTTTTATTGGTTACTTAGACATCTGCTATAAAACTATATTATGAAAGTAGCGACGCCATTGTTGCTTCCAGAGGATGGGTTGGGTTCCAAAGCCAATAGCTCGCTGCATTGGTGCCCACCGTCCCACGCCAAATTGCCATCGGATTTTCCCATGCTTGGGTATTAATCGTTCCTCCGCTAGCGACGATCAGCGTATCGGCATGAAGCGTCACGATTGTGACCGGATATGTCAGCGTAAATTTATGTAAAGCCTCGACGAGCTGCAATAGCTGCATGCTGAAAGTCAGCACTTTCGGGTAATAGACATTTTGAAATAATTTTTGCACCTGCGCAAAACTCATGATGAGTAGCGTATCTGGCCGCGTAACGAGTAACTGAGCATCATTTTTGACAAGATCAATTGCATCGCGCGTGACGGTCAACTTGCCAGTATATTCTTTGATGAACTGTTCGTACAGTATTGCCGTTTCGCTGTTTCGTCCAGCATCGCCGATCAGCAGTACTTCGTCTGACCATGCGGCACTTGCTAGCAAATCGCGTTTTGCTTCTTGATTAAGGCCGCCAGAATTATTGCAGGAGGCAAAGACAACATCCTCCAACGTTTTTGGAACACTCGATTTGAGACAATCCGGTAATACTACTTTCACCTGACCTGCACCGGCTGATTTTGCAGTTTGGTAGCTCTCAGCTACGGCTACAAATCCAAGCTTATTGCCACCGACAATTAGCAGGCGGCCAGCTACATCTCGGCGTTCGGGCTTATTCCACTCGATGTTCGGATAGAGTGGTGCAGCAGCGGTCTGTTTTTTCCAATACGTAAGATCCATATACGTTACTTGTTACTTCCACATACCTTTCGCGAGTAATGCGAGCATAGTTAAGGCTTCACTCGGTACGTCTGTGCGTGTCGGCTGAGACAAGACAATATCTATGAAGTTGGCAGCGGTTTCATGGATCGGCATCGTGGAACTATTTTTGAGCCAATAGGTGTTTTTGTCACGAAGTGACCAATTGATGGATAGCGCAGCTTCCTCGAGACGTTTCGAGGCCTCATCGGATTGTTTCGGGTACCGCGACAAAAACCACTGATGCCATTCGCCTGGATCAGCGTATAGAGTGACGGTAGTTGTCGACTCGAACGGTAGTGTTCGTAGCTCGTCCACGACATTCGAGAGTGTATCAAGCATGTTGTAGCGAGAGGTGTAGTCTTGTAGCTGCGTACCATATATCATTCCGGTCGTTGGCGATGTTGCATGCTGCACAACTCGACCATTCGCTATCTCTTCTTGGGCCTCGCTGATGCTCAGATAGCGATACATCCCAGCCTCGTCATTTGAGCGCGGTGGACGGGTCGTAAAAACGCGAACCCGGCCGAAGTCGCTGTTTTGAGCTACCACCTGGTTCATGAGGGTCGATTTGCCTATCGCGCTCGGTCCGACAAGCATAACAAGCGAGGCAGCAGCGATTGAACTACTCATGATTTACTTTCGCTGTCAATTTTGAGAAATCACCGTGCAAAATAATCGGCTCCATTGCTTTTATTTCTTCTTCAAACGGAGATTCCTCGTCAAATGCATTTAACAGATAAATTGGTTTGTGCTGATACCAGGCAAGGCTCATTTCCATCAAGACATTTGGACCAATGTATCCGGCGCGACCATGCTTTTCGTCATTTACAACTAATACTGCGTCACCCGTAGTTATGTTATCGAAATGAGTCCTCACCAGATCAGCTTTGAGTACATAATCATTTGGGTTGGTATACCAAGTTTTGTTGACAGTGTAGTCTCCCGCGTCTTTCATCTTTTGAGCTGATTTTGGAATAATAACTACAAGATTAGCTGCCGTCAGTTTTTGTTGTATCTGCACGACGTGCTCATAAAAATTTGCGCTCGAGCAGATAACCAAAGTGTGCATTATAGATTGATCTCAATGCTCACTGGGCAGTGATCACTGCCCATTTGCTCTGGATGAATCTGTGGATTAGACACTTTATCGGCAATGCATTTGCTTGCCAGCCAATAATCAATCCGCCAGCCAATATTACGTGCTCGTGAATTTGCCCAATGCGTCCACCAACTGTATGCGCCTACTTTGTCAGGATTCGCCGCACGAAACGTATCAACAAAGCCTGCCTTGAGGAAATTATCAAACCCTTCACGTTCTTCATTGGTAAAACCGTGCTTGCCGACATTGTCTTTCGGATTGGCGAGATCAATTTCACTGTGTGCAACATTTAGATCACCACAAAATAGTACTGGCTTTGTCTCCTCGAGCTGACGCACATGGGCTAAAAATGCTTTGTCCCAGCTATCATGTCTGAGACTCAAGCGGCTCAAATCGCCCTTTGCATTCGGCGTGTACACTGTTACCACCCAAAATTTGTCAAATTCAGCTGCTATCACTCTACCTTCATCGTTCGGGTTGCCATATGTGTCGCCATGCACCTTGAACTTTGCGATGATCTCATCTGAGAAGCCATCGATGTACCTGAGTGCTGGAGTTTTTGTAAAAATAGCTGTCCCCGAATAACCCTTTTTTACAGCACTAAAAAAATGCTCTTCGTATTGCCCAAAGTCCATCTCAAATTGATCGCGCTGCGCCTTCGTTTCCTGCAGACACACGATATCGGGTTCATATGTTGCTAGAAACTCTTCAAAAGCACCTTTGTTGAGCACCGCACGGATCCCGTTTACATTCCAAGAGAATAATTTCATACATGTATAATACCAGAAAAAATTTTCATTTTATTTAGAACTATTGACAATCAATGCATAATATTATAAGTTAATAATTACACCGTTACTACCGAAAGGATGGTGTCCGACATGGGTCGGTCGATGGGATCCGTCATCAGTCACGTGAGGAACGTGACAGGCAAGTACTTCAAGCCGTTCTCCGAGCCGTCCTGGCTCAGCCAGACGAAGAAGAACAACTGGTATCAGATCATCGGAAGCCAGATCACTCTGCGGCTCGAGGAGTGGGAGGATTGGACGTCCGTCAAGGTCGTCCAGCTGGGCCAGTCAACACGAACCGACATTACGAAGGGGTCTTCTCGGCTCGCCGTCACTCCGAGGAAGGTGGTGATTCCGGCAGGATCTAAGATCCAGTACTTCGGATCCACGCAGATCACTGCAGTCCACTGCTTCATCGCCGACTGCTGGTTCGAGGACGAGGGTGTACCCTTCCAGCTGACGTTCTACCGGAACGGTAGGGTCGGCAGAAGGAGTTACTCACACTGAGTGGCCCCGATTAGCCCACATCCCGTCCGCCGCGTTCCTCTCACGAGTTGAACGCGGCGGACGGACGAACCAAATATCTACCATCTTGCAGGTGGTTTTTTTATGTTTTCGAAATTAACTACAATTTCATCATTCGTTTTACATCACGGTCTTGATCGCGCTTTTTGATCGTTTGGCGTTTGTCATAATTTTTCTTACCCTTACCAAGTGCGATGACGATTTTGATGTAGCGTCCTTTTATTATCAGTTTTGTTGGCACGATAGACATACCTTGCTTTTTGCTCTCTTTGAGCGAGTCAATTTGCTTGCGTTTTGCAAGAAGCTTGCGCGGTGCGGTATCGACAGTACGCGCATTCACCTTTCCTCGCTCGTTGAGCTTCAAACTAAAACTAGCGTTGTTAAGCCATAATTCATCGTCTCGAATCGTCACAAACGATCCTTTCAGCTGGACGTGACCATCACGTGCTGCTCTGGTTTCGATACCAGTCAGACTGAGTCCGGCAACAATTTCTTCACCCAGCGTGTAATCAAAGCGCGCTCGCCTGTTAACGAGTACAGAGGGAGATGACTTTTTGGGGGACGACTTCTTAGTCATAATTACTCTATTGTAACAGAGATGAAAACTGTGCATTAAGATAACCGCTGGAGCCACTTCTATTATGATCAAAAGATGGCTTACTTTGACACGCCTAAAACAGCGCCTCCTCTTACTTCAAGATAAAAAAAGGATACCGTGTGGTGTATAAAACTATTCATTGGTATAGTTATTTCAATGACTACGCCAACTTTGCCAAAACTTATCACGTTTGATGGCGAAGCCCGCAGCGGTAAAGGCACGATTGTCCAGCGCACAAAGGATTATCTGCGCGATGAATGTGGCTACAAAGTGATGCTGATCGACCGAGGGCAAACATTTCGCGTGCTGGTCGTTGCCGCGACACAGGCAAACGTTGATTTAGATGATACTGAGGCGCTCGATGCGTTTTTGCGAGACGAAGCTAATGCGACAGCATGTCTGCAGCTTGTAAAAACAGTCTATGGTATGACAAAACCGGAACGCGATGCGCTGCTCTATACCAATGAAGTTGGCGCAAAAAGTGCCAAAGTCGGAGCTCGCCCAGCGAGTCAAGATTTCGTAGCTATGCTGACTAAAAAGTGGCTTCGTGACGCGGGAAAAGACGGATTTGAAGTCGTATTAATCGATGGTCGAGCGCTGGAAAACATTGCCATTGAAATGCACGATGAAGGATTATGTGATTACCGTATGGGGCTGTATTTTATCTGCGACGTTATTGTCGGCGCTCGCCGTACCTTAGGATTTGCACAGAAAACATACGAAGAGCTATCAGAAACTGAGAAAGCTGAGGTTGACGTGCTCGTAGCGCAGATAAATGAGCGTAATGAGCGCGATCGTAACCGTACTGTTGAGCGGTTACTTCCTCCATCTACCGCTAAAACGTACGTTTTACCCAATGTACCTACAGGTTTTGACACAGCTACGCGGCCGATGGCAATCTTTGATACCTCTGCTGACCTGACCCCAGAAGCGATGAGCCAGCCAGTGGCTGCAGCCGTTGCGAATGTCATCATCTAATATTGCAAATTTAGCAATAATATGCTACTATAAGCTTAAGTAGCACCGTGCTACAACTGGTTCTTCCAGAGTTCTTACGCATAAGGACGTGATCATCGTGAGCGGAAGCTCATCGTGGGACCCGGACATCACGTTCATCTGCTTGCCGGGCATACTCGCCCGTGGGGAGGAGCAACACGCGCCACTGGGAATAAAAAACCTGGTGACGTTCAACTATAACCCCGCTAACGGTATCGTCCTCCAGCAGGTCATCGACTGGGCGATCGACGCCATCATGACGGCCCACGCCACTGGCAACAAGGTCGTCCTGATCGGTTCATCGCTCGGCGGCGTTCAAGTGCCGTTCGTCCTGCAAGAGTTGCTGAACCAACGCTCATACGACGACTTCAGGTGGCTGAAGGTCATCATGGTGGACCCCCCATGGGGGGTCCAGACGATGATCGGCGCCATGTGCAGCAAGTTCGTCGGGAAGTTCCTGATGTCGCCGTTGGGTGTCCTCGTGATGCCGCTCAGCATGATCAAGGTTCCGCCAAAGGACGAGTTCATCGAGTGTCCATCCGACGATGTCATGTTTGAGCTCGCAGGATTCGACATGGACGAGCCCACCTGGCGTTCACGGGTGAAGCAGCTGGCAATTCGAGGTCTCACCGGCTACTCTGGACAGCTCTGGCTGTCCCAGATCCGGCTCATGATCGAGGTGGAGCAAAACGGCGCGCTGGCGAAAGCCTGCGAGGTGCTCAGGTTCTTCAGCGTGACCCTCGTCCGCTGCGACGGCCCGGGCAACGAAGTTGTCCGCCAGCCACTGGCGGCCGACCTCCACAAGGAGGCGGCGCCCTCGATCGAGATCGTCGGAGTGGCCGGTGTCCACTGCGGCTACCTGCAGCAGCCCGATCTCTTCCGGGGTGTCATCCACTCGGTTCTTGAGAACTTCTGAGGATCGAACCAACGCGCACGGTGCTATCGGCCCGGGGAAATCCCTCGGGCCTTTAGCATGTCTATATATTGACGAAATAATCAAAAAGATGTATAATAGTATCAATGACTGAGCTTCATGATCCAGAGACGCGTAAGAACCATCTCCCGCGCCGCACCGTGCTCAAAGGAGGAATTCTACTTGCTCTAACCGCTGCGGCTGATGAAGCGACGCGACCATTAGCGTCTGATTCACATCCTACCAAAGAGCTTATTCCAGGCTACCGAAGTGATGCACGGGTTTTATCTGTCTTCCATGCCGGTGTCATGGCCGAAAGCGTTCAGGAGCAGACTGCCCCACTCTGGCCAGTAGTCACCCGAGCTCTTGGCGATACGGCGCTATATGGCTACGAGGGGAAACGCTATAATGCGATGCGACTCGCTGATGAAACGGCTACTGATATTGCACAGCGACTGAGGCAAGGCAACTATAGCGACGTGATATTCAACCCTATTTCGATGGGTGGCGTCCCAGCGTATCATGCGCTCCAAATGTTACGAGAGAATCGGACCGACGAAGAATATTCAGCCCGCCTGCATATGACGTCTATTGACGCCATTACCTCACGCCAAGATTTGGTCGGAGTCAGGAAGCAGCTCGGGCTACTTTCTCTTGTCTATACCTTCGGTGAACTGTCGAATTTGCTTCCACTGATTAAAGACGGCACGATTCCATTGACTAGGGCGAGAGATGAAGTTGCTTCGTTTGCGGGTAACGACGTACCGGCAGCGGGTAGCTTGCAGGTTGATTCGCTCGTTGTTTGGCGTTCGATGCTCGATCACGAGCTGGTGGACGGCGACGCTGCGCAGAAGCATTGGACTGATGCAGTGACACCGGCAACTCCACGTCTCCTTTTGCCCGTAGATATACCGCACGCTGCGGTCGCACAAGCGGCAGCGTCACGAGCACTCATAGCTGCCAATGACTGGCACTTATCTCACTAAATCGCGCGCTGCAGATAGTAGTACGTGTGCCGAATGCTGCCATGAAAACTTCTGGATGTGGGCCTGGCCTTTGGCGATCAGTGCTTCACGCACGGCGACATTGTCAAGCGACGTGATTTTTTCAGCAAAATCTTTGGGGCTTCGCGGATCGGCAAATAATGCGCCGTCCCCTGCTACTTCATGATGCACCGGAATATCACTGAACACACAAGGGACACCGAGTTTAAGCGCTTCAGCCAGATTGAGGTTGAAGCCTTCGGATTTAGTTGCGCTGGCCATAATTGCGTTTTTTGAGAGAATTTCAGCATAGATTTCGTCACTGACGCCGTTATGGAACATCACAGTACTACCAGTCGGAAACAGCTTTGATAATTCAGCCTTTCGAGACGGCGTTACTCGACTGAGTATATGAAGAGTGCGACCAGGCAGAAATGTCATAGCTGCGATCAGGGTTTCAACATTTTTGTGGACGAAAAGTGAGCCCATATAGACGATGTTGGCAGGTGGCTGTGTATATTGTTTGACCGGCTCGTTCAAGTAGCTGGAAAGATCACGTGCGGCATTCGGCACAACGATGATCGGTCGCTTCGTCAATTTGGCCGCTTCGATTTCATGCTTGCTTGTCTCTGACACCGTCGCGACACAGTCAGCGGCGTTGAGTGTCCATCTGCCTGGCCAGTAGCTCAGATGATAGAGCCGCCATAGCATTCGCACGACCCAAGACATATTGCTTGGTGGCGTCGGTAGACGATAATACGTCATGTCTTGTTGGTTCAAAATTAATTTGAAGTGACGTCCGAATGACCCCATAGTTTGCAGAGGTGTTGCAACGACGTCGGGTTTATATTTATTAAGAATGAGAGCCGTCATGGGTTCTTTCCACGACGTTACAGCGTGAAACGTGAGGAATGCTGCACCACTTGGCAAAAACTTACGCTGCGCGTCGCTGGAAATGATAAATGTTATCGACGAGTCTAACTCGTACAGTGCATGCGCTAGTTCCGTCGAATACCGCGACACGCCGTCGTGAAAGCCAACTGTACGGATGTAGCGCGCGTCAAAAAAGAATTTCATCGTACTTGCTATAGTACACCGAAAAATTCTGGTGGTATACTAAGTAGAAGATGAAAATTCTCATAGCTGCCGACCTCCATTGGCCGACCATCAATGGCGTGGCAAAATTTAGCAGAAGTCTTGCGAACGGGTTAGCCGATCGCGGCCACGAAGTGCTGGTCATTGCCCCTAGCCAGCGACGATCTGGCCGTAGCGGCGAAGAAGTCGATGGTAATTATTTGATCAAGCGCACGATCTCAATTCCCTTTCCGTTTTACCAAAACTTTCGTATTTCTCTGACACCGCGCCGTGAAGTAAAAAAGATCATTGAAGAATTCGAACCCGATGTTGTGCACATTCAGATGTTGCTTGGCATTGGTGAAGCGGCGATGCGCTACGCAAAGCGCTACAACATTCCGGTCGTTGCAACCAATCATGCGATTCCTGAAAATTTGATGGATAATATTCGTTTGCTGGCACCAGTCTCTAAACCAATCAACTACCTCATCACCGAATATGGTGCACGCTTCCACTCAAAAGCTGACCACATCACGATGCCAACCCAATCAGCTATAGACATGCTTGCTGGCGGACGCTCTGATCTACCCGACATTCCGATAGAAGCTGTCTCAAACGGCATCGATCTGAGCGATTTTAGTCCAACACAAGCACCAGCGGCCATTTACGAGAAGTTTGATATACCAAAAGCTCCCAAAATCATTACGTACGTTGGTCGTTTGGATACCGAAAAACATATTTCGATACTCATTCAAGCATTTAGCGAGCTAAAAAAACGCACTGCTACTCCTGTGCATCTATTGATCGTCGGTTTTGGTACCGATAGCGAACGCCTTGAAAACCACGCTTACCGTCTGAAGCTGCACGACTGCGTGACATTTACTGGCAAAGTTACGGATCAAGAGATTATTGATCTTCAGAAAGTCGGTGACGTGTTTTGTATGCCGAGTCCAGCAGAGTTACAATGTATCGCTGCAATGGAAGCCATGGCATGCGGCAAACCGCTGGTTGCTGTGGCTGCCGGTGCACTTAAAGAGCTCTGTCAAGATCAGCGCAACGGCTTTTTATGTGAAAAAGATGATGTCGAAGAAATTGCCGAATCGCTCAAAGTTCTCGTCGAGGATGATGAACTGCGTGCCCGATTTAGCAAAGAAAGTCTAGCGATCGTTGCCGAGCACGATATCAGCTACACACTTGATCGATTCGAACAGATTTACACAGAGCTTACTGAGCGTGAAACGTCTCGATTGCCGCAGCGACTTCTCTAAGCTAGGTACGTAGAAAGTGCTTTTAGAATTGCTTTGGGTGTTTCATAATGTGCTAAATGTCCTACCCCAGGTACAATCGTTAATTCAGCTGAAAGTTCATGAGCCAGACGCTGAATGTCTTTGAGGGGCGTGACATTATCAGAATCACCAGTAATAATTTTTACGTCATACGACTTGAGCCCTTCACTATAGTCGAGAGCACCGCGGCCAGTGATATTGACATGTAGGTCATGATAATACTTCGCACTAGAAATGTAATCGAGATTTTTAAAATGATGCTGATTGATAGTTTCTCGTAACGCTTTGTCCTTTGTCGTCATAATAATGCTGGTAGCTGCGCGTGACAGTATGCGGCTCCGAAGCACGTGTGGTCCCACGCGCGGAATTTTGTAGCCAACAAAAAACTGCAGTCGTCCTGCGAGGGCGCCAATTTTACGGCTATCGAGCCATTTGATGCGCGACGCAACCGGGCTTAAAAATATCGTTTTCTTTGCAAAAAGTTCTGGATTTTGCGTTAGCATACTTGCTGCGACAAGTCCGCCCATAGAATGCGATAGTACGATTGGTTTTTGCGGTAGCTGTAATTTGCTCACAAATTCATTCGTTTGCTTGGCGATACTATCAATAGTCCACGGTTTTTGGGCATGGTTGCTACTGCCAAATCCAGGTAAGTCTGGAATAACAATATAAAATTTCTTTTCAAGTGTCGGTACGAGATATTGAAATCCTTCGTGGCTTCCAGTAAAACCATGAATTAGTAGAAGAGGCTGTGCATCTTTAACACCGTAAGTCCAGTAGTGTATACCGTCCAGGTCGCGGTGCTGGGAATGAGAAGGAGCAATCATTTCATAAGTATACTACATGGTTGTAAAGTGATTAGTATATGATATAATACTGTGAATGTTTGCCGTAGAACATCTTCAATTAGTCAACTCCCCAGAGCCACAGCGTCCAGAAAGCTTGGCCACGTTAAAGGTAGTACCAACAGAGCTTGGTGACCTCCAAAAAGCTGTCGTCGATCGTGAGGGTGGGAGTGATCATGTACTCTTTGGCTTGCCATGGTCGGAGTTCGTTTCTCGTCCTGACGCGCTTATGCGCTACGCTATCATGGCAGAGGCAATGGATGCAGCGCAATTTACGGCAATCGATACTCCTGGAATTGGGCCTCACGCACGTCCACTTCCTCATGAGACGTCTCGCCTGATACGTGCAGGCGATTTTTCGTTGGTAGCTGAGGCACAGTGGCAGGCGGTTGATCCGAAACAATCTGAATATACAGTGATCGGTTACTCGCAGAGCGTGGCGTTGAGTGCGGCTATGGCTGCAACCGCGCCAGAATCAACCTTCGTAAAAAAGATCGTGTTATGGGAAGGATTAACAAAATCACATTCACCTGTGACGATTATGGCGCGCTTTGCGCTTGAAGCGGCAAAATGGGGAAGTTATTTTGACGAGAATGCGGATTGGATGACACGACCCGGTAGCGGACCAATCCTGCCAAAAGAGAAACTGCTGCATTCATCAGCCTACCTAACCTACCCGATTGGCCTCGCTAAGGCACCCGTGTTTGACGACATGAAAACGGCTCGCGAACGCGAAATAATCAATGAGACTACTGAAGTGTATGTCATAAGTGGCAATCAAAGTCACGTTGCACCAGAAAAAGAAGCGGCTGAATTCGCGATGAGACTATACCGCGAATTAGGCCTATCTGGTGTCAGGCTTGTCTTGCTCAATGAGTCACACGGTCTCATCGATAGTTCAAATAAAGTTGCTCAAATACTCTCTTTACTGCAGCGGCGATAAAAATATTTTGCGGCAATGAAAAAGCCGCCGGACAAGCCGGCGTCGGGCGGTCGAACAATTCGACTGCTCCGGTGGCTTTTCCAGCGGCTGATGCCGCGTTCACGTGCTCTCTCCGTTCTATTTGGAGTTGAACCTCCTGGGGTCGATGTAGCTGTGCAGCATGTCCGACGAGAATGGCCAGCTCTTGGGCGCTGGGTTCTGCATGGTGTACCTCTCGGTCAACCTCAAGAAGTCACTCAGCGACGGTAGCTCGTCCTTGTCCATGTTGTCGATCTGCTCGAGCGACAGCTTCCAGTGGTCGTACGGGTTCGTGGCCTGCGGGCTGATGAGCTCGATCTCGATCCCGACCCGCATGTAGGAGATGACCTCCATCACGCAGCCCGCCTTGCAGACGATGAACTCGACACGAACTGGCACGGTACGAACGATGGCGCGCATTGGGCTATGCTCCCTCTCCCCTGTCGGGGATAGTACGGATGCAGCACGGTTGTGCGAAAGGTATCATTATACAGTATATTATATATTTTGTCAAGTATACAAATTGAACTACCTCTGTTATACTACATAAAATGATTGCTGATATTACTATCACCGAAAAAAGTTTCGGCCCAAAAAGCTTGATGAAAAATATCAAGTTCTCGATCGATGATGCCGAAAAAGTCGGTGTGATTGGCCGTAATGGTGTCGGTAAATCAACCCTTTTTGGGTTGCTGACTGGGGCAGACAAAGACTTTACTGGTGACGTCATATATAAACGCGGAACGACAGTGGTTGCCACCGAGCAGGAGCACCATAATGTCGGCGATATGACTGTATTGCAGTATGTCCTTACTGGTTTGCCTGAATATTCTGGCTTGAGCCACATCATCGAAACGTACCCCGAAACGATGGGTGACGATATGAAGCTTATCAACGAATACACTGAAGCACTGCAACGATTTGATGACAAAGGTTTTTACCAGATCGAAGAGCAGATTGAGCGCGAACTTGATAATTTCCAGCTTGTTGGAATTGCGCACCGTCCATTTTCGACCTTATCTGGTGGTCAAAAACGTCTCGTCGAAGTCGTCAAAGTGATGCACTCAGACGCGCATCTCGCACTTGTTGATGAGCCGACGAACCACATGGATTATATTGCTAAACAACAGTTTATTGACTGGATGAGTAGCGCCCGTGAAGCCATGCTGGTGATCACTCACGACCGTGATGTATTGGCGCAAGTCGATCGGATTATCGAGCTCAAAGATGGTGGTTCGCAGAGTTTCAAAGGAAATTACGACGCGTATCTCAAACAAAATGCACACAGCACGGGCACGGCTATGAATGAGTTTGAGATGATCGAAAAACGTATCGTCAACCTCAAAGCGAAAGTGATCGAATACCAGCGTTTCAAAGAAAAATCTCGTAATCCGCAAACGATACAGAAGTTTAAACGCCTTGAAGAACAATCTCGCCTTGAACTTGCCCAGTTGCAGGCAAAAGAAAAGCCGACCTTTTGGATCGACAAAGAATCCGTCGAAAATTTGAATTATAAAGTTGCTGGTCAATACGATAAGTTTAAGGCCAAAAACATTCGCATGAACCTCAAAAACGATGAGTCACGGTCTAAGCACGTGCTTGTCAAAGTCCGCGATCTGTCACTCGGTTATACGACTCCCCTGTTTGCTGGTATCAATATTGATCTACGTGAAGGCGAAGCATTGGAGCTACGCGGCCGGAACGGCGCCGGTAAATCAACGCTGATCAAAGCACTGCTAGGTACAGGTGCCGATATCACCACGTATGAGGGTGAAATTGAAGTCGATACAAAGGTGCGTATCGGGGTGTACGAACAAGAAGTCACCCACGAGTATTTTGAATTGCCGCTGATCAAAGCGATCGAGCGCGTCTATCTCGACCGCGGTCTATCGATCAGCGATACAAAGATTCGCAATCTCATGAGCGATTACTTATTTAATGAAGGTGATGGTCACGTGCCAGTTTCAAAATTATCTGGTGGTCAAAAAGCTCGTTTGCAAGTGATTCAGATGCTTGCTAATGAACCCCAACTACTTGTGCTCGACGAGCCTACCAATCACCTTGATCTTCCAAGCATCGAAGAGCTCGAAACGGCTCTAAAAAAGTATTCAGGCGCGATATTATACGTAAGCCACGATGGGTATTTCCAGAAAAATATAGGTGGCGATATCTGTAAAGTTGGAGAGTAAAGTTAAAAAACAAAAGTCGCAGAATTTACCGTTGTCGTTGCTGCTGTATCCCACATTCAAGTAGTGAATGCGTTATCGGCGAGAATGTCCCATGTTTTAGAAATATGTCTAATTTAATTCGCATAGCCCACTGAATGATTCCAACTATATCAGCACCTGTCATATGTTCGCTTTGTAGGACGAGTTGGGCTAGATCAATATCTTCAAATACAAATAATTCATCTTGTGGCGGTAAATTTTCGTTGTACAAATTAGTATATAACTTCAGTTGATAAGCCCAGATAAGCGAACGATCTTGTGCGGTAGGAACGCCCACCTCTATTGGTTCTATGCGTCCGGCACGCACTAAAGAAGGTTCCAGATCGTCAATACTCATATTAGTTGCTGCTACAACTATGACGTTAGGATATTTTTTCGATACATCATCTAGAGCAATCCCGAGTTCTTTGCGTACTGATTCACGTTCTGGATTGTTCAGGTTACCTTTTTTTGCAATGACATCAAATTCTTCGAAAAAAATTACTTGCAACGATTCTTTTTCGCATATGTCATCGAAAATTTTTCGTATATTTTGAGCAGAAGCTCCAACCCACTTCTCGACGATGGAGGAAGAATTGATTTCTGTGAGCTCGGCATCTATTTTTGCAGCAAATTTAGCAACAAAACTACTTTTTCCTGTGCCGGGAGGTCCATAAAGCATAAAATGTCGATTCGGTTGTACACCAAATCGCTTGGCTATATCTGGGTTAGTCATGGTCGCAGCAATCCTATTAAGAGTCTGCTTAGTGGCTTCATATCCGCCAACCGAATCAAATTCATCCTCAGGTTGTACTGCGTACTCTACATTAAAGCTTCTTTTTTTATTCGCACCACTGTCGTTATCAAGCTGATCAATCGGACCAATATCGAGGATTTTAGGGTATTGCATATCATAACCAGCGCCGTGCAAGTGTATGATTTCATCAACGGTCAATTGCCATCTCTCTAGAAAACAAGTTAACGTTGCAGATCTGTTGCCAGAGTTTTCTGATTCTATGTCTCTCTTAACAGGTTTGTTTGCAAACATTGCTAGCTCGTGCATTTTTACTAATGTCGCTTCTACGCAGCCATTCGCCATTTCTGACTTAAAATTAATCCTGACGGCATAACTGTCATCCAGCGACACAAAAAAATTGTTTTCGTCATGACCGAGCTGGTAAATTTCATAACCCCTTGCACTCAATACCCTACGAAATGATGCAGACAGCGATTTTTGCCACTCTGTGTCTAGATGAAATCTTCCTATACTAATAGTTGCTTGTAAATCATCGAATCCATCCTCACATATTCCATGAGTAATTTCGATTGAGTCAATTGGTGAACCACTATCGTCAGTATCTGAAAAAAGAACTTTTTTCTTAGAGCTGCTGTTTAAATAAGTATCGAGAGTTTCACTGTTAGGTAGGCGACACTGAATGTATCGAGTAGAGATAGTTTCGCTTGGAGTGGGGCGCTCATACTGAGTCATTATAAAAATATAGCTTTATCGTTGCACTGCTGCAAGCATAATGATTTTGTATTTGAGGCTATATATTAAGCTACTTCATCATATTCATATGGATCATCCATAACGATCGGACCTTCTGTGCGATGAATCAGATAATCCCAATCTATCGAACCTGTAGCTGCGGATAAAAGGCTTGTTCGTAGACGAGCTCGCGTTTCAGGAAGTACATAGGATTCGATGGCTGTGCCTGCTGCGTCTATTCTACGAATAAAGTCATAATTGGCAGACGGCGACAGCAAATTTTCCCAATTTGCATCGTGTAGTGCGGCAGTACGAAGGAGTCCTCCCTCTAGCGAATTAACGGCTATAACGCCTATTCGTTCCTGGATGCTCAATAATTTGCGCGCCCACTCAATAGAAATAATTTCTTCAGGGACTCTGTCTGGATGGGTGATAAACTCATGTATATTGCTGCAAGTTTCGTATACATACCTGGCCGCATCAATCTCCTCACGGGGTATGTCAGTAAATGATTTTGCAAATTCAATGGCTGCGCCTGCAATTCTCTGTTGATGCTCCGCGGCGGTTAGCAATGTACCATCAGCTAAGTAACTTTGCTCCGAATAATCTGTGCTCACATGATAAGTGGTTTCAGGATCTTCAAGGAACAATTTACCAGGAAACCTACCCTTCTCTATCATACGGAGCACCAGTGACGTCATCGCGAACATACGTGCGGTACAGTCTTCGGATGTAGAAAATTCGCCACTACGAATTTCAAGTCTCCCCATTTTCTGTCCTCTAATTCTTTGTGGGATAAATGGGGGTTTCATGCCATCAACTGTGCGCATATGAAAGCTTGAAAACTTAGACTCTTTTTCTGAAATGTATGGCTGAAACAACACTTGTGATTCGCGCTGTGATGTTCTGTAACCAGCCTTTTTCATTACACCGCTACCTGCCCAAATGGATCTGGTTGCTAAATAGCTTAATAAGCACTGAGTATATGTATCGTTGCGTTCGTATTCATATACCTCGGGCAAGTGAGCATAATAATTTTCATGATAGCCGCTTGTCGGACCGACATTTATATTACCGTTCGGGGTTGATCTGCCAGTTCGGGCTGATATAGCAGGAGATTCACCGCGCAGCGCACAATATTCTTGTACCAAAGTGCGTACTGCATACAACCCAAGAGCTTCTTGCAAGGCTACTTCACGAGCATCAATGCACTCAGCTGAAGCTACTTCTAGAAGTCTGTTTTCATCACAATAGAGTCTACCTCCAGTTGGTAGCCATAATCCATTTGTCTTGTTAAATGATGGCCGTGTGAGCAAACTTAATTTACCATCTTTGAATACTTTTGATCCACGAATAAGGTGGTCTTTCCATTCATGCTCTTCTGGCGGTAGTGTTGGAGGGTTACATTCTATTTCAGACCCCATGAGTCTTGGCGGGGCTGCGTCGAGAAAGGCTTCAGCTGGATAGCGCATAAAACATTATTATACACTAAATTGTGCATAATACAATATCTGCATACGCATGTATCTCCAAATACTACTCAGTTGCTGGAACGAGGTTGTTTTTATCAAAAGCCGCTTGCAATTTTGGGCGGTCAAAGCCGAGAATAATGTCTCCAGCCACGTCGGTAACTGGAACACCCTGGAAATTACCGCCTAGCTTTTCGAGCAGCTCTTTTTCGGCATCTTTGTCTTCTTCGATGTTTTTAGAAATGTATTTTACGCCTAGTTTGTCCATCCACTGCTTTTCGGTTGCACAGAAGGCACACCAGCTAGTGCTGTAGATTGTGACGGTTGGTGATGCTGTAGAAGATTCGCTCATTTTATTTGTACCCCTTCGATGTTCTTATTTACTATACATTATATATCAATTAATTTGGCTGGTCAAATGCCACTTGCCACAAATGCCACACGCATAGACGCTTAGTTCAAGGTTCATGTCACTGAGCATACGCCTGTCAGCCTCTCGCAGGGCTATTTTTTCAGTCGCGAATGCACCGGTCTTTGCTCGGCAAATATCTGCTTGACGGAGCGAATAATTTTTAAGTGAGTTATGCTCTTGTTGTCGGTTGCGTCTAGGCAAAATAGTTATCTCCTGATACTATATATAGTGTAACGTATGACTAAATCATTACCAAAAAGTGATGATCAATCACCACCGACTTTGCAGCCGGTAATTTTATTGCTCGGTACTATGGCAGATACCACCTGGAGGATGTTTGTGCCAACAATAGGCGGCCTGCTGCTTGGAGTATGGGGAGATGTTAGCTGGGGTACAAAACCATGGCTTACTGTCCTCGGACTCGTGATTGGTACGGCTCTTGCCGCTTTGTTGGTACGAAAACAGTTACAGAATGTAAAAACGAATGATAAATAACTTTGCTTCCGGTATCGAAATACATCTTGCCTCACAAGAGGTATTTACTCTATTTGGTTTCCCAGTCACTAATGCTATGCTTACCGGACTCGTCGGACTACTTATCCTTATCGGTATCTTTGGCTACACCGTAAAAATGCTCAAAGCAAATCGATACAATCGCTTTGTCGGACTTGTCCAATGGGCGTTTGAAGGGATGCTCTCCCAAATTGAAAGTGTGATCCCTGATAAAAAACTTGCTCGTCAAGTAGCACCCTTAGCACTGACTATATTCTTTTTTACGCTCATATCGTATTGGATGAGTATTTTGCCTGGACTTGATACTATTAAGCTAAATGGTGTCCCGTTGCTTCGATCGATCGCCGCTGACTTGAACTTTACGTTCGCAATGGCACTGATCGTGATGGTAGTGGTGCAAGTATTCGCCTATAAAGTGCACGGTCCGATCGGTAGCGCGAAGCGATATCTTCGTAATCCGCTCAAAGATCCAATCGGTAGCTTCGAAGGGATCCTTGAATTCATTGGTGAAATCTCACGCTATACGGCACTCAGCTTGCGTTTATTTGGTAACTGTTTTGCCGGGGAAATTCTGCTGCTCATTATCACCGTGCTGACTGGCTATGTCGCAATCGCGCTGCTACCTGTCTTCATGGCGTTTGAGCTGTTTATCGGGTTCATTCAGGCGTATGTCTTCTTTATCTTGACCGTTATCTTTACCTCCCTGGCTGTTGAAAGCCATGGCGATTCACACGATCATCCTACTGAGAGCAAAAAAGACACGGGAGACGTAGCAGTGTAGCCGAGCATGAGCACGATACGCGGAGCAATCAACCCCGATCCATCAGAGATGATACAATTTAAGACAACAATTTAAAGGAGAAATAATAACATGGACGCATTAGCATTTGGTCTAACATACGGACTTCCAGCACTAGGAGCTGCAATGGGAATCGGCTTTATCGGCATGGGTGCACTCAACGCATTTGGTCGTAATCCAGAACAACTTGGTAACATTCGTACCCTCATGATCACCGCGATCGTCTTCGCCGACTCACTCGCTATCATCGGTATCGTCGTTGCTATTATCGCGAAGTTTATTTAAGGTAACTGAACTGACGCTACATGATACATTCATTTACCCAATTCGCTGAAACTACGCAGCCTGAGGCTCAATCAGGAAATCTTTTCAGTGCGCTCGGTATTGATTTGCAGCTGCTGATTTTTCAGATTATCGCATTTGTGATATTGGTAGTCGTACTCTCAAAATTTGTTTTCCCTATTTTGTTTAAAGCAGTAGACGACCGCAAAGAAAAGATCGAAGAAAGTACCAAAGCGGCTGTTGCTGCCGAGAAAAAAGCCGAAGCCGCTGAGGCGCGTGTTGAAGATGCCCTCAAAGAAGCACGCAAAGAAGCTTCTGACATCGTTGCGACAGCAAAGGATGAGGCATCGGCTATGGTTGATAAAGCTGAGTTATCTGCAAAGAACAAATCTGAGCGCATCGTTGCCGAAGCACAAGAGCAGATGCAAAAAGAAGTACTGGCTGCTAAACGCTCACTCGAAAAAGATACGCTCCGTCTTGTCAAACAAGCTGCGTCTATCGCTACGGCAGGTGTTGCTGATGCGAAACTTGACGAAGCGCTTATCAAGAAATCAGTCGAAGGGGCTCAAAAGTAACCTATGGCACAAAAAATTTCTCGACGTAAACTCGCCCAGTACACGGCTGACCAAATCCAGGCTAACGTTCCGGCACCGCTTGAACAGCTGGCTGCATACTTAGTAGAGTCTGGACGTACAAATGAAGCAGAGCTCGTCGTGCGCGACATTGAAACGGCACTGCTAAGCCGCGGTATCGCGGTAGTGCGTGTCACTGTAGCGAGGCCGCTGCAATCAGCAGCTACGGCAGAAATTGAAGCTTTTGTAAAAGCCCACTACCCCGGCGTCACCAAAGTGACGATCGAGGAAATACTCGATGAAAGTATTATCGGTGGTATGAAATTGAGTCTGCCAGATGCGCAGCTAGATGCGAGTATCAAGACTAAACTCGAGAAATTGATGGTGTAAGAAAGAGGAATTATGGCTGAATTGAATGTAAAAGAATTATCTGGAGAACTCGAAGCGGCAATCGCCAAGCTCGAGTCAACTGAAGGACTAAAAGACGCAGGTGTTGTCATCCGTGTTGGTGATGGCGTTGCCTGGGTGCATGGTCTTGCAGGCGCTGGCTACAGCGAAGTGTTGTCCATTGATACAAAATCAGGGGTTGTTGAAGCGTTCGCGCTCAACCTCGAAGAAGACCAAATTGGTGCTGTTATCCTCGGTGACGACAGCCAGGTCTCTGCTGGTGACACCGTTCGTCTGAAGGGAGTACTCCTTGAAGTACCCGTCGGTGAAGAACTACTAGGTCGCGTGGTTGATCCACTTGGTCGTCCTCTTGACGGCGGCCCAGCAATCATGACAAAGCAAACTGGTCTTGTTGAACGTGAAGCGATTGGTGTAATCGGTCGAAAACATGTCCACGAACCAATGATGACCGGTATCATGGCGATTGATGCTATGTTCCCTATCGGCCGTGGTCAACGTGAGCTCATCATCGGTGACCGTCAAACTGGTAAAACAGCCATTGCGATCGATACGATGATCAACCAAGCACGGCAAAAGACTGGCGTTGTAAACGTCTACGTGGCGATTGGTCAAAAGCTTTCAAAAGTTGCTCGCCTTGTCGAACGACTCAAATCTGAAGGTGTGATGGATCAAACAATCGTGGTGGCAACTGGCCCAGCTGACTCGGCTTCACTCTTATATCTCGCACCGTACGCCGGAACCGCGATGGGTGAATATTTCCGTGACAAGGGTGAACACGCGCTAATGATTTATGACGACCTGACGAAGCACGCTGTTGCGTATCGTCAAATGTCACTGCTTCTTCGCCGTCCACCCGGACGTGAAGCTTTCCCAGGTGATGTCTTTTATTTGCACTCTCGCCTTCTTGAGCGTTCAGCAAAACTGAGCGACAAGCTTGGTGCTGGATCTCTAACGGCTCTGCCTATCATTGAGACGCAAGCGGGAGATATTTCGGCCTACATTCCAACCAACGTTATTTCGATTACCGATGGTCAGATATTTATGGAAACCGACCTCTTCAACCAAGGTATTCGCCCGGCAATCTCAGCTGGACTTTCCGTCTCTCGTGTCGGTGGTGACGCGCAGACCAAATCGGTCAAAAGTGTCGGTGGCGGCCTCAAGCTTGGACTCAGTCAGTTCCGCGAGCTCGCGAGCTTCGCACAATTTGGCTCAGATCTTGATGAGGCGACCAAAGCCCAAATTGATCGCGGTCAACGACTTACTGAACTGCTCAAGCAGCACCAGTACCAGCCAATGAGTGTCTGGGAGCAAGTTGCATCTATTTACGCTGTATCTAACGGTCATTTTGACGGTGTGGCAGTTGCGAAAATCAAAGATGCACAAGCTGCACTATTGACCAAACTATGGACTGATCACAAAAAAGACATGCAAGAACTCAGTAAGGGTTCTGAAAAAGTCGATAAGGAATCAGCAGTCGCGAAGATCATTGATAAAGTAGCAAAATCAGCTGCAAAAGGCTTTGAGGGCTAGTCGATGGCATCTCAGCAACAGCTGAAAGGTCGTATTCGCTCGGTCAAAAGTACCAAGCAGATTACAAAAGCCATGCAGATGGTTGCAGCCTCAAAGATGCGCCGTGCGCAGGACGCGGCCAAAGAAACCGCAGCCTACACAACAACTGCTCGTGAAATCTTGGCTCACTTATCAAAAGTTGGCGCAACAAAGCAACATCCGCTCTTTCAAACTCGTCCTATCAAAAAACGTTTGTTGATCGTCATCGCCAGCGACCGCGGATTGGCTGGAGCATACAACGCCAATGTCAGTAAGCTTTATATCCGCGAATTAATCGCTGATGACAAAGCTGGTATCAAAACGACGACGATATCTGTTGGCCGTAAAGTATCGCAATTCGTCACACGCCTCAAAGATGCCGAGATTGTTGGAGCATATGAAGACTTACCAGATCATCTCGAGGGAACGGAAATGCGCGGCGCACTCGATACGGCGTACAAGTTATTTTCTGAAGGCGACGTCGATGCTGTCGACATGGTATACACCGAATTTGTCAGTAGCATTTCGCAAGTTGCTAAAACTGAGCGCTTACTGCCAGCCGGTCAAGCTACCGAGGATGCTGCTAGTACAACCGACGAAGTCGAATTTGAACCTGACGCTGAGACTGTGCTTGAAAACGTCGTCTATCGTTTGGTGGGTGCACAACTTTTTCAAGCGCTTCTCGATGCAAAGTCAAGCGAGTGGAGTATGCGTATGCTAGCAATGAAGAACGCGACCGATAACGCGAGTGACCTCGTAGATGATCTCACACTCGAAATGAACAAGGCTCGTCAAGCTGCTATTACGCAGGAACTCGCCGAGATCAGCAGTGGCGCGGAGGCAATGAAATAAGATGAAGGAGACAATGATGAAAACACAGAACGGAAGCATTACCCAAGTGGTCGGTGTGGTCGTTGACGTAGAATTCCCAGCCGGTCAATTACCTGCTATCTACGATGCACTACATATCGAACACAACAAGCGAACTATCACACTCGAGGTCGCACAGCATCTCGATGAACGCACGGTACGCACAATTAGTTTACAAAGTACCGATGGACTCAAGCGCGGTCAAGAAGTTGTCAGCACTGGCGCGCCAATCAGCGTCCCTGTTGGTGAAGAGACACAAGGCCGCATGTTTGACGTCGTCGGTAATCCAATTGATGAAAAACCAGCGCCAAAAGGTCCGCGCGCACCAATTCACCGCCAACCACCAGCTCTTTCTGAGCAAAGTAACACCGCTGAAATTCTCGAAACTGGTATCAAGGTCATCGACCTAATTGCCCCGCTCACCAAAGGTGGAAAGGCTGGTCTATTCGCTGGAGCTGGTGTCGGTAAAACCGTGCTTATCCAAGAACTGATCAACAATATCGCCAAATATCACTCAGGAAACTCTGTGTTTGCTGGTGTTGGTGAACGAACCCGTGAAGGAAAAGATCTTTACGAAGAAATGGAAGAAGCCGGCGTACTCGGTAAAACCTCACTTGTCTTTGGACAGATGAACGAGCCACCTGGAGCTCGTCTCCGTGTCGCGCTCTCAGGTCTTGCAATGGCCGAAGCCTTCCGTGACGAAGGAAAAGACGTCCTACTCTTTGTCGACAACATCTTTCGTTATACGCAAGCTGGTTCTGAAGTATCAGCCCTACTTGGACGGTTGCCGTCAGCTGTTGGATACCAGCCGAACTTGCAACAAGAAATGGGTATGCTCCAAGAGCGTATTACATCGACGAAAAAAGGTTCTATTACATCGGTACAGGCCGTCTATGTACCAGCCGATGACTTGACTGACCCAGCGCCAGCAACCACCTTCGCTCACCTTGATGCAACGATCGTAATGAACCGTGCTTTAACAGAAATTGGTATTTACCCTGCTGTTGACGTACTAGATTCAACCTCCACATCACTTGATCCTGAGATCGTTGGTGAAAAGCATTACGCGGTTGCTCGTGAATCTCAGCGTGTCCTGCAGGAATACAAAGACCTGCAAGATATCATTGCGATTCTCGGTATGGATGAACTTTCAGAAGAGCAAAAGAAAACTGTTAACCGCGCTCGACGATTGCAACGATACTTTGCGCAGCCATTCCATGTCGCCGAGCAATTTACCGGTAACACTGGAGTGTATTGTAAGCTCGAAGATACCATCAAAGATACCGAAGATATTCTCAGTGGCAAATACGACGCGAAGCCAGAGAGCTGGTTCTACATGGCACCTGGCCCACTTTCTGAAAAGAAGGATTAGTTGGCATGAAACTTGAATTAGTAACCTTAACCGGCGCAAAGATCGATCAGGATGTCTATGAAGTCCAGCTGCCGACCGCAGCTGGCCCGATTGGTGTATTTCCTGGACACGAGCCATTAGTGACGATTGCTATACCTGGCGCTATCACTGTACGCTACAACAAGGGCGATGCAGACAGCAAGCTCGAATATTTTGCCGTCTCAGGCGGAGTGATTGATATCGATCAAAAACGCGTTCGCGTGCTCGTCGATGAGGCGGATCATGGTGATGATATTGTCGAAGCTGAAAGCAAAGCCGCACTTGATAAGGCGCTAGCGATGCAAAAAAACGCCACCTCAGCAGTTGAGCTTGAAAAAGCCTCAGCACTCATTGACCGACACCAAGTTCGACTCAATGTCGCTAGTCTTCGTCGACGACATCGACGATAATACCTTTTGCAACAACCTGATGTGCCATTAGAACTATCCTTTTACGTCTGATATCTAACCTATACAATTTTGCACATTCAGTTGTTAGTCTGTGATTTATACCATGAATAGTTCTTTTAGATCGATGAGCAAGATCAACATTTGTAAATTCAATACGATACGGCAGAGCCCCTTGAGGAGTAAGTCCGTACGTAACGGAGCCTACGTTTTGGGATTGCACTACCTCATTGTAGCCATCATGGGGTACTACAAAGTTTGACACGAGTAAACGGGTTACATAATCGACTGGTTCGTCCGGCATACAGTAATCTAAACCATATTCAGCACCTAAGCCTGCTTTACGCATATTAACATATATTTCATATGGCGCTTTATCTTTATTTAAAAACATTACAGTCCCAGTATTTTTCGAGTCTCATCGGTATCTTTACTTCGCATTAAGATATCGCGTAGCTCTGCCGCGCCTTCAAAGTCACGTATATAAATTTTGAAGAATCGTTTTAGAGGATCAAACTTTCGCGGAGTTAGAGGCGTGTCATAGGTATCAAATAGCGCCAGCTGATATTCAAGCAGCGCTAGCAACTCTTCTTTTGTGTGCCCGCGAGGTATATGTTCAAACGCAAATGGATTATGGAATACGCCCCGTCCAATCATGACGCCATCGACACCAGTCTCTCGCACCAAAGCTTCACCGTGTGCGCGGTCTTTGATGTCGCCGTTGATAGTGATTAGTGTTGTTGGTGCAATCTCATCACGTAACTGCTTAATAGCCGGAATTAGTTCGAAGTGAGCTGGCACTTTACTCATTTCTTTTTTGGTACGTAAGTGGATCGTCAGATTGACGATGTCTTGGTTCAGTAGGTGCGTCATCCAGTCGCGCCATTCGTCGACACGCGTATAACCAAGTCTCGTTTTGACGCTGACAGGTAAGCCGGCGGTTTTGGCGGCAGCGATTGATTCGGCGGCCAGCTGTGGATTGCGAATCAGTGCAGAGCCACCGCTTTTAATGGCACTCTTTGCGGGGCAACCCATATTGATATCGATGCCGTCATAACCAAGTTCTCTGCAGTGAGCTGCGAGCTTTGCCATATCACCGGGTTCACCACCCCAGATTTGTGCGATGATCGGATGCTCATCGTCTGTCTTGACGAGCCGCTGGCCAATGGCTTTGTTACCGGCATGCGTCCAGCCGGTGGCATTTGTAAATTCAGTAAAGAATACATCGGGCGCGGCGGCTTGTTTGACGACATGACGAAACACGACGTCAGTGACGGCTTCCATTGGAGCCAAAATAAAAAAAGGCTTCGGGAGTGTGTGCCAAATATTCTGCATTACTAAATAATATTATACCATGATATGTAATACCCGCCTTGTTAAAAGGCGGGTTCTTCGCGTCGTGGAGCAAAAGCTCACATATAGCGGCGTACTAGGAGCAAATGTGCTCAAACTGGTACTTACGAAAGTCTAGGCCGGGCCACCCGCGAACGGGGACGTGGGCGGATGGCCCGGCCGAGGAATGGGACGCTTTGCAACGTCGGATCCCTCCCTCATCGGGCGACGGAGCTTAGTCGGGGGTGACCAAACTCTACGCCACGGTGCGTCGCTGGTTCCACAATCCCTTTCCTGGGGGCAGGTCACCTACGACGCCTCCGAAGAGGCTTGCTCGAGGAGTTTTACTCCTCGATGTGTTGGAACATCAGTGAGGATACGGACACTTGTATTCGTTCTTGTCTCCTCGACGCTTGTAGAACGTGTGTCCCTTCTCACACGTTGCTTCAACGTCAAAGTTCCCGCTGGGTAGTTTCAGCCCTTCGGTCTTGTACATGGCGTACTTTCCTTCTGGTTGAATTCATTCTCTGAGCGGTTGCTAAGAGAGTTCTGACGGAAAAATTGGTTTGTGCCAACCTACTGCCCCAATGTTGTGAAAGGTGCATTCACTTTGCATTGAGTAGCAGATACAAGCGCGCATAAGGTGTACGCTCATATCTACTACTTCAAATGAGTGAAGCAATCTAAGTATATACTTTTGCTGCTATTTAGTCAAGATGCACCGAGCAGATCATTTTCAAATGCAAGTATGCCTTTATACGACTGCTCATAAGAACTTATATCTGGTAGATCAAAGGCAATTATCCGATCGTAAACCACTTGCGCCAGCCGTGAGAATCGTTCGAGTTCTTCGCTATCAAAGTCGATACCAAGTGAAACTATGTCACCAGCATGTGTAGGTTCGACAAATTGCAAGACGGCGGTATCTACGGAGTACTTACTGTAGTCACGTGACTGTTCAACCAGCAATTTATAAAAGAGGAGTTGTTGGCGGTATTTGTGTAGTTTGATTTTTTCAAAATCAGTCGTTCCTTTCCAGCTATGGCTTGGCTTGCCAGTCTTGTAGTCAGTCACCTGCATCGTACGTGTTTTGTCATCAATACATATCAAGTCGAGTGATCCGGTCAAATGAGCGCTGCCGAGCATGCTGTGCTGATTTGCAAAACTCACTTCAGAACGCTGAGCCGTGGTAAAGGAGTCATAATTTACGGCAAAAAAGCGGGCGAGATTGTCGCTGCCGCGTTTGAGGTAAGCATCGAATTCTTTGGTAGTTAGACGCATATCAGCGAGGTTCGTCTCGAAGTCTCGCAGTATATCTTCGATCGGTCGGCTGTGGCCTGTCGCTGCAAAATGCCCATGAGCTTGCTGCAACGTGCGGTGCACTGCCGAGCCGTAAGCTGCGTTTGCACTCATCGCCTGCGGAAAGCGCAGTAAGTTTTGCATCAGAAAGTGTGATGGGCCACCACGGGTCACATCAAGAAATGCGTTGAGATGCGTCGCTGACAATTTGTACCGCTCTAAGATTGGTGCCAGCATATCACGAGCTGATTCATGGTTAATATCAACGAGCGGGCTGTACCAAGCAAGCTCAGCGGCGCGTTGCACTTGCTCGTCTGATGGAGCTGACATTTGCTGCGACGGCTGCCAATTTTCACCACTTAGGAATGAGGCACGTGCAGTCGTCGTATCATTTTCGGCATGCGTACTATATGTTAGTGTCAGCGTCGTACGCGCTCTGGTCATGGCAACGTAGTAGAGTCTGAGTCTTTCATCGAAGGTATCACCTGCTGGTCGAATCGGAAGGTTTTCGGGATAACTGATCAGTCTGGAGCGAGAGCGTACCGTTTCACCCCATGAACTGTCGATCGAACCCAATATATATACATGATCAAATTCCATGCCTTTTGATTTATGAGCGGTCATAAGGTTAATACGATTTTTAGCTGTTGAGCTGCGTCCAACGACATTGACGATGGTATTGCCGAGTGAACGCTGCGTCGCGATATAGTCAATAAAATCAGCTAATTTGAGCACTTCTGTCGATGAATGTTCGCGCAGTTTATCGCGTATTATTTGCAACGCCCCAAGTAACTCGAGGTAGCGTGCTGGCGTCTTTGTAAAACTTTCAGTCGAGAAATTCGTTTCATACAGCGGTGACGTAAAGACCCACTCGTCATCAGTTGGCGTACCAAGTAGCATGTCAATTAATGGCTCGACAGGCATGATTAGTGATCGAGTCGCCATATCAGCAAGCCACGTAAATAGCGGCTGTAAAGCTTCATGCTGCTCCATGTACTGCATCCAGCTGATATGCTTTTGACTGCATTCGAGGCTCATCTGCCAAAGCTGTTTTGGCGCAATACCCCAAGCAGGATCGGCGAGAAGTTCAGGGAGTAACGCCTCGGCTTCATCGTGGTTACCGATGCCAAGATTGACGATGATTTTGGCTAGTAGCTCAAGATGGAGTACGATTGCATTATCAAGCACATTTTCCCGGCGTTCGTAGTTGACGGCAATGCCTTCGTCAGATAGATACGGTAACAGTCCGACGAGTTCGTGGTGACGCCGAGCAATAATGGTAATTTCGTCTGCTTGCAGCCCGGTTTCGATCTTAGCTTTAATATCTTGGGCTATCCACTGCTTCTCGGCGCTTTGATTTGCGAACTCGCGAAGATCAACTGTCGAGGCTATATCAGATCGATGTGCAGTCAGTGACTTATCCAGCTCGGGAATTAATCGCTCGAGCCGTTCGGTGCCAAGTTGTATGACACTGCGTGCTTTGGTGAGCACGATATCTGTTGAACGGTAGTTGTCGGTAAGCGTAATGAATTTTGTTGTTTCGTATAAGCCTCTAAACTGCAAAATATTACTTATCTCAGCACCTTGAAAGCTATATATCGCTTGGTCATCATCACCAACAACCATGATATTTGGAGCGCCTTCTGAAGCTGGATTATTTGTAAGGCTACGTAATAAACGACTTTGTGCCATATTAGTATCCTGAAACTCGTCGACCATGATGTATAGGTATTGCTCCTGCATGTTAAAGCGCAGTTCATCTATAACTTCGAGCGCGTGCACGACTTCGAGCACCATATCATCAAAGTCAAAAAGCTTCTTTTCTTGCATCTTCGATAAGTACTGATGATAAATATAGCCGACTGCGCGCAGCTTCTCGGCGCGTTTGCGGTCTTTAAAAACAAAATTTCCTTGTGGGTCTTTTTCGAGCCATTTATTGCGCCAAGCGGTTATCGGCTTTGTTGAATTTGTGTCCTCGGCTTCATCGACAGCGTGAGAAATACTCAACGCTAGTGTTTCAAAAAGAGGTACGACTGACGGTGGCAGCGGACGCAGCTCAAGCTCAGCAACTTTCAACGCAATAGGTGGAAGCTGATCTTTCGTTGTTTTAGATATGCGACTCATGAAAACTTTGGCTAGTTCACGTTCACAGCTGTCAATCACCCGTTCATTATCATCAATAATTTTCAGAAGCTCATCACTTGTGACGCCGCTACGCTTTAATTCAGAAAGCACCTGAATCGTATCCTGCAGGTAGGTAAATTCTCCGTTCATTAGACTAGCTAACGGACTTTTGTAGCTTAGGCTTTCAAAGATTTCAAATAATATGTCATAGACATTGATATCACTCGCTGGCTGAAAGCGGGCACCGTTATAAAAGTATTCGCCGTGGCGATTGATGAGTTCGCTGCCAAAGCTGTGAAATGTATGGATAGCGACTTTGTAAGCGTCTGGACCGATAATGTCAGACAGGCGCTTGCGCATAGCGCTGGCACCACTTTCGGTGAAGGTTAAGCACAAGATATTTTGCGGCAGTGTATCTGTTTTTTTGAGAATGTTGGCTGCACGCATGCTGAGCAGTTCAGTCTTGCCAGTACCTGGACCTGCGACAACCATAACTGGTCCATCGATTTGATCGACGGCTTCTTTTTGAGCCTGATTGAGCTTCCGGTAGCGTCTGTCAAATTCACCTGGTTTCACTCTATGTATTGTCTCAGGTTTGGGATAAATAAAAAAGACCACCGCTAGAGGTGGTGATCTAAGATTCGTGGTAATGCCTCCGAGAGGCCGATGAGCGCATGCTTGCCATTGCTTCCTTGCGGTGGCTTGCTCATCGACCCCCCGGAGGGGTAGTACAGATCTCACGGTCGCTGGATAGTCTTCCATGAGTTTTGCGTTTTCACGCCAGGACTTTCCTGCACCGCCCTGTTGCAGCTACACGTTGGCTAAGACAGCTAGTCCTTTACCGCGGTGTGGCTACCGGAGCGAGGCTCCCGCCTCTCTCCGCTTATCCCCGCTCTGATCGTGATCGAACGGAAACAAGTTATGGAGGGAGAAAATCTCCCAAATGTTCGTTCCGTGAGGAACAGAGTCCTACGGTCGCCCGCCGCTAGCCGTCATACGGTTACGGCGGCGGGCGACCCTTAGGTGCGCTTTGAGCTCTCATCGCCTGCAAAGGCTTCGCTCAAGTGCGGTTTACATGTGTCACCGTAACATACGCTGACACATTTGCCCCCACCACCCTTGGTTGAATCATCGGTGCTCAACCTTAGGTAATCACATTATACCGCATTCAATAATAATGTCAATACTTTGTAGAAAATGTGCTATGATGGCAGTAGATATGAATAGTGATATTTATGATGATCTAGCTATTGAACAGATCGCAAAATCCAAATTTGGCATGCAGATCGATATAGATACGGTCATTGCTCGTGCCATACCAGTAGGTCGAAGTGCCAAAGCGACTGTTTTCTTGACGACAAAGAAACTCCTGCTTGTATATATAGATGGTCAAATACGGTTAAATCTGGCTGACATCAAAAAAATTATTACTCGGATGGGACTTGTCGCTGAACAGTTCATGCCGCCAAAGGGTCAGCCTACGTATTTTGATGATATCGCCAAGCAAAAATTCAAAGCAGTGTTTCCTAGTCGTCATGCACCGACAAGCCAAGACCTCGTATACTACAGGACGTTAGCGCCCTATCAACCTGCTCTGGTACAGATTCTTGAAGTGAAAGCTGGCGTCATCAATCAATATGACACCGACGCCAAAGACAGCTGGCGCGTTAACGTCAAGTTTGCGTATCGCAGAATCCGTACCAGCTAATACGACGTCTGTTCGAGTTTTGCCGCTGCAACTGAACTTGTGATCGAAAGTCCGACGATGATCAATCCTGCGATACCTGCAACCACTTCTGGTATATCGACAAGTAAACCAAACAACAACACAAATGATAATACAAGAATTGTATAATGAGCTCCGTGTTCAAGATATCGATAGGTACTGAGTGTTTGACGACGTACCATTAGCAGCGTTAGGCTACGCACCCACAATGCTCCAATACCGAGTCCGATCGCGATCAGTACGACATCTTGGGTCACAGCAAAAGCGCCAATTACCCCGTCGAAACTGAAACTTCCATCGAGTACCTGTAAGTACATAAATGATATAAATCCTGTCCATGCAGTTTGCTTTGCGGCAAGTTGCTTGGCTTCAGTACCACTGATGGCATTTGTCAGCGCATGCAGTAAAAGAAAAATTCCAATACCAATGGCTCCGGCAATCAATGTCTCTTGTGGGTGGTGGTTGGCGGGAATAAGTGTGAATACTGCCAGTACAGCGACGCCAATGCCTGTATATACCCACCACTTACCTGATTGCTGCAGCGGTCGCTCAATCACACTAAGCCAAAGTACTTTGCGACCTGGATCAAAAAAGAACGCCATGGCGAGCATCAAAAGGAACATACCCCCAAACGATGCAATGTATGGATGTGCGGTAATGAGTCGCTCGCTGTACAGTGCTGGTTGGTTAAGAGCAAGATCGATAACTTCCCGTGCGCCAAGACTTGCTGTGACCATTACAAGTAAGATTGGAAATACCAAACGCATGCCGAACACGGCGATAACCATGCCGACCGTCATAAACATTTGCTGCCAGAACTTCGTCATCCCAGCTAGAACACGAGCATTGATGATGGCGTTATCAAAACTAAATGTGATCTCGATTAATATCAGTACCAGCGTCAAAAATAATGCACTTGAACCCATGCTTGTCGCAACATACACGAGACTGAGTGCCGTGATGGTTCCAGTAATTAAGAATATTCTAGCTGGATGTTGCGGTGAGAAGAAACGTTTCACTACTACGTAGTATACAGACAAATAGCTAGGTTTTGCTACACTGACTATATGCCAGTAAAAATTAGTTCGACTTCAAAACATCATCCACTTCATGCTCGGAGACGCTCTATTCGTATTCCGCTCGGCGCACAGCGTTTTTTGGCTGCTTTCGAAGGGTTCGAAGGTGGATTTGCTATCGGTGCGAGTATCGTTGTGGCGCTGAGCTTTAGCGGACTGAGCCGGCATGTTCTGTTGGTTACGGCTATCATTACCATTATTGTAAATGGCTTTAACAATGCCAGCGTTAAGTATTCCAGTGAACATTATCTTGATGAGCTTGATGGTAAAGAAAAAAAGAGTGCCTATCGCTATTATTTCGTGCCTGCTTTTCTCGAGTTTGTGTCATATTTTGCCATTAGTTTTATATCAATTATTCCACTGGCACTTGCCATCGATATAAAAGTTGCGATATGGTGCAGCGTTGTCATTACTCTGCTGATTCTTTACGGTGCGGGCTACTGGAGAGCATACATACTGAAGATGCCGCGCTACCGCGACGCAATCGAAACTACGTTGCTCGGCGGCGGCATCATAGTCGTGGGACTTATATCGGGATACATCATCCATGCTCTCACTGTATGAAGCAAAGAACGAGTTACGGCGAGAGCTTATACTACGCCGAGGTAGTTTTGCACATGAAACGTACCAAATGCGCTCAAATCAAATAGTAGAAAACTGTAGGAATATTTTGGACGCAATGCGCGTGCTTCATATTCATAGATTTTTGGCATCGGAGCGTTTGTGCGAACCAGACATTTCGGAGATCGATAGTAAAATACAACAACGAAACAATACTGTAGATATTTGCATTGCATCACAAGCTGCTCGTGCACCCCAACCTACCCGGTTGTTTGATGTCATCCTTGTGCCGATGTTGGGATTTGATTCGTCATGCCAACGAATTGGCCATGGTGGTGGCTGGTATGATCGATTTCTTGCGCAAAACCCTCGTGCTTTAAAAATAGGCGTTTGTTTTGAAGACTTCAAGGTGGCTCAGGTCCCCCGCGAATCTCATGATATAAAACTTGACTACGTCGTAACAGAAGCTCAGGTGTATCAGTCGGCTGCTGCGTAACTAGCCGTAGATCGCGTAGGGGGTACCGGCTTGAACCTGCCCAGTGTATATTCGATCACCTCTGAGCGTTACCCACGTAGACTGACCGCTTACCTCCACGAATGTGTCATCCGCGATCGAGCGCCAAATTGCTCCATCGAAAAGCGCTATGTCAGGAGTACCATTGTATGTCGGCGTATAGACAATCATGTTGTTATTTGCTGGATCAACACTAACACTACCGTATGCGGTTGTAGCACTTATAACACTATTTGTTATTCTAGTGACAGTACCTGTACCAGATAGCTTCGTACCACTAGCACTGATAGTAATATTATTTGCACCGGTTACTTTCCATAGGCCCTTAAGCGCATTTCCCCATGTCACATACAGTATGTTGCGATTTGACGCGTCCTGGTCAACGCGACCACAGAAGTCACTATCTGGCCCGTTAACCGACACTGGGAACATTGAAACGGTCGAAGGACTCGTGATATTTGTAACATCGGGGAAATAAAATAGTCCTGACTCTGGTATAAGTACCCAAAAATCTTTAAATCCATCATTACAAATAATAGAACTTGTGCTGTTGACAGTGCCAAAATTATAAACTTTGGTCCACGTGCTGTTGTTATAGCCAGCATTCCAGGCGCCTGTCCGAACCTTTAAGTGTAGTGAATTTTGACCAGTATCAACGGCAAGTCGATACTGATTACCTGCATACGTAAACTCTGCAACTGCAACTAATATACCGAGAGTTGCAGTAGTAACACTGTCATTTGTAATGGTAGGCAGCACGTTAAGGTCAGTCGTTGTTGCCCAATCCATTGAACAGAGAATAGTATTATTGTCGTTACCGAGTAACCATAATCCAGGATAATCTCCGCCTTGACGAATGTAATTTGAGTGAGCGCGGGTACCATTATAACGTTCTATGCCATGCATTTGTCCCGCTGCTCCATCGATATTAAAATATCCCCCTCGGTCGACATCACTCATAGTCCACTTTTTATTATCAAATGGATGCGTCCATACTGACGTATTGATAACACCACCAGTTTGGTTAGAAAATGGTTGCCACTTGACGCTAGCATTATTGGCAGCCCAAGGATTTTGTGTTATCCACGAGCCTGATTTACCTGCTACAACAACCACGTCGTTAACTGGATCAGCATCCATATCATATGAAACCCATTGCGGACCGCCTAATGCGCATTTGATGCTTGAATCATCGCTCGCTTGAGTAAGCAGCGTCCAGGTCTCATTATTTGAGCCAAACATAGGATTAAAAACACCAGCTGGTGAGATATTAGTATCATTAGTTACTGGAGTCCACGTTGGAGTGTTGGTATGAGCATTAAGTGATCTATAAATTGCTGCTTCATACTTCGTTACAGTACTGGTTCCTGGGATGCTTCCACTCAACTGAGGTGTTGTGCTACCAGTTCCGGACGGTGTATTACCCACCATAATATACGTTGCATTTCCAACTCGTTTGCCAGCTATAGTACGGTATTGATGACCTGCTGCGAGCGTACCATTGTTTAACTTTGTCCACGTTAAAGAGGGACTTGATTGCCAACCTGCAGTTGTTGGATCTCCGTTGATCGTGCATCGCCAGAGACCACCGTTGGTAGCATCGCCTTCTCCTACTACAACGTACAGAGAATCATTACCACCTTCATTGATACACATCATAGTTTTGCAATCACTCAATCCACCGGGATTTCCTGTACCGATCGTATCGAGTTGAACGAACGTTGCATTGCCAGAAGCATTTGAATAAAGTGCAACGCACGGCTTGTTACCAACCGTAGACCCATTTCCTGTTTGATTATCTGCACATGCATAAATTAGGTCTGAGTAGCCCACAGCCGAGCCAATAACTGCTCGATACATTCTACCGATAGTGAAGCCATTCGCTGGTTTAAAGTCTGTAAATGGACCTCCTCCTACACTACGCGCAATTCCACCATTATAATCAAATGCACTACCAGGGTCATTGCTAACGCGTTGACAGCAAACATATACAGCATTAGTTGCAGTGTCATGATAAATTCTTCTATGCCCGACTGGGCGAAGCCCATCGCCAATAGTACCTTCGGGGGTGCCCGTATAATTTTGAGTTATGAGTTGCCATCGATTGCCGGGGCCTTTAATGCGTTTGTGAATTCCACCAATTCCACCATTTCCAGGTAACTTACCACCCGATAGTGACCACGCAACGGAGCCGTTGCTGTTCATGGCAGCAGTTTTAGCTAGAGCGTTACTAAGATTACCACTCGCGTCGACGCCGCGTCCTTGTTGCCATTGCGGCAGTTTGCCGTCCTGCATTGACGTTAATTTAGTTACGCCCGCAATATCTACTCCAGTAAACCAGTCGGTACCATCATAGGCGACATTCATGTTCCCGCCGGTCGAGTCGAGCGCAGACCCAAACCAACGCCATGATGCTGGTGCTATAGATGGTGTGGTGATGCTGGTCCGTACTCGTGTCGCGAATCTACTCATGCTTGTAACAACTATACTATACATTTTGGTCGGAAACTAACGTGAGCCATTAGTAATGTCGAATAAAATAATCCGCCTCGCAATGAGACGGATTATTTATCTGCACAAGTTAGGATGCTATGGACAGCAGTGTCCAGATCCCTCCTCGATTGTCACTCCGCAAGCGAAATTGCTTGCGTCCATCGGTCATAGTGAGAATTCGGCTTAGCCGATCACCGTGACGAATGACGCACGCCAGCCCTTTGTCGACAAAGTCGTAGACAGTGCCATCAAATTCGATTTGGCGCGGTACTACAGATAGGTCAGGATTGAAGCCCACTGCAGTAACGGTAACAGTTTTGTTTATATTGATCATATTCACTCCTAATTCCTAGAAACTCTAGGAAGCTACATAATAATAGCGAACGGATTTTGGAGTGAGTGATGCTGAGATAGAGGCAGTGACCGCTCTTGTTGCCGTGCCTTGTTTACTCATATCACGTGCGAATATGTGACGTCGGGAGACGCCGATTGTACGTTAGATGACCTGGTAGTGGAAAGAACACATATACCGCGATCAGTACCACCATAGTCTATATAGTAGTATACGCTTGAATGACGACCAGCGAAATAGGGTTTCTGCTTATGATTCGCTTTCTCTTTTCTGCCTCACATCGTCTTTTTCTAAGAGTGCATGTATGTGACGTCTCGATATAAAAGCGGTTACAATTGCTGCGATGACAGCAAGCACAAGTGCTATCCATGAAAATTGTTTAAACCATCGCTCTGCAACAACGCCGAGAAAATACACTGTCCATACCGCAATGCCTGACCATAGTATTCCTCCCGCCGCATTTGCAACAAAGAATTTGGCATACGGTAGCTTCAAGATACCTGATAAAGGTCCTGCGAATATACGCAGAAGTGCAATAAATCTTCCAAAGAATACGACTTTTACGCCGTGTTTATGAAAAATATGCTCAGCAAATGAAATTGTTCGCGAATTGACGTGATGAGGGAAAAATCGTTCAAGCAGTCGAAGAAGCTTATAGCCAAACTGACGGCCGAGTACGTAGCCGGTTGAATCACCGACGACAGCTCCAGCTGCACCTGCTGCCCATACAAGGCCCGGATTTATAGCTCCATGACTCGCTAATAACCCAGCTCCCATAAGGATTACTTCACCCGGCAGTGGTACGCCAATACTTTCGATCCCCACGACAGCAAGTACAATCAGGTATGATACTTCTGGTGGGAAGTTTGAGAGCCAGTGGATTGCATCAATATGAATCAACATGTGAGTTATATTTTACCGCTAACCACTCTATTCTCCCAACTGATTTGTCGGCTGACTCTGAGCTCTTGAAGTGGTAGGCAATCGTTTTCTTACAATAAATTCAGCAGTAGCCGCTGCTATAAAAGCAATACCTACAGCGGCTATGATGTCTATCCACGAGTGCACCTGCGCAAACACTCTTGCAGCTCCGATTGCTATGGCAATAGGTATCATGATTAGACCTATACGCTTTGAGTATCTATATACAACGAACGAAAGCAATGCACCATACGTTGTATGATCCGATGGGAATCCATTATCATTTGAATGATAAAAGAATGCAGTTACGCCTGGCTTTGTAAATGGCCGGGGGTCGAAGTAGAGGTGTGATGCAAGTTTCGCGAGAAGAAAACTAATGAAAGCTCCGGCAATTAAAGCTATGGTATACCTTCTTCGCACAGATCCCTTAAGCATAAAAAAGCCTACGATTGTCAGCAATGGTAATATAAATACTAAGTATTCGGCAATAAAAGTGATAGTGGTTTTCAAGATTTCCTCTTCTTATTCTTGTAATTGTGGCTTATGAAATAGGTATGATGCATAGTGTTGCCAGGCATTTGTCTTATACATCATGTTGCCTCTCGGCGGCTTCTTGTGCGGTTGACTCTATAAATGATAGCTATACCTAGTAACAGTCCTATAATTATCCAAATGAGCCTGAATGCTCCATATTTTAAGTCTGAACCGGTAAAAACACCATGCAAAAATACGCAGAAAACTACAATGTAACTCACATAATGTGTTCGTCGCCACAGGGTCTTTTTTGTATCAATCCATTTAAGTGATGTCATGAGAAGAATCGCAACGCCATAAGCGGCGAGGATTCCAAGAGTTACTGCTAAACCTGCTGGTGGTAGCCCAAGCAGCGTTGTATTGTTTGAATAGTTAGAAAGTAATGGTACAAAGAGTTGAACAGCCGAAAAATGAACGTAATGGTCATACAGCAAAAAACCTACGTGCACTGTGATAGTCGCAGCAAGTGCTATCGCCATAATCTTGTGAATCAGCCATGCTTTTATTGGTTCAATAAATCGATATGTCAGACCAGTTACTTGTCCAATACCAGATAACATAAGTAATAGTAGCAATCCGGTTGCAGCAAAACCCGCACCGCGAATTATATACCACTGCCACGATGTACTAACACGACCGGATGCCAAGGCAACGCTAGAGTAGGCAAACAAATGTAAGAGATGAGTCATGTCTTGGGCTCCTTTTGGCGTAACTGTATTATCTCTATGCAGGTCTGAATATATATATCATGCAATGTTGGGTGATCATTAACAACTTCTTTCGCAGCGGCGCTTCCCACTATTGTCAGCCATTTTGCATAAATATCAGCTTCTGTTGCAGTCGATGTGGCTACAGTTGTTGTTAGAATATCGGTTTTTGCCGGCAAGCCTGTTCGTGGATCAATGAGATGATGCCACTGTTTATCATTCAACGGTGCACGCCGTTTTGTTGTACCGGACGTGGCGATCGCAACAACCTCACCTGTCTCGTTTGCAATTTGTCCGACAACACTACCGTCCGAATTTGCTGCTGCAACTAGTACTTCCCATGGAGTATCTGCTTCATTTACCCCGCTACAGATTATATCTCCTCCGAGTGACAACCAAAAATTGTCTATATGCTGCGTTCTTAGGTATGCGCCAAGCTTATCGAGAAGATAGCCTTTACCAATGCCCCCAAAATCCAGCGCGGTTGATGCGGGGATCTTCGCACACGTCGGTGTGAGCATAATGTCGAGTGGAGATGGTATAGCTGCAACAACTGGAAACTGCAACCTGCTTTCGTATATTTCTGGATGAGGCCAGGAGCCGCGATAGCCGGCTTCCTGAAGCATCGGTAGAATAAACGGACTGTATATTCCGTTCGTCAAAACTGACATATCTATTGCAGTATGGAGCAACTGATAAAAATCTTCGCTGATAGCGACCGCTGCACCACTTTGTTTGTTGAACGCGGTTAATTCACTCGTCAGCAAAAAACGGCTAAACCGTGCTTCAAATTTATCGATTAGTGACCAAAGTTCAGCAAATATACGCTCATGCTGAATATCTGTGGAGACAATTGTAAGGCATGCTTCCGATCCTAATGCATGGCGCTTCTGCTGTTTGCGGTGCATTATGATACTGACGTCACTGGTTGTTGGTAAGATTGCTGATAGGTACGTGCGGGCTGCTGCTGCAAAGATTCATCATTCGATGCTTGAGAATAATTGTTTGACGGTGCAGGCTGATTGGTATTCGTAAGACTTGTTGGTGCCGCCGCCGCGTTACTTGAGATATACCGACTCAGATCGAGGTATGATACACCGGTTACGGCCAATATAAGAAGCGCACCAGACAGTGCATAGGTTAATTTTTGCAAATTGTACCCTGAACCAATTGTCAATTTGGATGAATGACTAAACGACTCACTTACAATTGAATCGGCACTTATGTTTTCTGCATATAAGGTGTCATAGGACATTGCCATCATAGCGTCGGGTCCACAGAGAAGAAAAGTAGCATCAGCGTTGTGAGCGACGATCTGTTTGATGTGCTGAGCTGAAAGCATGCCTTGTATGATTGATGGATCAGCAGACATCTCTGAACTGTCAGCTACAAAGACAGAAAGATGAAGATTTGGATAGTGCTTAGTTAGTTGCACGAGCTCTTCGTAAAAAGGTGCATCTGCTATGGTTCGACAACCATAAAGCAGTGTTAACTGTATATCGGTATTCATAACTGCCGGTGTGCGCAGTATGCTCATAAATGGGGTAATGCCGATGCCACCTGCAATCATGACGGCGGGTCTATCAATTGAAGGATCAATTACGAAATTACCAAATGGTCCCTGTAAAAATATACCATCGCCAACGTGCAGCTGAGCGAGCCCATGAGTAAAGTCGCCAATTATTCGAATGGCAAACTCAAGAAAAACATTATCGGGGCTTGAGGTGATAGAAAACGTCCGTAAACGAGTCGGTTGGCCATTTGGACGATAGTAACCTAGTGCGGCGTATTGACCAGGCAAAAAATCAATTTTCGCTGAATTAGATCCACGTGCAAGGGTCATATAGATAACGTTATTTCTAACGTCTAATGAGCGAACTGTATAATTGAACATATCGTCAATATAACTCGCACATGCTGAGGAATTGCTTATACGGAGTGTTACGGTTTAAAAACGGTATACTACAAATGTATGGCAATCATTTTACTGCACTCTTCAAAGACAATGCGCTCCCTCAATATTGATACGAAATCACATTCGTATCAATCTCCGTTGTTGCTACAAAGTGCTGCAGAACTTGCTTCATACCTGAAAAAACTCAATTCTGAAGAGATTAAAACGGCGATGCACCTCTCATCGTCGCTCGCTATAGCTACGTATGATTTATTACAAAAATGGACAATGGAGGAACAGTATTCTATCCCTGCGATTGATGCGTTTTTGGGCGATATATACAGTGGGTTACAGGCCAGTAGTTTTACCCAAGATCAACGCACGTATGCAAATGAGCATCTTTACATATTGTCAGGCCTCTATGGTGTCTTGCGTGCATTAGACTCTATTCAACCCTACCGTCTTGAGATGGGGTATAAATTTGAAGCAAAGCCGTATACCAATCTCAATGTCTATTGGGCTGATGCCATACTGCGTTCTCTCCCAACTGATCCTCTCATCATAAATCTCAGCGCCCACGAGTACACGAAAGCGCTCATTCCACACCTGAGTGATCGACAAATTATTGCTCCAAAGTTTATGACTATTGATTCAGCGACAGGAGAACCAAAATTTGTCGTCGTGCATGCAAAAATCGCTCGAGGATCATTTGCACGGTGGATGATCGTCCACAAAATTCAAAAGTCGTCAGAACTACGAGATTTTTCAGAAATGAATTACCGATATGACAGTCAGCGCAGCACGGTAAGTGAACCTGTTTTTATATGCAAAACGTTTGGTGGCCTTGGAAAAAGCGTCAGATTACTGCAGTAGTCCCAGCTATTTTTTAGTCGGTAGACTATACTAGTATCATGTATATACGCAAGCTTCTTTCATCTATTAGTCTAAATGTGTTGGTAACTGGAATTCTTTTTTGGATTCCCGTAGGTATATTTCTCAAAATTGCCGGCGAACTTATTGAAAAAGAGCCTTTCCCGTTCGACGTTCCTATCCTTGAGGCACTTCATTCGATAGCGAATCCTTTTTTTGACGCATTGTTCATCACCATGACAACAGTAGGTGGCGTACTTGGTGTCATTACGATAAGTATCGGAATTGCATACCTGTTTTTTAATCGTCGTCGGTATACTGATTTACTGTTTTATCTTGCCAGTGTCGGTGGGGCGACCATTACCAATGCCATATTAAAAGCCGCCTTTCATCGTGACCGACCTAGCCTATGGAATCAAGTGCTCGTCGAACATAGTTTTTCTTTTCCAAGTGGACACGCTATGGCCAGTGCCGCGATTGCAACCTGTTTTACGCTGATGTACTGGCACACGCCGAAACGGTGGCTAGTTTTGACACTCGGAATTATCGGCGTTGTGCTCATCAGCACATCACGTTTGTATTTTGGCGTCCATTATCCGAGCGATATCATAGCCGGTTGGTCAGTCAGCATAGTGTGGGTACTCGTCGTCTATTATGTGATCACACGGCTACGGAATCGTCATAAGATCGCAATCTCTGCGCAGCCTAGTGTATGAATACGAAAACCCTCACGTATGAAATAACAATCAAAACTGACCCACACAGCTTATTTGCGTATGTATCAGATTGGGAAAGACAGTCTGAATGGATCTTGTTTACAAACGTGAAGATTATATCACTGACGCCGCATCAGGTGGATACAGTACTAGTCGCTTCGACATCACTAGGACCGCTAAGTGTGGTAGACACGATGATCGTCACTGAATGGATACCGTTGAAGCAAATAAGCATTGAACATACCGGCAGGATCATACTTGGTAAAGGAATCTTTTCCATCAAAAGAAATCGATGCAACGCACTGCCGATTTACGTGGCAGGAAATCACGCCAGTTCCTTTCGGGATATTTGGTCAGATCGGCTTTTACCTCACAAAACCATTTCTGAACCTCGTGTTTTCCATATCGCTCCAACGACTCAAGTCTCGTATTGAAGCATCAGTTGCGACTAGCTATAAATCTACTTGACTAAATGAAACACAAGAACTATTTTGATAGCAGTTCTGCTTAAAATGAAGGGAGGTTATGATGCTGAACGACTATTTTAAATTCCCTAACAACGTGTCTCACACAGGAGTATACACATGGTGCTCGAAAACAATGTAACATTTTGGTTATGGCTTGGTTTTGTAGGCATGGGCCTCGGAACAGTCACGCTACTCAGTTTTTGGAACAAACTTAAGGGTGAATATCGCTATCACGTGATGCTCTCTGTCATGGTGACGAGCATCGCTACTGCT
>CAYLKD010000005.1:4417-73775 GCA_964384345.1 uncultured Candidatus Saccharibacteria bacterium | reverse complement strand
GCCGGGCAAGTGGTGATCCCCACCACGCCGGCTGGCGACAGCATCGAGCAAGCCGCCAAGACATTGGTGGACATGATCCGCAGCACCAACCCGAACGAGCGCGAGCTCGCCAGGACCGCGGTCATCGCCATCAACCGCTGGTGGTCCTTCTGGTCACTCTTCACGAGCCCCAAGAAGGTCCGGCTTCACTTCATCGACGCCATGGCAGCTCACACGGGCATCACGGCCAGGTATGAGCGTCACTACCGGATTCTCTCGGGGGTTAACCTCGAGGGAGAGTCCCGTGCTTTGCCCACCGATCAGGAGGTCAAGGTGCAGGAACGACTGGTAGCAAAGGCACACGAGCGGGCCATCAAGGCCGCTCGTGGCTACATGCTGCGTTATCACCGCGAACACCTGGACCGAGTCCGGTTCACGGTGGTTGGCAGTAGCCTGTGGCTGGCACTCGGACGCCGAGTCAGCTATCGATTAGTCGGGCTTCGCACTGCGGTGCAAGTCCAGGAGATCAACGCCATGGCCGCTCAGAACATGAGCGACAACGTGGCGCTTCGCACGGCGGCTTCATCCGAAGTCGCCGTGCAGATCAAGGGATCATTTCCCAACACACCCGTACCGGTCTCCACCCTGGAGCCGGACGCTACACAGGACGGGCAACCCCCGGTCTGTCAGACGCCCCTGAAGGAGGCATCATGCTGAACAACACACGGCGCCTGGCGGCGTCTGCAGCCAAGACCGGCGTGGTCATCGTGACCATGTCCGTCCTGAACGCATCGGCTGCCCTGGCCGCGGGACCCACCCCATCCCCGACTCCGAACCCGAACGACCTGGGATCGATCATCGACCAGCAGAAGAACGCTGGGATCGACTACTCCCTCATCTCGATCAACAACTGGGTCTGGAAGATCCTAGCCGCGATCGCTGGAGTGCTCATCGTCGTCATCATCGTCAAGGCGATGATCATCGGTGCAGCAAAGGTCGGATTCTCCGGCGGCAAGGCCGACAAGGTCAGGGCAGGTGTCGCCGAGATCAAGTACGGCATCATGGGCGCGCTCGGCGTGGCCCTTGGTTCAGCGATCGTGCTCGGCGTGCTCTCGTTCCTCATCGCGCTCACCAACTGAGCGCAACCTCGCGTGGGGCTCTGGGATTCGTCCTGGAGCCCTACGCGCATGAACCTTCCAAGACCCTCCGACTCCCTTAGAAAGGACGAGTCATGATGCATCAAGGTATTGGCATTCCTGGTATCGACCCTGTAGATTGGCTCAAGTCGGTGTGGGAGTGGCTGACTTCCCTGGGCCGGAGTAACTTTGGCACTGATACCTACGAGCTTGCTCAGCACTTGTCGAATGACTCGCTGTGGAGCGCAAACGCTGACTACTGGCCTGTGTTCGCACTCGCTTACGGCAGCGTGGTAGTTCTCAGTTCCGTCATGGTCATGTACGGTAGTGCCCAGATCGGCCTTGCCGGCAGTGATGTCGACAAGGTTCGGGAGGGAAAGAACACCTTCGCTCAAGCTCTCCGTGGGCTGGGAGCGGGAATTCTTATCCCACTGGCGCTGACGCTCATCATGATCTTCACGGAGTTCTTTCGTAAGGGAGCACTCCTCGTCGCACCAACCCCCTCCGAAGGAACATGGTTCGATACGTTCAAGGGCATTCTTATGCCAATCGCCGACCCAGGAGATTTTTTTCTTAACCTCTTGGTCGGCAAAATCGCAACCACGACAATCGGGTGGGAGTTTGACACACTCGGTAAGATGGTCGGCACGTTCAGCATTCTGGCTCTCGTAGCCTGGCTGTTCGCGCACAAGGGTTGGGGCAGGATGCTCCTTCGCTTTTCCATCGGAATGGTTCTTGGCCTCGCTACGGCGTTACCTCTTCAGATTCTCGTATTGTCGCTTGCGGCCAGGGTGACAGATCCGACGTTCACGACGACACTTATCGCGGTGACCATCGCAGCCATCCTGCCGATCATCACGGTTGCCGTTTGGATGGCGGTCAACCCAGCTGTCAAGCTGCTAGGAGGACACACTAAGGTCGATGAGGGCAAACTGGAAACCTCGCCGAGCGATGCTCCCGTGCCAGTCAGCGTACTGGATGGGGAGCTTGACGCCGACATCGATGCCAGCAAGCCTCTACCAGTCGACGTCATGTCTCTTCCACAAGATGAGTTCGATGTCACGATGCAACCGCAAATCGGTAGCAGCGCAGAAGGTACCCTGCTCGTCGCTCAGCGCGTCGATGCAGACAACCTCGACGACGGCATCCAACCGGACTCGAGCGAACACCGACGCATGCTCACTTCACCATCAGTCGAAGAGGGCGAGACGGATGAAAGCCAGCCCCCTCACACAACCGAGGTATCTCGTCGAGAGCTCACAGAGCAACCTAACGATGGTGACCCAGATCTCACCTACGACAACCCATCTGCCGACGAGCCTCGTCAGCAAGGCACAGAACCATCCGACTAGCCTCGAGAGGGGGCTGCAATGGCAAAACCTGACGTACGAGACGGTTCCGCGTATCTTGCTCCCGATTACATTGAGGGTAAGCTCTACGATCTCACTAGGGGCCAATACGGCTGGCTACTCAGCTTCGGGCTGATGACGCTCGCTGTTGGTATTTTCCCTAGCCAGCTGTGGATCAAAATCTTCGCCGTAGTGTTCATGGCCGCCGGCATCGCTGGTGCGCTCACCTACGACGAGGGCGCTGGTTACGAAATCATGGCCGATTACCGTGATAGCCGGAAGATGATTAAGGAAGGGACCGATTCGACAGATGGAACTATCAAGCCTGGAAGTAGGCCATGGATCGGGCTATCGCTCATCGGCATCTCTCTCGGGATCGAAGAGGCCAGAGGTAAGCGGGTCCAGGAGACTGGGCATGTCTTCCCGACCGGTTTCATCATTAACGAGGAGCTGACACGAATCGCATTCGTTATCAGCTACGGTGGTTCACTCCGCCCCTCATTCGACTGGGACAAACGCATGGGAGCAGAACAGCAAGTAGTCGACGTGTTCGCGCAAGCGTTCGCAGGTATCGGCTATGAGCTCGAAACCCCATCGCTGGGTCACGTAATTTCTGCGCGCCCTAGTGACCTCCAGGAGACACTCAACATTCTCGGTCACGAGACGCTTCATACCGACTTCGTCAAGCCGCAACCCGGTTCATACGAGGAAGCGATGTCGCGTATCTGTGATCAGAGGATCCGTGTGATGGCTACGCGAGGAAATGATCCAGTGAATACCTTCACGGTGACACTGGACCTCCCTGCCTCGCTAGCGAGGCAGATGCGTGACGACACGCCACTTCTAGAAGGAGTGGAACAGTCGTCCGTTTACTCGCTCGTGGTTCAGATCATTGATGGCCTGCGTGATTGTGGTATTGAAGATGTTAGGTGCCTCAACCTACTCGAGCTCGATGAATGGGCTCGAATCGTGCGAACGATCAAGGGCGCAGGGGCTCTTCATGACTTCCTCTATCGTCGTCGCGCCGCGATGGCAAAGATGACGCTGGACGAGGCGATCGGTGTTCTGGCTGAGGATCCTCCTTGGCCGAAGAAGTACATCCGACTCGCGCAGACCTACCTCTACATGGATGGCTCCTACTTCAGGACATGGCGCACGACTGCGTACGGTGGCCTGAAGCGGTTTCGTCCAGGAGGTATGGTAGGGCTTCAGTTTCCCAGCAAGTCTCGATGGAACACCACGACTGTCGTCGGCCGAATCGTCTCCGCTGCTACCGAAGAGCGAAAGATGACTCGGTCGATCGTATGGCAGATCGCACTGAGAGATGAGAAGAAGGATCAAGGTCGGCACATCTCCCAACGTGAACTCGATGAACGTAGTCGGCCAGGAGAACAACAGACAGCACTCTACAGGCAGCAGGCGCCCGTCTTCAAATACAGGCGCTTCGTGGTTGCCGCCGCACCCAATCACCGGATGCTTCGGCTGTACAGCGCTTTCACGGTCGGCATTCATGTTCGTCGACTGATCACACTCAAGCCGGTGACCATGCCGGTGCGCCAGATCAGAGCATTCATGACAGCCCTATATGGGCTGGACATGTGACAACTCGTAAGGAGGACTAGCTTAACGGCTGTGTCAACGCCCGGGGTGTGCAGTAACTGTACGCTCCGGGCAGACACCCTCTTTAGTTATTAGCGGTACGCCGATAATTAAAGAGGGTGCCTGATGATATATCACGCAGGTACTTTAACAACCCGAAACATCGATTTTTCCCGACAATCCATGCAAAGGAAGTGAGATTTCGATGCGACACCTCTTCTTTGGTCGCAGTAAGCTGCGTGCCTTCAGGAGCTTCACTGCGTCACTCCGTGTCCTTGGCATGGAATTGAGCAGTGATGAGCTATTGCCTCCGATGGGAGCGATCCCCCTGTTCATCACCACAACGACTCGACGAATCTTCGGATTCCACCCATGGCGAGCGATGCAGGCTCGGTACATCCAGACAACCAGCGTGGTGTTCACCGGCGGTAAAAATGCCGGCAAGACTGCCTGCGCCCTGCTGCTGATGTACTACACCTCGATGCTCGACATGGGTGACGGCCGCCGAGCTCGCATGATCTACGACAATATGCGTACCAACGACGGCAAGGAGACCGAAGACGTAGGCCTCTTAAGGGCTTACGGCAAGGACGGCATCAGGATCACAGTCAAGGAGGCGCACATTAACCCCTTTGATTGGCGACTTTTGCTGACTCCGAGCCAGATGCTGCGATGGACAATCGCTACCGTTTTCGACCTCAACAAGATGAGCTTCGACGAGATCGAGATCAGTATCCTCGGCCAGTTGATTCGAAAGATGACCACTGGCACCAACAAGAAGATCGCTTGCCCAACCCTGCTCGTACAGATGGCCGACGAGTTTGAAGTCAACGACTACATCAGCAACATCCGATCGCGTCGCAACAAGATCGTCAGGCATCTCGGCACGACCGAGGCTGGCGTCAACATGCTCAAGATGGTGCTTAAGTCAGGTACTGATCCCACCACGTGGGAGAACCGTCTAGCGATCAGCCACCACCCAGAGCTTGTCACCGAAGCAGCTACTCGACTCGCTGCCAAACTCAATACCGCTCTCCTTGAGACCGGCGCGGAGATTTTTGGTGACGAGAACTCGCTTGTCGAGATCATGGGCGAGCACTTGTACGTGTCCCAAGACCTGACTGGACTCGACGACGCCTTGGCATCGTCGTACCACTTCCTGGTGCGGCTCTACATCCGCAACAGTGGTCGATTTGACATCATCGGTCAAGACGAGACATCGAAGAGCTGGCGCTTTGCCAGCTGGGCGGCCTCCGAAAGCGATGAGGAGTGGCAGATCCGTGAATATAGTCCGCTCAAAATCCGCATCATCCAGGAGCTGAGTCTTCTTCAGATGTCCGCGGATGCCAACACCCAGCAGTACCAAATGGCGCTCAACAGTGTCAGAGGTGCTGGAGTTCACTTCATCTTCGGTGGACAGACCGAGAGCGCTTACGAAGGTCTCCGAGAGGCGCTAGGTATGAGCTCTCTCGACGCACGGTGGCTGATGAGCATCAACCCTAAGCGCCCCGGTACATTCGGCCTCAAGCCGCGTGACGGGTCGCTTATTCGGTCCCAGCTTCTCGTCACCACAGACGATGAGATGGAGATCATCAGCAGCAACTCAGCGGTGGCTCGTCGAGTCGGCCGTCAATCCAGGCGAGCGCGTCGCAACCTCGATCGCGCGCGAAAGGAGTTGAACGTATCATGAGCTACTTTCGAGGCAAGCCTGGCCTGAAGTATGGGCTCGGTGGTGCTGCGTTTGCAGCCTTGCTGATCGCGGTCTCGTTGGTGCTCACAGTCGCCGGCGGAGGCAGCACGCCTCCGCCGGCTGCTGATGGGTCAACCACGCAAGTTTCCGCACCCCCCGTCGCACCAGATTTTGGTGCCACGAAGGGAAACAACGAACCCGACAACATGGCTGCGGTGAACACCGCGGTCGAATTCGCTAGGGCTTACTACAACCTGAGCTACACCGACACGACAGAGGGACGGAAGAAAGCGCTCGCGCCGTACGCCACCATCGCGTTTCTAGCCACGATGAAGCTCGGGTTCGATCCTCAGGTGACAGCCGACAAAGCATTTGTCGACAGCCACAGCAACCAGCGATGTACCATCGGTGAACCAATCCCCGGTGAAATCAGCAGCGGAGTAGATCTGCCAGTTGATCTCATCACCACTTCAGACTCGAGCAAGGCAACCACGCTTTCCTTCATCGCGACCATCTACCTCAAGCAAGTCAACGGTAAGTGGAAAGTTGTCAGTCTCGACGACACCCAGTAAGGAGGTGGCCATGAGCCGCCGTTTTATGCGATCACCCTTGTTTTACGCCGTCGGTGGCTTTGTGGCCGTCATAGCGTGTGTAGTAGTGATCGGCTTAGCTGCAGGTGGGCTGTTTATCGGTGGGCTTTTCGGAGTCGCCGTCAAAGCAGTGGCGAATGCTTGCAGCCAGACCAACAGTTCGAGTAGCGTATTCTCCGTCGACCCTGTAAACTTCAGTGGTAACTCAACTGGCTTCACGCCGGAGCAAGTCACCGTGATGAATACTGCCGTCGGCGTCGTGTACGCCCACAATGAACTCACTCCAGTTCAGCAACTTCAGCTGGCCCGAATCGTGCTGAGTATCGGACTTGTCGAGTCCGGTGCGCGCAACCTTCGCTACGGCGACGCATCCAGCCTCGGCTGGATTCAGCAGCAAGCATGGTGGGGTACTGTTGAGCAGCGCACTAACGTTGCGATTTCGACGGAACTGTTAATTTCTGGAGGAGCGATCCTTCCCCAGGCATTCAACGGTCGAGCCGACGGCAGTGAGCCGGGAATTCTCGACTTCAAAGGCTGGGACACAACACCAGCTGGCGAAGTCGCGTGGCGTATTCAACAGCCTCGGATAGACCTGAGGTACAAGTACGCCGCGCAGTTGCCTGTCGCCGATAGGTTTCTTGCCGGCAAGCTGCCTTCGAGCCCAGTAATTCTGCGCGACGGTATTGGAAACATCGCTACAGGTACGTCAAACTGGACTGGTGACTGCACTGGAATCGATCCGGGAGGCCTCGGTACCAAAGATGGGTTCACCTTCCCGCTCATGACCACCAAGGCGGTCATCGAAAAGGGGGTTGAGTACAACGGCTCGACCTGGACGTGGTGCTATACCAGCCTGACGAACTGCCACCACGACTACAATGCCGCTGATATCCACGCCCCACCTGGGACGACGGTTGTAGCGGCAATGGCGGGTGTAGTGGTCAAGGTTGTCAACCTAGCCACATGTAGCGGTCCGGGAGACCTCGACGTGCCACGGATTACGATTCGCGATACGAAGACAAACCTGGATTACTACTACACGCACCTGCTTCCTGGTTCGCTGCCCCTCAAGGCTGGGGACAACATTGCCGCTGGTCAGCCGATCGGTAAGGTCGGCCCAGGAGAGTGTGCCGAAGGCACAGGGCCACATCTGCACTTCAACGTGATCAGGGGTGGCATGGGTAACACCTCCGATCCGACCGTGCGGGCTCGCATGGTTGACATGCAACCGCTCCTAGTAGGTGCTTTCAACCAGATCGGTATATCCGGCTCACCTGCGAGTGGAACGTGGGTGTTGCCGATTGATGCAGTCATCACTTCGTGCTTCGGTTTGCGTAGTGATCCTCTTCTGGGTACTCTCCGGCTGCATGACGGAACCGATTTTGCCGGACCTTACGGGGCTCCGGTAGTTTCAGCCGGAGACGGCGTCATAGAAGCTATGACGTTCAATAGCACGCTCGGCTACTACGTCACCGTCAGACACAGTGCCACCATCCGTACGAGATCACAACACCTTTCAAAGTTCGAACCAGGACTCAAGGTAGGCGATCCTGTGAAAGCCGGCCAAGTGATTGGCTATGTCGGCTCGACCGGTCGAAGTACCGGTCCACATGACCACTTCTCCCTCTTGACAGGAGTTGATGGTTCCATCCATTCCAATCCAGAAGCCTTCCTCGTCAGCAAAGGCGTCAAGCTACCCAATAAGACTGGGTCGAACTGCTGAGGAGTGAAGCACCTAAGTCGAGGTGTCCCGGTTGAGACTCAAGCCAGAGTCTCCCGGGCATCTCGACTGCTCAACAAAGCTCTTATGAGAACATAAGATCTTTGCAGAGTATCAGCTGATGCCTTTTGGCAAATGCATCATGAGCACTTCGATAAAATCTATTCTTCACCTTCAATAGATACATGCGGTAGATATCGTTCAAGCCATTTCGGTAACCACCACGCGTTGTCACCAAGTAACGTCATTAACGCAGGAATGATTGTCATCCGAATGAAGAATGCATCGATTAGTATACTAATCGCGAGTCCAAAACCAATGGCCTGAATCGTCACATCGTGGTTGGTAATGAATCCAGCAAACACACTGATCATGATCACGCCCGCGGCGGTGACAACTTTACTTCCAGCAGCAAATCCATGCAAAACCGCTTGCTTGGCTTTTTTAGAATGTGTATATGATTCGTGCATTCCAGAAACCAAGAAAAACTCGTAGTCCATAGCAAGCCCAAACAAAATGCCGATCGCAATGATAGGAATAAAACTTACGATCGGACCCGGAGCATCCGCGATGCCGAACCAGCCCCATTGAAAAACAGCCACCAACGCACCAAACATCGCAAGCACTGACAATATAAATCCAAGCGTAGCTGTGACCGGTACGAGAATCGATCGAAAGGCTATGGTGAGAAGAATAAATGACAATCCGATGACAACCGCGAGGTACACAGGCAACGCATCAGCGAGTTTCTTGTTGACATCGTTTTGAAGCGCCGTAGCGCCTGTAACTGCATACGAAAGGGATTTTGCATCTGACAGCGTAGTTTGGTTTTGTGGGTCGCGCAAATCTTTTATCAAAGCGTCGGTAGCTGGATCAGAAGGTGCTGATTTTGGTACTACCTGAATCAGGCCAGCTGTACCGTTGTCGACTACAACCGCAGGCACGGCTTGGGCAACTTCAGTATAATGAGCAATATTTTCGCTTACCTTGTTGATTTGGACATATTTGGCGTATTGCGCAACAGTTGCTGAAATTGTTTCCTGGGCTTTTGCCTGTTGCTCGAGACCAGCTTGCTGAGCCGCCGCTATTTCTTGTTGCAAAGCCAACTGTTCGCCTGGTGTGCTGGCGGCTGCAGCTTTTTGAGCAAAGTACGCTTGCTGTTTTGCCGTCGCTGCCGCGACCTGCTCTTGATAGGGTTTTTCAGCTTGCTGGCGAACGGTAGCTTTATCCGCCGCACTTACCGCCGGAAGACCCTGCACGACGACGAGAAGTGAACTATTTGTTCCCACGCCAAACCCTTTGGTGATCAAATCATAGGCTTTTCGCTCTGTCGTGGTCGCAGCCGCATATTGATCGGTCGGTAGACCAAGTTGCAAACTTTTTGCCGGTATAGCTACCACGATAACTATGATAGTAGCAGCTACCAATGCTCCGAGCGGATGTTTTGTGATCGCGGCGCCCCACTTATACCAAAATGACGAATGATTTATTGTTTTTACTTTTTTAGGGCCATGCTTTTGAGCGACAAGGATTTTCTGACGCTGTTTTTTTGTAAAGACTCGCGCTCCTGCTATACCGAGTAATGCAGGCACTACCGTCAATGATACCAACGCTGCAACAGCAATACTACTCGCTCCAGCAAGTCCCATCAAACTCATAAACGGTATCTGTACAACTACAAGAGCAGCGAGCGCAATCACGACCGTGAGAGCTGCAAACACCACCGCGTTTCCCGCCGTTGAGAGCGCGCGACCACATGCAGCTTCAAAACTATAACCTTCAAAGAGAAGCATACGGTATTTGTTGATGATAAAGAGCGAATAATCGATACCAACAGCGAGCCCAAGCATAATTCCAAGTACCGGTGTCGTCGTATTAATACTAATCACCTGACTGAGCGAGAATAATCCAAGTGTGCTTATAGCGATACCAACCAACGCACTGACGATCGGCATACCGGCAGCGACGAGAGAGCCAAGAGTGACACATAAGACTATCAACGCAAGTACTACGCCTCCGACTTCACCGACGCCAATAATCTCACCTGGTGCTTGACTGACGAGTCCGCCACCGATTTCGATTTCGAGTTTACTTTGACGAGCTGCGTCAACAGCGTCATTCACCTTATCGAGCGTATTCTGCTCGACTGCGCCAGCACCTTTATCAAGCTGTACCGATGCGTAGCCGATCGTGCCTGTTGTATCAATAAATGATGCTTGCTCTAGTGGGCTCACCACGCTACTGACGCCTTCTGTTTTGCTCACTATATCGAGTAGTTTTTGAATATTGTCGGCGTAGTCAGTCAGTTTCGTTCCATCGAGACTATGAAAGACGATACGGCCCGATCCTTTACCACTCTCAGGGAATAGTTTATTTGCCTGATCAATTGCTTGTTGCGCCTGCGTTCCAGGAATCGTTATCGCGCTGCTTGTCGGCTTCATAAATTGATGCGCGCTCAAAGCAAGAATTGCGATCAGCGCCAACCAGATCGCAACAATTCTCCATGGATTTCGATGAGCAAACACGCCCAGTCTATGCAAATACTTCGCCACCTTGATTCCCCTCTAACACCACTTTTGTGGTTATCTTACACTCCAGTGTAACAAAATAAAGCTATGATTAGCTAGACCAATACAAGGAGCTATGTCTTTATCCTAAAATTTGCACCGCAGCATATGCACCGACAGCGGTGACCGCGGTAATGAAAGCTCCCCATGCAATATCAATATAGACGATAGTTTTACTGAAGTTCTTTAGCGTTGCTAAATTCGTCAGATCATAGGTAGCATAGGCAACCACCCCTAACATCGCTCCACGAAGTAAAGCCTCGATCCAACTTGAACTGTCAACGGCAGGAATAACTATAAAAGTCACCACGCCAATCACGTAAATAAAATAAAAAATCAACGCAGGGACCATACTTGGCTTCTCTCTGAGCAAGCTGCCGATCTCTTTTTGGTACAAATCTTTCGAAAGATATTTCAGCCAGACAAAGTCAAGCATGCCCATGATGATGCCCGCCGCGATAATTGCAATTAGTATAGTCATACGTGTACTATACACCGACCTTCAAGTACGGACGAATAGAAAGAGCGTGGTTTTTGTTCAGAAGGAACGCTCGCAAAATTTTGTACGCATCGATATCAAAAATGGCTTCGTATTTATGGACAGTTAACTGCTCATCGCGCACATCAAATTGTCCAATGATACGCCAATTGTCGACTACCAGCCCTTCATCATGCGCCTGCCGCTCGCTTATCGAAATGGCACTATCGTATGGCCAGAGTTCGATAGCCGTACGTTCAAACGCTAACTTAAGCCTGTTGTTGTAGTGTGTAGGCTCCTCTTTTGCCACACAGGCGCCGTGACATTTTCGTAGTTGATACGAAAAACATGATCCGTTTGCCTTTTCGATGCCACTGAGTTTCGGACACAGATCGAAAGTTCTCACTGCTGACAAAACTGCTGCTTTTGCTTTGGTTCTAGTTTCATAGATTCCGACAACGGAAGCAAAATCATTTGTTCCTATTTCACCTAGTGCATGAAACGTAAGCGCGTTATATCCATCGCCGTTACGCGTCGCTTTTGCAACGACAAACTGCTTCTGCCGACGCAGTCGGCGATTATAGAGCGGTTGCAATTCTTTGACGAGCCTCGATTCAAGCAGTAGCGCTGCTAGCTCCCCGCCCGTTGTCTGATGTCGTATGAAGTGAACCTGTTGCGCCATTTTAAATTCACGATATTCTTTAGTGTCTCTCGTAAAGTGATCCATGACCCGCCGCTTGATATTGACACTTTTACCTACATATAGAGGTGCATGTGCCTCGTCCTCAAATATATAAATTCCCGGCTCAGTCGGTAATAATCGTAGCTCGGACTCATTGATATGTCGTGGTAGACTCGGTAATGCTAATTGCCGGGCTACTGCTTGCTCAATGACTGGCGATGAAAATCGATCTGTCACCAGTTCGAGGAATTGCCACAGTACATGAGCATCATCGTACGCGCGATGCCGAGCACCATAGCTAAAACTGTGGCGCTCAATGAGGCTCGATAGCTTGTGCGAACGTTCCAAAGGATACAGTGCACGCGACAATTTCACCGTACAGAGCATTTTAGGGCTAAACGGCAATCCTATTCGGCGAAACTCTTCTTTTATAAACGAATAGTCAAAGCGCACATTGTGGGCGACAAATATCGCTCCTTCCATAATCTCAAGCAGTCGCTCAGCTACATCGTCAAATTGAGGCGCAGGCTGCAGATCTTCGATAGTGATTCCCGTTAACTTCGTTATAAAATATGGTACGGAAATACCAGGATTAAGTAACGTCGAAAACGTATCCACGATTTGACCATGCTCGATACGAATTGCGGCAATTTCAAGGATGTGACCGCGAGCATAATTTGCTCCATCGGTCTCAATGTCGACACACACAAGCGGTTGATCAAATAATCCCATCTACTATTATTATACGCTTATGTCATCAGCTTCTACCAGCAGAGGCTACACAGACTGTTTTGCAAACTCTTTCACTCTGCAGTTTTCGGTATGAAACAAAAGATCAGGATTCTCTCGGCATGTATCACAAATCAGCACCAGGTCATTACACTCAGCTAACGCGCAGTTTTCGAAATTACTGGTCTTGCCGCCGCAGTGCGTGCATTCGCCTATGGTCGCCGTATGATCGCTAAAGTTAACGGTCATTCGGTCATCGAACACACGCAGGCTGCCTTCCCATAATCCGTCGTCACCATATTTTTCACCATATTTTACGATGCCACCGTCGATTTGATACACGTCTTCAAAGCCGCGTTTTTTCATCATGGCTGAAATCACTTCGCAGCGAATACCACCGGTGCAGTACGTTATGACTTTTTTATTTTTTATTGCGTCGTATTTATCACTTTCAAGTTCTGCAATGAAATCACGTGACGTATTGGTATTTGGCACAATCGCATTTTTAAATTTTCCAATTTTTGCCTCATGTTCGTTGCGTCCATCAAAAAACACCACATCGTCACCATATTTATCGACAAGTTCATGAACCTGTTGTGGCTTCAGGTGTACGCCACCGCCAACTACGCCTTTTTCGTCAACTGAAAATTCATCTTCGCTGTTTTTAAAGCCTACTAATTCTTTGCGTGTTTTAACGCTCATGCGTGGGAAATCCTCACGCGTGCCATCGCTCCATTTGAAAGCAATATCTTTGAACCCAGGAAATTGCTTCGTAACTTTTATATAGGCTTTGAGATCATCCATTTCTCCACCGACAGTTCCATTTATGCCATCTTTTGAAATCAAAATTCGTCCGCGCAGATTTAGACTGCCGGTCAATGATTGTTGCCAAAGCTTTGTAACTTCTGGGTCCGATATTGGCGTAAATTTGTAATAGAGTAAAATCTTTTGCATTAACTATAGTATACCATTTTACTGAGGTGACTTCAAAAGTAAGGTTCTATCAAATTGACCAATAAAGATAACCGTGTTATTATCAAACGATATTATGACTAGGCTGTTTTTAACGCTAGTCCGCTAGTGCTTTATAGCTTCACTACGTTCACAAAGAAGCTTCTATATATCTTACTCAAACTAAACAGGGAGCGCTCAATGGCTCGTATAGAAAAAACAATTAATCCACAGATACAAATAATGCGTCTTTTTATTTCGGCTGCGATGAAGTATCGCCTTAAAACAATAACTGCTGTGTCTAATTCAGCATTAACTGTGATCATTGGTTCGTTTGTGGGTCCCTACATCATATCCCTCGTGCTGACGCAGCTCCAGGCTGGGACAATCACATTAGAAAACTCATTATCATATATAATGATTTATTCTTTTACACAAATTTACGGAGAGATTATTGGATGGCGTATCAATCTTTTCAATGCATGGAGAATGGAAGTCGCTGCTCAAAAAGATTTGTATGCGACTATATTTACCCAGCTTACTCAGCAGAGCTTGTCATTTCATGGTGATAGATTTGGCGGTGCGTTGGTCTCACAAACTACAAAGTTCATAGGAGCTTTTGAGCGATTTTGGGACACTGGTATATTCCAGCTGATGCCGACGGTTGCAAGTATCGCAGCGGCTGTTGCGATAATGTCATTCATCTTTTGGCAATATGCAATATTTCTTGTGATCATTTCAGTCATCTTCGGTACTGCAGTATTCTATGGTTCAAAATTTATGGCAACAAGAACACGAGAAGAAGCACAAGCTAGCACCGCTAGTAATGCTCACATAGCTGACACAATTACAAATGTCATGACTATCAAATCGTATGGCCATGAAAACCTCGAGTTAGCTACCTTAAGTGATCGAACTGAAGCTTGGCGTCAAAAAAGCCTGAGTACCATGCGTGCCTTTTTAGGCGTGAGTAGTGTTTACTCGAGTCTACTTGCCATCATCAATGTCGGAGCACTGGTAGCGGCTGTCTGGGCGTCCGAGCATCACCTGGCGTCCGTAGGTGTGATATATCTTGCGATTACCTACACTTTTACCGTCGCGAGACAACTATGGGAGATGAATAATATTATGCGCAATTACAATCGCATAATGGGAGATGCTCATGATATGACACAAATTTTGCAACTTTCTCCTCTCGTAAAAGATCACACAACTCATGTACTCGAAGTCACGAAAGGTGAAGTCGAATTTAAAGCAATTTCATTTCATCACGAAGAAGATCCATCAAATTTATTCGAAGACTTCAGTTTATCAATCAAACCAGGCCAGCGCGTTGGATTAGTTGGCCCATCTGGCAGCGGCAAAACAACTATTACAAAATTACTTTTACGTTTTTCAGATATACAACATGGAGAGATATGTATTGATGGACAATCTATCAAAGACGTTACACAAGAAAGTCTTCGCAAAAAAATCGCATATGTGCCTCAAGAGCCAATGCTATTTCATCGAACGCTGCGAGAAAATATAGCATATGGAAAACCTGATGCTACAGAAAAAGAAATTATTACAGCAGCAACGCAGGCAAATGCAATCGCATTTATAAAGAGCTTACCTCAAGGCTTTGATACGCTCGTTGGTGAACGCGGCGTCAAATTGTCAGGCGGTCAACGCCAGCGTATCGCTATAGCTCGCGCTATTTTAAAAGACGCGCCGATCCTCGTCTTGGATGAAGCTACAAGCGCACTCGATAGTGAGTCAGAAATGCTTGTTCAAGATTCGCTGCAAACTCTCATGCGTGGCCGCACTTCAATAGTTATTGCTCATCGACTCAGTACGATTGCTAAGCTTGATCGAATCATTGTTTTAGATAACGGAAAGATAGTAGAAGACGGTACGCATAGCAAATTACTAACCCGAAAAGGAATTTACTCTAAACTCTGGGGACACCAAAGCGGCGGCTTTATTGAAGATTAAGATGCTGTTAAGAGGAAAGTCTGCGCAGCATTTCCTTTTTTAGCCACAATCTATTATTTTTTGATGTTAGTTTATTATCAACTTTTACGATTACATCACCTTGCTCGTTTTGCGCTACACTGACAATGATATCTACTGCTGAATCGACATAAACGTAGTCACTAAACTCACCGAATGTCATTACTTCGAGAGTTTTTGGTCCCAAGAAATTTGTCGTCTTAGCGTATTCGCGCGCTTTAGTTCTTGTGTTCAGATTTTCATTCCGTAGCGTATACTCACTATTTTTTGTTTTTGATGAGACAACAATACCCTGTAAGGCAGTAGGGTCATCTAAATTCTGCGCAGTTTCATCATACTGTGACATATCAAGCCCTATAACAACACTATCTATTTCAGGGTCTAACTGCTTAAGAGTGCTTTCTGGATCAACTGGAATGCGAACTCCAACAGCCCCTCCTGGACTCATAGAGAGTGTATATTCGGCTGGCTCATTCGCGATATCGATGATCTTGAATCTCTCAGGGTCAATGTTATACAGCTCGTCGGCGGTGAACAGCTGCTTCCGTTCGTTTTTAGACAACGACCCCATAACACTCATCTTTGACGAATATTCCTTCAAACGCAGTCTCTCAGCGTTCGATTTTGGTCGATTATCGGATGCAGATAATCCATTTGATAGCTCGTAACGCATTGGCGCAAAATCAACCGCATCAAATGTCGATTGAAATGGTCGCCCATCAGCTGTATAGGTATTTATCTGCTTCGTATGAGCAAGTCCCAAAGCATGTCCGAGCTCATGAACTTCATGTCCAAGCTCATTTTCTACAATATAAGGTTGTCCATCAAGTGAACCCTTATATCCGCCAGCTGCATATCGTGTATCACTCGGGTAGTACGAGCAGCCTTTGACACCATCAAACACAAGCATGACGAGCGCAGATTCGCCGAGGTGAGATTGAAGTCGATGCGATCGAATTGCACTTTCAGCTTGTTCGTACGTATAGCACGGGATACTACCTCTGTCTGAAGTTGACGCTCTACCTTTAGGTTGGATAGAGATGTGACTGATATCGTGAAGAGGAAATCGGACATCACCACTTGTTGCAAGACGTATTTTCTTGTCAGCGTCGTCAACCGCATCGGTGATAGTAGTATCACTATAGGTTGGTTTACCATCTGGCGTATCTACCGCCAGAACGTCCACATCTGGGTATAGTAGCGGATTGCGGTATACATAGCTCATTGATGAACTTGGATTCCCGCCCGTAGCAAATGGAGGCTCCGCTGCAGCATCGTAACTCCATGCATTGCCAGCTGCTAGTGCTCCCAGTAGTAAAAGTGAAGCAGCCCGAGCACGGTATTTGAGAAAGTCAGGTTTTTTCTCATTCATATTATTATTATATCACAATTGTGTGAAATAAGCAATACAGCCTCAACGAGGCTGTATTATGGATAACTTTGAAACAAGTAGTTTAGGCTTCAGTTTTTTCGACTGTGTTGGCAGCTTCTTCTTCGCTACCATTGTCTGATGTAACTTCAGACTCATCTTCTGCTGATCCTGCAGCAGACTCGTTTGCAGCCTGCAAGGCTCCTGGTTCCCAGACACTAGCAACTTGAAGCTCAGTAATAGAGTGTTTCTCACCTTCGTCCTCGTCGCCATGCCCACTGTCATGTTCAACAAATTCGACGTTATCAGCAAGTTTTGCATCGGCAAGTGTCAACTTGTCACCAGCTTCCTTAAGCTCGAGTACTGAGATCTCAATAGCGTCAGGGAGATCCATTGGCAATGCTTTGATCTGAATTTTATCAAGCGTCTGCAGGATGACTAAACCATTCTTTTCTGCTTCTGATTCACCTTCACCAATAAGGTGAATTGGCACTTCAGCAATAACGGTTTCTTTTGCGTTAACAGCGTGAAATGAAATGTGGCGCATCAAGCCGCGCACAGGATCGCGATCAACCTCTTTGATCATAGCGATTTTTCGTTTGCCGTCTACAACAAGGTGCACTGGAGTGTATGTGCCAGCTTGACGGTAAGTTTTCTCGATGACGTTCTCGGCTACTTGGACGCTGATCGGATCAATACCCGGGCCGTAAATGACTCCTGGAACAATGCTCTGTTTGCGCAGTGATGCGACTTTTTTTCCGTGGACGGTTCGCACGTCCAAATTGAGTGATAGTTTATCTCCCATTTCTTTCCTTTCTTATGGATACCTTTTCGGAGTTAATTTGTCTAGAAATAATACTATCACATCTGTTACAATTAGTCTAATGCACGTACTAAACGATCTTATCTTAAATCTCGGCCTTATTGGCATCACCCTCGTTATTTTTATTGAAAGCGGATTCCCGTTTGGCTTCTTCTTGCCGGGTGATTCGCTCCTTTTTGCTGCTGGATTATTAGCCGCTAAAGGTAGTTTCAGTATTGGTATTGCAATACTTGCCATCTTTTTTGCCAATTTCGCAGGTGTAACAATCGGGTACTGGACTGGAAAAGGCCTTGGCAAGCGTTGGCTTAAAAAAGAAGATAGCCTCCTGTTTCGCCATGAATACGTCGAAAAAGCACAGCAGTTTTATGAAAAACATGGTGGAAAAGCAATAATTCTCGGACGTTTTGTGCCAGGAGTTCGCTCGTTTGTGCCAATAGTTGCAGGAGTTGCGAATATGTCATATCGCCGACTCATGCTCTTTAACGCCATCGGTGCACTACTGTGGGCAGGAAGTATTCCACTCATTGGGTACTACTCAGGTGCATGGCTGGAAGCGCGAGGCATTAATATTGAGATCCTCGTCGTCCCTGTGATAGTAGCGGTCATTGTCATATCATTCGCGGCGCCTATCGTACACGCCTTGCGTGATGAAAAAACTCGAGCGCGAATCATCAAAAAGTTCTCAAAAAAGTAAATTTCTTACTTCAATAATGGCTTTAGATATTTGCCAGTAAAGCTTTTAGCGTTTTTTGTGATCTGCTCTGGCGTTCCTTCAGCAACAACCTTACCGCCGCCCGCTCCACCTTCGGGACCCATATCGATAATGTGATCCGCCGATTTGATAACATCGAGATTGTGTTCGATAATAATCATCGTATTGCCACCTTCGACAAGCTGCTGCAATATCGCTAGTAACCGTTTGACATCCGCAGAGTGAAGGCCAGTGGTTGGCTCGTCGAGTATATACATCGTCTTACCTGTTGAGCGACGACTCAGTTCACTCGCGAGCTTAATACGCTGCGCTTCACCGCCAGAAAAAGTAGTAGCAGGTTGGCCAAGGCGGATGTAACCCAGTCCAACGTCGACAAGCGTGTTCATCTTGCGAGCAATGGTTGGAACGTTTTGAAAAAAGTCAGCAGCCTGTTCGACAGTGAGATCGAGAATATCAGCGATTGTTTTGTCTTTATATTTAATTTCAAGTGCTTCGCGGTTGTAGCGCTTACCCTTACATTCATCGCAGGTGACATAGACATCAGGCAAAAAGTGCATTTCGATTTTGATGACGCCATCACCCTGACAGTTTTCACAGCGGCCACCTTTGACATTAAAGCTAAACCGACCAGCCTTGTAGCCGCGAATGTTTGCCTCTGTTGTACTTGCAAAAAGTTCGCGAATTGGCGTGAATACACCGGTATACGTGGCGGGATTTGATCGTGGCGTACGACCGATTGCCGATTGGTCGATGATGATCGCTTTATCAAGCTGTTTCACGCCTTCGATTGTTTCATGCCGACCAGGTACTGCTTGAGCTCGGTGGAGCCGAGCCGATAATTCTTTCGCAAGAATATCATTGACCAGCGTTGACTTACCACTACCTGATACACCGCTGACGACCGTCATGACGCCAAGTGGAATCGAAACGGTTATATCTTTGAGGTTATTCTCTTTTGCCCCAACAACCGTAAGGTGGCGATCTTTTTCAAGTTTGCGTCGTTTTTTTGGAACGTCAATTTTTTCTGCTCCGCTGAGATAACGTCCAGTAATACTGTTTGGATTTTTCGCTACTTCCTCTGGCGTACCCGCGGCTATCACTTCACCACCGTGAATACCTGCAGCTGGGCCAATATCAAGTAGGTAGTCAGCCGCGCGAATTGTATCTTCGTCGTGCTCGACAACAAGCACTGTATTACCAAGGTCGCGTAAGCGTTGGAGTGTCAAGATAAGACGATCATTATCGCGCTGATGCAGTCCAATCGATGGCTCATCGAGTACATACAAAACGCCCTGTAGTCCAGAGCCAATTTGTGTTGCCAAGCGAATACGCTGCGCTTCGCCGCCTGAAAGTGTATTGGCAGCTCGCGAAAGCTCAAGGTACGTTAACCCAACGTTGCTCATAAAACCAAGACGTGCCGTGATTTCTTTTTTGATTTGATGGGCGATGAATTCTTCATTATCAGTTAGCTTAAGTGTCTCAAAAAGCTCTAAAGCCTCATCGACGCCAAGATTACATATATCCATAATGTTGAGTCCGTGCACGGTGACCGCCAAAACCACTGGTTTCAAGCGAGCACCTTTACATGCATGGCACTTGCTTTCACGCATAAATCGCTCGATATCTTTACGCATGAATTCACTGTCGGTTTCTTTGTGACGGCGCTCAAGATTTGGCACAATTCCTTCGTACGTTGTTTCGTAGTGACGTCCACTGCCGAGATTGACACGGTACTTCTCGTTGCCAGTTCCGTGAAGCAATTTTTCAATAATGTCATCAGACAAATCTGCAACTGGCGTCTGCGTGCTGAAGCCGTACCGCGCTGCGACCGCTGCTATTTTTTTCATGTACCACGCGTCAGCGTTGACACGGTTAAAAGGTCGGATAGCCCCCTCGGCAATTGATAGTCGGGTGTTAAATACCAGTTCAGCGTCAACTTCCAGGCGAGAACCAAGTCCGGTACATACAGGACACGCACCTTGCGGAGCATTAAAACTGAATAACCGTGGTTCAAGCTCCGGGATATCTTCACCTGGATGATCAACACAAGCGTAGCGCTGGCTGTATATTTGCGATGTTTCAGCTGCAACATCGTACACCTCCAGCACACCATTAGCGATTTCGAGCGCTTGCTCGATCGACTGTGTAACGCGTGATTGCAGGCTTGGATTCATCGCAATACGATCAACGACAAGTTCAATGTCATGCTTATATTTCTTATCGAGTTTTGGAAATTCATCGAGCGAATATACGACGCCATCGACGCGGGCACGAGCAAAGCCCAAACGAGAGTACTGTTCTGGGATGTGAGCGAACTCACCTTTTTTGTCCTTACTGAGCGGCGCAAGTAGCAATAACTTCGTGCCTTCGTCAATTTTCATGACCTCATCAATGATCGTCTGCGATGTACGACGCTGCACTTCCTTGCCGCAGATTGGACAGTGCGGGATACCAATGCGTGCATACAACAGGCGAAGATAATCATATATTTCCGTGACCGTCGCAACGGTCGAGCGTGGGTTACGACTGGTAGATTTTTGATCAATCGAGATAGCTGGACTCAAGCCATCGATTTGATCGACGTCTGGCTTTTCCATGAGCCCTAAAAATTGCCGAGCGTAGCTTGATAGACTCTCGACGTAACGTCGTTGTCCTTCGGCATAAATAGTATCAAACGCCAAACTTGATTTGCCCGAGCCCGAGAGACCAGTAATAACCACCAGCTTATCGCGTGGGATATCAACACTGATATTTTTGAGATTATGCTCTCTGGCTCCTACAACTCGTAACACGTTTGACATAACACTTTAGTATACCATTATTTTAGGTTGTCACGCTAGTACACAGGCGAACTATGAAGCTTATGATTGCATATTTTTTACATACACACTACTATACGGTTTACTATGGTTTCACTATCTCTGTTTATACGCAAATGCGTAATTGCCGTTAGCCTTGTAGGATCGGGGTTAATTTTTTGTGCAACAGTTGATATGTCAGATCTATTAATGCGTTTTCTAGCCATCGGCGAGGTACCGGGTACATCTATCATCGTGCCGTCTGACGTAATGCTCATGATGATAAGCCTTGCAGTCATAGCCGTACTGGTGAGCGTCGTGCCGCTGCCAGGCAAACAGCTCAGCGAGATTCCACCAAAACCCCGTATGCCCAGACAGCGCTACTCAAAAATCTAAAAATCTGCAGTGGGCAAAATACTTTCAAGCCAGAGCTGAAGCTCTTCGAAAACAAATCGCTGATTACCCGTTGTATCAGCTTTCATCATCCGTTGCAGCGACGCCATGAATATTGGCAGTTGTCGCTCGATACGTGCTGCGCGCCATTCCTCCCACGCAGCTTGCTCGTCGTCTGACAATGTCGACGGAAAATTGCGGCCTTTGTAGTGCAGCAGTAGCGGCACGAGTCGCTCATCAGAAAATTCTGGGTGAAAATCAGCCAGCTGATTTGCGGTAGCGTTTCTAACCGCTTCGATGCGCAGTGTGTCTTTGCCGTCCTGAATAAATCCATCATACAGCTTCTCCTCGGGTTCGGTTCGCGGCGCATAATCGCGTTCCTGTTCAAACACGCTGCGGAGTTTTTCGGCAAAATCAGGCCTAGATAGCAGTAGTTGCCGGTGTTTGGTGATGGTAGCAATATCCAGGCCGACTTTTTGCCAACCTTCACTTTGCTCGAGCACCCCAAGCGGTGCAACCGCTGGGCAACGGTTGTACTGCAGCTGCTTGACCGGCACTTTGACAAATCCTTCGGCGCTGCGTTCTTGCCACGATGCAAAGAGCCGTTTTTTAAGTTCATCTTCGCTGCAGTCAAATAGTGGCGACGGATCGTAACGCAAATCATACACCAGTACATTGCTATGCGGCGCTGGTGCGATCGCGCAGGCTACAGTTGCTTTATTGAATTCATTTTCGTAGCGTCCACTCACGTAGACAAATGGCTGCTTCGTATCGAGATTTACCAGCTCTTGAACAGCTTTTTTCGAGCGGCGTGAAAACAAATAGTTAAATAGCTGTGGCTGCTTAGTCTGTATGAGCTTCGTCACCGTGATGAGCGCCTCCACGTCCGCCAGCGCATCGTGCGCGTTTTCATGATCGATGCCATTAGCCTTGGTAAGAAGTTCTAGTCGGTTCGTCGCATTCCCCTGCGCATCCGTCGGCCACTCAATACCCTCAGGGCGCAGTGCCCGTGTCATACGCACAACATCGAGCATATCCCAGCGCGAACGGCCATCCTGCCATGACCACTGATACGCATCATGGAAGTTTCGCCACAGCAGATGCCGGATAAATTCATCATCAAATCGCACGCTGTTAAATCCCACGATGGTCGTGTCGGGCGTAAATATCTCATTCATCAAAAACTGCGCAAATTCCGCTTCGGTATAGCCATCGGCTTGCGTCATCTGTGGTGTGATGCCGGTGACCACGATAGCTTCTGGACTCGGCAAGGTGTCGTCGTTGAGTTTAACAAGTACATTGTAGGCTTCACCGACTGGCTGCAACGCTTCATCAGTGCGCTGACCGGCAAACTGCATAATCCGATCACTAAATGGACTGAGTCCGCTCGTTTCCAGGTCATAAAAGAAAAACGTTTTCGCCATACCTCCTAGTATACCCAGGTTATACAAAAAAACACTCATCAGAAGATGAGTATCGATAGCAAAACTTGGTGTGCCGGTTACCCGGCTCCGCGCGTGGCGGAGCCGGGTAACCGGAGGGGTGTCGTGTCAGGCGGTGCGCACCGTGCCGTCGCACACCGGGTTCACGAACCCGGTGCAGTGCATCGCCGGGTCGGTCGAGATGACCGGCTGAGGGCTCCTGAGGACCGGCGCGTCGGGATGACGAGGGGGTATGGACGGCTGCAGGAGTGCGAGTGCCGAACGACCACCGTACTCGATGGGTGCGGTCCTGGTGTTGGTCATTCCAGTGTCTGACATGGTTGATCTCCTAGGAGAGGTGGGTGTGTAACTCGGGTAAGACAGTCAGTGCTCGAAACTTCTAGCAGTGGCTACCTTATCTGAATACAGTGCGACGTATTCCTGACACGTACGAACCAAGGAGCGGTCGTCCTGCAATATATCACAAGGCTGCGAACTAGTCGTATATAGCTCAACTTGGTTATGAAATCATTATACGCCGAATGATGCGTTTGTCAAGGCAACAAAAAACACCTTGGCGGTGCTTATATACAAAAGATTGATATAACATGTCAGATAGCTTAAAGATGGACTGGGTGGCGCGCGACTCGGTCGCGCGCCACCCAGAGTTGTACGATCAAGGCGCTCCTTCGAGGTTAGCCCCGTGTGGGGCCGCCACTCGAACCGTGGCTGTAACCTATCCTCACAAGGAGGTGAAGGAACGCCCTAGTGAATCCCGATCCTGATCCGTACCATGGTGTGGCCCAATCCCTTCCTTGCCGTGTGGTTCGATGGCGTGAGTTCTTCACCGTGCTCGCTGATTCAGCGAGTCTGGTCCCTGATTCGGACCATGGCTACTCCTTTCGGATCTACTCCGGGCTTTTGGACCGTCCGACGGTCAGCCCGGTGATTGACGAGGGGCGCATCGAGCGCCCATGCGGGTTCACGATTTGCTCCCGCTGGGAGCTTGGGCGTGGAGTAGCCGTGCCAGGGCTCGGCCGAGCTCAGATGAGTGAGCCCGGCCGACGCCGGCGGTCGATCAGGTGATGCTGACGAAGTCGACGAGGCCGGCCGCCGACGAGCTGGTCGTGTTGCGCCTGGTGGGCGCCGCGCTGAGGATCTGGCCCTGGCCGATGTTGGTGATGACGCCGGTGTCCGGCGGGGTGTTGCGGATGCTGTGTCGCATGGTGCTGTCTCCTTGCGTAGTGTCGGGACCGGATGTCTCGACTGCATAGCTACGTACCAATAGGGTTGATGCGTATGTATGCAGCCGAGATATCACTTAATAGCTATCTGACATGTTAAGGTGTCACTTGAGGGATAAAAAAGTATCTCAATCAAGGATAAAAGGTATTTTATCAGAAATATCGATTAATGTCAACAATATTACTCGTCGCGTTGTTCGAGAAGCGTAAATATGTGATGACCTATCCGAATATTGGACGCGCCGTCAGCTCCTTGTCGCTGTAATTCGTGGACAATACCCATTTTTTTCATGATATCACGGAGACGATTAATTGCTTGGTATTGATCGAAATTCGTGCGGGCGGCAAACTTTTCGATCTTGTGACCCGATACGACGTATCGCTTGGCGTCATCCGTGTCGTCTTCGGTGGTCACCTTCCATGACTTTTCTTCAGCGGCATCAGTCAGCCCTATGACAGGGATGCCGCTTTCGATCTCTTCTTCGGCTGCCGTCTCACGAGCAATTTGTACGTGACCTTTCAGACTACGCAGTACTTCTTTGAGATTGATACCAGCCTGCGAAGAGATCGTGATTATTTCGGTATCTCCTGATACTTGCTGCAGTGCTTCGATTTGCATGTCGAGTAGTTCTTTGTCGAGACCTTCACATTTAGTGAGCGCAATGACTTCGGGGCGTCTGAGTAGCTCAGGGCTATAGCTCGCTAGCTCTAAACGAATCGTTTTGTAGTCTTTGGCTATATCTTCGGCATAAACATCAATTAGATGAAGTAACACAGAGGTACGCTCAACATGGCGCAAAAATGCATCGCCTAGACCCTTCCCTGCGCTCGCGCCTTCGATGAGTCCAGGGATATCGGCAATCAGGAGGCTGCCGTCATCAATATCAGCAACACCCAGATTTGGAGTCAAGGTCGTAAATGCATAATCAGCGATTTCTGGTCGCGCGTTTGAAACAACGCTGAGGAATGTCGATTTACCAGCATTTGGAAAGCCCACTAGGCCAACATCTGCGAGCAGTTTGAGCTCAAGCTCTGCTTCGAATGTATCCCCAACTTCGCCTAGCTCCGCAAGGCGGGGTGTTTGACGAGTTGAGGACTTAAAGTGTGCATTGCCGTAGCCACCGTCACCACCTTTAGCAATGATCACCTGCTGGCCATCATTGATGAGATCGGCGATTGCTGTGCCGCCGCGTTTGACGACCGTACCCATTGGTACTTTAACAATTAAATCTTGCCCAGATCGCCCTCGCATATTCTGTTTTGAGCCAGCTTGTCCTGGCTTAGCCCGCAGTTCTGGTTTGTAGCGAAAATCGAGAAGCGTATTGAGGTTCTTTGTGGCTTCGAAAATAACATCGCCACCCTTGCCGCCATCACCGCCATCTGGTCCGCCTTTGTCGATGTATATCTCACGACGAAAACTAACGACACCATTGCCGCCTCGTCCTGCTTCGACTAGTACTTTCGCTGTATCAACAAACATTATGTTACTAGTGTAGCATGATATCAAAAACACCGGTGAGATGACCGGTGTTTTTGTAATGATATAGCTGCAAAGAACTAGTGAATGTACTGGTATGAACTAGCTTGACCAGCTGAGATCGTGCGGTTATTCACGATACCGAATCCACCGTAGGCGTAGTTATTCATTTCACTGACGACGATATCACCGTTTGGCTGGACACTTTCGACAACGGCCACGTGGCCATAATAGCCAGCACCGTCGACGAGTACTGCACCCGCTGATGGCGTGTAGTCGACTTGGTAGCCAGCTGCACGAGCATTAACGCCCCACGTATTTGCATTACCCCAGAAACTTCCGACAGGACGTCCGAGCTGAGCACGGCGGTTGTATGCATACCACGTACAGTTTCCATAAGCATAACGATTTCCAGCTGAGACGCCTACATTTGAATTGATAACGTAGCCACCTCTATCAGAATATCCTTGTGATGGTGCAGCGACTGCCGCAACAGGAGCAACGTAGCCAGGTCGTTCATTTTCAGGGAGAACACCACCAGGTAGAATAAGCTGTTGGCCCTCTTTTGCACCCGAAAGGTCTAAGTCATTATATGAGATGACACGTTGACTATTAGCCTGATATTTTTCGGAAATAGTCTGTACGGTGTCTCCAGATTTGACAGTATACAGCACACCGCTAACTGGTAAGATTGTCAATTTTTGACCTGGGTTAACGTTGTCAGTCGTGAGATTGTTTGCCCACCGAATTGTGTCTGCACTCACGCCGTATTTGGCAGCGAGAGCAGGAATAGTATCTCCTACGACGCCAACATATGTTTGCATACTGCGTCCGGTTGATGATTGCACAATTTGTGGCTTTGAAATTGTTGTATCATCTGTCTGAGCAAGTTCGCTTTTCGCTGCAAGTGATAGCGCTGTATTCGCGACATTTGAGGCAAGTGGAAGATTGGCACGCTCCGTTAGACTAGCTGCGACATCTGTCGCTACTATTTCATCAACTGACGGAGCTTGTTTTGTATCTTTTGCGGCTTGATTGACGGTTGCAAGACCATTTGTGACAACGGTCTGATTTGCAACCGTACGATCATGTTCTGGGTTTTGGTAGCCAATTGCCACAATTCCTACCAATAAAAGAAACACACCGACGTAGCCGGCTATTTTTGGTCCAGGAATGTATGCTTTAGCATGAGATTTTTTACTTTTAGAAATCAGCGACGTTTTTAGCGCTTTTGACGGTGTAATGATTGCACCTGATACATTCTGAGTACGAATTTGATTCTCCTGCCACAGGATTACTCCTTGTAGGCTTCTACCATAATATGTCTTACTTCTCGCAGGAATGGGACACGTGTGTTCGACCGATTATGTTAGTTAGTATTTAGCAAAATTGTTCTAATTCGGTGTCCGTACGACAGTTTTGGTAGGCTCATTACGTCGACTGTGAAAGATGTGACGTATCACTTCTCCAACAATGTATTCGTAATGTGCTGATATTCATTGTACCAATGCTTGATTTTATTGTCAATATATTATTATGCTATGTTTTTTAAAGAATCTGACACTTTTTTTGGCAGTGATCGGCAATATTTTTTTCGTGCTCTGCCTGGGTACGAGCAAAGTATGTTTTGTCGTCGTCACCACTGAGAAAAAACACGTAGTCACCAGCTGCCGGATTTGCCACTGCATCAAGTGCAGATTTACCAGGTGCAGAAATTGGACCCGGAGGTAAGCCTTTTACTACTCGAGTATTATAGGGTGAAGCGAGGCTAGGATCGCGTGCGACGCCCATTTTATCAGCTGCATATTGGTACGTGACGTCGGAGCCAAGAGATATATCGTCCTTAAGACGCAAAAGAAAAACTTGAGCGACTTGGCGCATATCAGTAGGTGTGTTCACCTCACGCTGGATAATTGAGGCCAGTGTAATACCCTGATACAAGCTAAGCCCTTGAGATTTAAAGCCTTCGGTCAGTTTATCTGCTTTGATGACGGCATAAAATTCATCGAACGTAGTTGTTAAAATATCTTCGACCGTTGCGGAAGCAGAAAATTTGTACGTTTCTCCGTAAATATAGCCTTCCAGATCAGCTGATGCTGGTTTTGTCATGAACAACGGATGATTATATTGCTTACTGAAAGCTGCATCAATTTCTGCAGCGCTATATCCAGCATCGAGGAGCACCTTTTTATCTTGCGCCACTGTCGCCCCAGGTAGAAATGTCACCGTAAGGCTTTCAGTTGAACCAGATGTCAGAGCTTTTGCTATATCTTTTGATGACATACTTGATGAAAGACTGTAGGTACCGGCTTGTAAACGATTGCCTAGCTGATGAATTTTGCTGTATATACGGAATGCAAATGCGCTTCGAATTAATTGGTTTTCTTCAAGAAGATCCGCAATTGAAGAAGGGCTCATTCCTTCATCGACAGTCACGCGTACACTCTTCGCCTGGTCACTCTTCGTACGTGGAGCAAGACTTGTCTCGTACGCGACAAGAGAGACTGCTGCCAGAAGAGCTATCAATGCAAGTAACACAATAAACACTTTTCGTACAATGTGCCGAGATGGTTTATACTCCAATGAATGCGGGGTAGCCTGAGATAGATCGAGTGCCGGAAGTTCTACGGGCACAGTCGGTTCACCATGTGGTATTTCATTCTGTTTTCCTGTGTCCACTGATGGCGGAGAAGGTTGTGGTGTGTTTTGACGTGGGGGCCGAATATCGTTCATGCGTGTAACTCCAAATAATCTTGAAGGATGATCGTCGCTGCTTCTGCGTCTATATCTGCCTTAGTGTAATCTCCGGAGCGCGCTTTTAGCCGCTGTTCAGCGATAACACTTGTCAATGATTCATCTTGATATACCACCTCTACGCCAAGATCATCCAGCTCTGCACCACGCGCTAGGACGTATGATGATTGCGCTGTCGCATCTCCTGATTGGTTTCTTGGATACCCCAAAACAACCGTATCGATTTCGAGAGCCGTTATAAGGCCTGCGACATCTGATCGAAAAGATGGTTCATTCATCGCAATTGTGTCGTACGCGACAGCGATACGCACCGTTTGGTCAGCGACTGCTATACCGATACGGACGGTACCAATGTCGAGACAAAGATACTTTCTACTTTGACTCATCCAGCTTGAATTCAATTGTTATACGTGAATCGTTCGATGGTACGGTATTCACCCAGAATGGGAAGAATTTGACATCGACGGATTCCACTCCTTGTATAGATTCGATACTTTGTTGAATATCACCATATCGCTTACCCTTGGACTGATTTTTTACGGCGGCATCATCTATCTTCGGACCAAGCTGTGCAGTCGCGATCAATGTTGCTTTTGCGCCATTTTCTACAGTTGTTGCATCTTGGAACAATGCACCGTCTGCCCCATTTTTATACACACGCTGTGTCGAAGAACTATTTAATTGTTTCGCGAGATATGAATTGAGGAAGTTATCTATTTGGCTTTTTTCTACACCATACAATTTGTACGCAACCGTAGTTGAAAGCGTAGCTTGAGTTGCCTCCTCGCCGACTGCAGGAGAAACTTTTACATCTCCGTAATCAACCGCAAAGCTTTGATCGACGACGAGACTGCCAGTAGGAAACTTGCTCGTCAACATTTTTTTGATATCGTCAGTATTACTTTCGGCAATTTGTAGTTTTGCTTTGAGCACATCATCATTAGATACAACGGTAATCATTTTTGTGAGACCACCAGACGTTGGACCATCGAATGCACCTGAAACGCCATTTGGCGTACCGGACACATCACCGCTCGCTGCATTATAGGCAGAACCATTTTCAGCAGCGGTCACTGTGCTTGAGTCGCTCGAGTTAGACAAACTGAGCGTGACACTCGTGTCGGTGACAAACACTTGACCACTCGATGAAGTCAAGCGCGTGCCGGCAGGAATGGTAGGATTACGGCTAGCCACACTAATTGAATCGGTGGAGAATGTAACAGTTCCCTTTGCTTTTGAACCGGCGTCTTTTTTGCCGGTTGCAGTAAACGACTGTGTTTTATCTGCTTCTTGCTGCTGTAGAGTCGCTTTGAGCGTGTTTGCAGCACTATCAGTTGAGGCGAGCGTCGTAAGCGTTACAGGCACATTGATCGATGAGCTGTTTGTTTTCGCGCTGATAACGACAGTCGCTCGAGGTGCTATGAAGAGAGCCCAGATCAGAAAAAGTATCAGTGCTACTACTGCGAGACCGATAAACAACATTTTTTTGCGAAACGTATCAAAGTTAGGTACTCGATTTTTTTTGACTTTAGGTTTTACCGGAGCCTGGTCAGCAGTTGGAGCTGCCGCAAGAGCTGCAACCATTTCAGCCGATCGAACGTCACTTGTCGTATCTTCAGCTTGCTTAGCGTGTTCTCCTATTGGTAAGTCACCCCCATCAATAATATCGTCTTCATCATCAACGCTGAGCGCTGGGATTTCGGCAAGCTCGGGCTTCGACTGCAAATTTTTGGCAACCGGTATCGATGCTGCACTGGCGAGTGCAATCAGCGATTGATTGTTTGTAACGAGTGCAAGGTGTTTGTCGCTTTGTTTTGCCGCACGAGCAAGCAAACGCAGATTTACTGCGCTCTGAAGTACGCCGACACGCTTCGGAGGCACAAGCGCAACAACTTTGTCTTTGCTTGATTTGACCTTACCAATGATCGCCGTGATGTCGTCTTCGACATCGATATAGATAACGTCTTTATTCATGCTAGATTCTGAGAATCCTATTTACTTTTTCTTTTATGCTACCCGCATCATTTCCACCCATCATTGTATCATAGCCAACCCTTAGCAAGCCCATAGCGGTAATGAATGTGTGGTCACTTGCTTTATCTGTTGTGTCTTCGATTCCGATAACCTCACTTGTCTGGATTAGCTGCACAGTCGGTCGTTTCGTAAATGGAAGTTCTTTGTACCAATCACCATTTTCTAGAGCTTCGACAAGTTGTTTCAAGCTAGAGCCACCGCCACACAGCAATATTCGGTTTGGTAAATGATCGACCGAATCAAATTCACTAAGAGCAAGTTCAACACCGGCTACCCATACGTCAAGCGTCTTTGCAATTGCTTTTTGCGCTTCGGCTTTGACGCTCACTTTGATTTTTTCGTGATCGAGATTGACCTTTAATTTTTCTGCAGAGTCATAACTTAGGTCCATTTCGCTAGCAATCGTTCGCGTGAAACTACGACCACCGATACCGAACATCCGAGTTCCCTCGACTCCACCGTCGTTGACAACAGCGATATCGGTCGTTCCACCACCTACGTCAGCCAAAATTGCGGTAAACGAACTGCTTGCGTCATTGCCGAGCACACTTCGTGACACTGCAAATGGTTCTGCTGCGACCGCAAGTAGCTCTAGCGCGAGTTCATCAGCAACTCGTTCGAGAGCACCAATATGCACCATTGGAGCAAATGCGGTATAAATCTGGACCGCGATGTCTTTTCCCTGGAAACCTATTGGGTTACTGACTTTATAGCCATCGATATGTATGCTCACGAGCGCAGAGTTCACAAGTTTTACTTCGACTTCTTCGTTGCCCGTTTCGAGTGCAATTTGTTTTTGCGCCTTACCCTGGGCTCGCTCCTGGACTTTTTCAATAATGAATTCCATTTCAGCTTCGTCCAACGGTCGATCTGGCTGTGGACGACGGTAACGAATGGTGTTCGTCACACCTTTTACAAGTTCACCCGCTATACCAATGATGACACGTTTTGCTTGTAAACCTGCTTGCTCCTCCGCCTCCGCTAGTGCGTCTTCACAGTTTTGGACAACGCCAGCAATGTCGGCGATAGCACCTGAATGCATATCGCTGATATCTTGCCGTACGCGACCAACACCAACAATAGTTAATTTGTCATCTGCAACATTAGCGATTAAGGCTTTTACAAACTCTGTTCCGATGTCTAAGGCAACAATATGTTGTCGATCGTCAGATTCCTGACGCTTAGCTCTCATTGCCCGCAATTTTTCTAATACCATAAGTGATTTCTATTATATACTACTTATGATTCTAGAAGAAAAATTGGCAATACAACGCAGATTAAACAAGCGCAGCTTTGATACGTCGAATTCCTGCAGAGCTTGCTTCTTGCTTTGTGATCTTAAAGATTTTGCCACCTTCAGCTAATTGACCTGTGTGTTCAACGTGTGGACCACCGCAGATCTCAAGTGAGGCAATGTGATCACCTTCACCCATTTGATAGACTTTTACCTCGTCGCCGTAGCGTTCACCAAATGGTCCAATCGCACCCATGTCGAGGGCTTCCTGAGTAGGATATAGTTTGTAGCTGACTGGTAAATCAGCTACAATCCAGCCGTTAACGAGTTCTTCGGCGCGTGTCACTTCATCATCCGTCAGCTTTCGCTCGCAGTTAAAATCAAAGCGTAGTCGCTCTTCGGTGATGTTACTACCGTGTTGCCGTAGTTCTGTGCCAAACAATTCACGCAGCGCAGACTGCAAAAGATGCGTCGCAGTATGGTATTTTTTATGAATAAGATCTTGACCGCCAAGCCCACCTTTGAACTCACCTTTTGTCGCTGTTCGCGAGCGGTTACGTTGCTCCTGCATTGCTGCATCAAAATTATGTCGCCAATTGTCTTCGAGTGGCTTGCTCCACTGAAAGGCTTCTTCGACTGACAATTCCATAGGAAAACCGTACGTGTCATACAAAACAAACAAATCATGACCAGTAATTTCTGGTTTTTCATCAGCCATTTTTGTGAATTCTTTGATTCCCTTACGAATTGTTTGTCTAAAGGCTTTTTCTTCTTTCACCAAAACTGTAATCACCTCGTCGCGATGTTCTTTGACTTCAGGAAAATCAGAGACGTACAAATCTGCAATGACGGGCACTATTTCCTCGAGGAAGTTTTGTTCGATACCAAGCTCAAAGCTAAAACGAATCGCGCGACGAAGTAGTCGACGCATCACATAGCCCTGCTCTTTGTTGCTTGGCACGCAGCCATCAACGGCAAGGAAGGTCGCCGCACGCAAGTGATCGGCAATCACCCGCATACTTTCGGTGTGACCTTCATACTTTTTGCCGCTGAGCGTTTGGAGTTTTTCGATGATTGGCCACATAAGGCTAATTTTGAATACATCAGGATCATTTAATTTTGCCGCAGCGATACGCTCTAAGCCTGAACCATGGTCGACATTCTTTTGTTCGAGCTCTTCAAACTGACCTTCAGCAACTTTTTTGTAGGCCATGAAGACGTTGTTGCCAATCTCCATGAAACGACCACAATCACAGTTTGGATGACAAAACTCACCCCATTTTGTGTCATGAGGCGTTCCGAAATCGTAGAACATTTCGCTATCAGGTCCGCATGGATCACCGATCGGCGTGTTTTGTTCGTTGCCATTGCGACTCCACCAGTTTTTGCTGCCATCATAATAAAAAATTCGTTCACCCGACTTCATGCCACGCTGATATCCAGCTTCTTCTGATCCAATGTCTGCCGCACTGTGAGATAAATGTACCGACGCAAACAATTCACTCCACACACTCGCTGCTTCGTCGTCTTTTGGAATATTGAGCGCATCATTACCGCCATAACACGTAACATATAGGTTGCTCATATCAAGTTTGACGACATCAGAAAGAAACTCCCACATCCATCGAATCTGTTGTTCTTTGAAGTAATCGCCCATACTCCAGTTGCCGAGCATTTCAAAAAATGTCGTGTGACGATTGTCGCCAATATCATCAATATCTTGAGCGCGAAGACACGTCTGTGAATCGACGATGCGCTTACCATCTTGATGCTTAGCGCCTAGTAAATACGGAATCATCGGCTGCATGCCCGAACCAGTAAATAAAGTCGTGGGATCGTCTGTAAGGACAAGTGGTGCTCGCGCCACTGCAACATGAGATCGCTCTTCAAAAAAGCGAATGTACGCGTTTCGGATTTCTTGGGTATTCATATTACTTTAGTATAACAGAGGTATATTTTTGCCAGTAGAGGTAAAATGTATAGTTCATAAAATATGAATTGAAGTTAGTGTACAACTTGTGTTTTATATATAGTAACGACGTAGTAGGTGGACTACGTAACGATCCCGCCACCAAGACACACATTTTGATCGTAAATTACGACTGATTGACCTGACGTAACTGCACGTTGAGGCTCTGATAGCTCAAGTGTATCGCTAGCAAGCAACGCTGTGATCAATGGTGCTCGGTGGCGGATGCGGATCTGATAGTCACCGTTTTGTGGTGGACTACCACTTATCCAATGCAGGTTGGTCAGTACAATGTGCTTCTTCCATAGCTCACTGTCATCGAGTTTCGTACTGACATACACGATATTTTGATCCATGTCTTTACCCACGACGTAATACGGTAAACCCCCGCCTACATCAAGACCATGACGTTGGCCAAGTGTATAAAAAATAGCGCCGTCATGCTGAGCGAGCGTAGCACCTGTCTGCATATCAATAATAGGGCCAGGCACTGTTGTCACATATTGACTCAAGAAATCGCGAATACCTATTTGACCAACGAAACAAATGCCTTGTGAGTCACGTTTCGCGGCAGTAATTAATCCACGCGCCTGGGCCATAGTACGCACCATAGGCTTTGTATATTCGCCCAAAGGGAACATCGTTTTGCTGAGCGCTTCATGAGTCACACGATATAAAAAGTATGTTTGGTCTTTGTTGTCATCGGCAGCACGATGCAATTGACCGCCCGACGTACGTGCATAATGGCCAGTCGCAATGAACTCAGCACCTTGCTCTATAGCAAGATCCAAAAATAATCTGAATTTCACCTCTTGATTGCACATTATATCCGGATTAGGTGTTCGACCAAGCTTATATTCATCGATCATGTATTCTACTACTTTGTGTCGATATTCTTTTTCAAAGTCAAAGACACGAAAATCAATACCAAGATGAACAGCAACACGCTTTGCATCGGCAAGATCATCCGCCCACGGACATTTCATACCAGGTAGGTCCTGGGTCCAGTTTTTCATATACACGCCAGTAACAGTGTGTCCTTGTTCAACTAAAAGTGCAGCGGTGAGCGATGAATCAACGCCGCCGCTCATTCCGACAAATACATGACTCATGACGATTCTCCAACGTGCGTAAAGACTATTTTGATAATCTCACTTCCAGCGAGCCACCAACCGCGTGGTGTTACCCACCATAGCGTAGGCCAATCCGGATCATTTGCCGCTGGGTGATTGCGGACCGTCGCGTTATTGCCCATAATACGCTCAAATTCGAGTCCAGCTCTTCGCTGATGATAGGGTGAAGTGACAACAATGATGTTTGAGACATCGTCGGACTTCACAAGCTGGTCGATTTGCTCAGCATTTTGATGTGTTGTTTGCGAACTACCATCAACTTTAATAACACTTGCTGGCACACCTGCCGACTCGGCTTGTTGTTTCATGACATCAGCATTACTGGGGCCGCTCATATCTTTGGCCGCACCAGAAAATACCAAGTATTTTCCCCAACCTTGTTTATATAAGTTAATGGCCTCTGCTGCACGGATTGATGTATTGCCACCGCTAACTGCGACAATAGCATCAGCTTTTTGACATCCATTCGCGGCTGATGGCGATGGTCCACAGCGCGATAAATCATCGGGTGAAAGATAGGCGCCGAGCGCAAGCGTTCCCATTAATGCAACCAAAAGGAGTAAAAAGAGTAATCGCAGCATTACATTTTTCCAAGCCGTTCATATTCGGATGAGATCGCATCAATAACGAGGCTTGTTGCCCTATCAAGCTGCACTTCATCGATATAGTACCCAAGTGAAATACGCAAACTCCCACTGATGTACTGCTCATCAAGTCCAATCCCGAGAAGTACATGCGAGGCTGTATGTTTATTTGCAGAACATGCACTCCCGGTCGCGACATATACCCCGTGTTCTTCAAGCAAGAATATGATTCTTTCCGCATCAATCCCACTAAAAGCTATTGAAAGATGACTTGCCAAACGGTGTTTTTTATCACCAAGCACTAATGCACTTTCAAACGCATCAAGCAGTTTTGTTTGCATACGATCTCTCAGCATGGAAAGTCGTCTTGTTTCTTCGTTTTGGTGACCTGTTACCCAGGTTGCAGCTGCTGAGAAACCGACCACACCCGCAACATTTTCGGTTCCACTGCGCAGTCCACGCTCTTGACCCCCGCCAACAATAGTTGCGCGTGGATCACTCAGTCGCTTTGTCCATAACAGACCTACTTGCTTTGGGCCGTATATTTTACCAGCATTCAGCGTCAACAGATCAATTCCTAATCTTGCGACATGCACATTTACTTGACCAAATCCTTGCGAGGCATCGCAGTGAAACAGTAACGGCGTTGCGTTGCCATGTTTTTTTCGCTCTGTACGAATTTCTTCTATCACTTCAGCAATCTTGCGGATTGGCTGAATAACGCCGAGCTCGCTGTTCGCGAGTGAAATCGAAACCAGTTCAGTTTCAGGCATAATTGCCTGAGCGATTTCTACAGGATCCATGCGTCCATTTGGCATCGAAGCAACTAGCGTATGCTCGCGCTGTTTTGCTACCTCCAACACGGCTGGATGCTCGATCGCCGACGTAACGACGTGACCCCTGGTTTGATGAAATGCAAGATTTATTGACTCTGTCGCACCAGCCGTCATTACGAGTTCATCAGCTTTGGCTCCAAATGTCTGCGCAAGCGTTGCTTTCGCGGCTTCATATTCGCGGCGCACAGCTAAGGCTGGCGCATAGGGACTCGAAGGGTTAAAAAACTTGTCACTAAAAAAAGGTACCATAGCCTCTAAGACGTGCTCGGCTATGGGAGTCGCTGCAGCATAATCAAGATATAAATTGTTTTGCGTTGTAGTCACTCTACTTATTGTATCAGCTATACCGGCTCACCTGTGTGTGGGTCACGGTGATATATCTCGCGAGCAACTCGTTCGTAATACATCTCAATTGCCAAATATAAATTTTCTAATTCTTCACCTTCGAGATAACTGTAATGTGCACCGTCTTGGGCTTTTAGAATCCCTTGCTTCTGTACCTCATAGCGAGTTGTTGTAGCGTGGACTAATCCGTTAACGTCTTTGCTCTCTTCGTACCATATCCACGTGACAGGATCGAGATTAAAAAACTCACGGCGATGGTCTTGTGGTATCGCGCCAAAAATTTGCTTGCCAATGTCACTTTCAAGCTGGATCAATTCACGTTCAGTTAGCTTTTTGAAGGGACGTGATTTTTTTGGGACCGTTAACCGCTGGGCTTCTTGTACTTGACTGCCCGTGATAAGTGATACGGCTTTTTGTAATAATTGTGACATATATACGACCTTTACGCTGCAAGCGCGAAGTCATCATTACGATTTGTATAGGTTATAGAAATGCCAAGCTTTTCGCTGCGCCATAGTTTAATGGTTTGACCCTTAAAAAGTACTTCAGCATTTTTTTGATATAAAAGTTCTTTTGCGGTAGGACGCGATTGTTGACCTGCGATAGAATGTACTAAATCGGTTGAGCCATTAGCTGCTTTCGCGGCTAGCTGAGCTTGAATAACGAGATTTTTTTTATAGAACTCCGCAGGGTCACTGAGACCAGAGATATTGTGATTTAAGTGTATTTCGTTTCCGTGCTCAAAAACTGTTGGCTCTTGTGGTGGTAGATTATACGAGTCAAGACTCATAAACAGACTTCCTTGTAGGTGTTAGGAGATATTTTTTAATTTGTTTATGTGATTCGTCACTCTAAAGAGTAAACAATGTAGATGCGTTTGCTGATGTAGCTCGCGAAAGGTGTTCGAGATCTATCATCCTTCGGTTGGCATGATACTCGGCTACATTCCTCACAAACGCTGGCTCGTTCACTCTACCACGATACGGTACAGGTGTCAAGAAGGGAGCATCGGTTTCTAGTAGCATACGCTCGAGGGGTATATGGTCAAACATAGCAGCTTTGTCACGCGCAAACGTCGATATTCCATTAACGCCAATATATAGTCCCTTCGATAAAGCTTTTTCCAAAGTAGATTCTGTATCTGTAAAACTATGTAACACCCCTCGTATGCCAGCGAAGTTATCAAAAATAGGCCAAAAATCCTCAAACGCTTCGCGAACGTGAAAACTCACTGGCAAATTGTAGTCAAGAGCCCACTGCAATTGCTGCTCCAGGGCCGCAATTTGAACATCACGTGGAGAATTATCGTAGTAATAATCGAGCCCAATCTCGCCGATACCAACAACTCGTTCATACTGTTCATTCAGTATGTGCTGTATGGAACTATACCCTTTATCTGTGTTATGAGGATGAACGCCGACCACGGCGTATGCGATTGGCCATTTCTCGGCAAACGTAACAGCTAAATCAGAGTCATGCTCATTCGTACCAACGCAAAGTATCTTTGTCACATCATTTTTGAGTGCTCGTTCACGAGCACCATCGGCATCAGGATAGTCACTATCGTGGACATGACAGTGCGTATCGGTGAGCATTATTTACCTGCTAAAACTGGCGCTTCGGTATGGATATATTTCTTTGGAAACATGACACCTTCAAGTGGTGTTACGACGCCACTTTCGAAAATTGCATGCATTTTCGCAGCAGTTTCAGGCATAAATGGCACGAGTAGATCTGCTATTTGTAGTAGACTACTGGCGCAGTGAGACAAAACTTCAGTCAGATGCGCTTCAGCGTCGGGCTCTTTTTCACGCTTCTTTGCAATTTCCCATGGCTTCACTTCTTCGATGTATTGATTGAGTGAGCGCACCATGACCCACACTCGATCAATTGCTTTATCAAATTCGAGCCGATCCATTGCTTCGCGGTACAGCTGCATGTCGTGTTCTGCCATCGCACCGTCGCCTATCACACCAGCCTGGTACCTAGTCAGCATATTGACGACACGGCTGACAAGATTACCTAGATCATTCGCGAGTTCGTTATTGTAAGCAGTTTCAAATTTTTCCCACGTAAAATCGCCGTCATCAAGTGTTGGTATGTGCCGCGTGAAGAAGTAGCGGAAAGCCTCAACGCCATATTCATCGATGATTTCATTTGGATCGACAACGTTTCCGACTGTCTTACTCATCTTTGAGCCACCAACATTGACAAATCCATGTACCATTAATTTTTTCGGCAGAGACAAACCTAGCCCAAGCAACATCGCTGGCCAAATGCCTGCATGAAAGCGCAATATATCTTTACCGACTACTTGCACGTCGGCTGGCCAGTAATTGCGCCAGTCATCATTGTCCGGATAGCCAAGTACTGTAATGTAGTTGCTAAGAGCATCCAACCACACGTAGATTACTTGATCAGGATCACCAGGCACTTCAATACCCCAGCTGAGACTTTTTTTCGGACGAGAGATTGAGACATCTTTTAATCCATCTTTGATAAGTTCGAGGAACTCTTTTTTACGGAATTCAGGGACAATATGCATTTTATTTTTTTCGATTGCGTCTCTTACCTGTTCGGTGAAATCACTGGTTCGCAAAAAATAATTTTCTTCGCTGACGTGCTCGTACGGCGTCTGATGGTCTGGACATACGCCATTAGTCTCGTTTACTTCTTTTTCAGTAAAGAATGCTTCGTGGCCCATGCAGTACCAGCCTTCATAGCTATCTTTATAGATGTGCGGCTCAAGTTGCTTCCAGATATATTGGACAGCTCCCCGATGGTGACCATCAGTCGTTCGAATAAAATCGGTATAGCTTGCACCAACTTTTTTCATCAAGTTTTCGAAATTTATATACATTTTGTCAGCATAGGCTTGCGAAGTCATACCTTCACTGGCGGCTTTTGCGGCAATCTTATTGCCGTGTTCATCGGTGCCGACTTCAAAGCGAACCTCGCGTCCATTTTGCTTTTGATAGCGAGCCCAAATATCAGCCAATAGGTAATCAAGTGCGTTGCCAATGTGCGGCGTGCCGTTGACATATGGTATAGCGGTTGCGATGTATAGATTTTTTCCCATTATATTCAGTGTACCAGAGGCTAGCCCCTTAGCATAGCAACAATCGCGAAGCGACCATTCGATGCTCGATTGCCTTTGAGATACTCGCTATGTGAGAAATAACGAGTATTTAGCGTCGTGTCTATACCTGCGGAGAAAATGCTGTTCGCTTCAACCCCAGCGCGCTCGAATTGATCGCGAGCAACAGATTCCAGGCTTCTTCCTTCAAACGAAAAAAGTGGATAGTTTGCCTGACCCGCCGATGGACTCAAAAATACGCTTATACAGGTAGGCTTGCTCCCCAAACTATCATGCATATAGCGTATTGATTTTGCAGCTCCATCTTGCTCAAGACTATGCCGGCCGAGATGAGATACCATAACTACATCATGTTCTTTATCGTATAAAACAGCGCCAATGCAATCGGCTAACGGCAACAACAATGCGACATCTCTAGTTGTTGTTACGATTCCATCAGCGACATATGCCTGACCACCGCCTAGACTATCCAGTTCAACCGATTTGTAGTGACAAAAATTCTCAGTGTCATAATCGATTTTTATAACAATAGAATTTTCATACGAACCACCGACAGTCGTGATGAGATTCGTTCGATTAGCCGTAACTATCTCAGCATCCTCATCTGCTATTTTCATAGTGCCGTCGTTGACATTTGACACTCCGATGCATACCCCAGAAATTACATCGTATGTCGTCATGAGGCAGAAGATGGCTTACGCTTGACAATATAATCAGTCAATTGATGCCATTGTTCAATCGATAATTCTTGGGCACGCGCTTCTGGCGGAATACCGACAGCAGTTAATATTTCATCAACTTCTGGTTTGGAAATATGTAGACCACCGGACAAACTAGAGCGGAGTTTTTTTCGTTTTTCTCCAAATCCTGCACGTGCTATTCGAAAGAAATCTGCTTGCTCATTTATTGCAATGAGTGGCTCTTGACGAGTTTTCAGCACAATAACTTGCGAGTCAACCTCTGGAGGCGGCGTGAAGTATGACCTGTCAACTTCGACACCTAAGGACGTTTTGGCATAGACCTGAGCCGATAGTGCCAGCATACTCATATCACCTGGTGTAGCCGCAATACGCTGAGCTACTTCCTTTTGGACGAGCAGTACGGCAATCTTTGGTTTGTTTGTTGCTGTCAGGAGCGCTTGTACAATCTTACTCGTAATGTAATACGGAACATTTGCAACCGCTGAATAATTTTTCGGCAGTGTCTCTAGATCAAATGACAGGATGTCCCCGTGGTGGACAGTCAAATCTTTACCAGGAAATTGCCCACTAAGTTTTGAAGCAAGTGCTTCATCGAATTCAACAGCGATCACTTGCTTCGCTTGACGTAGTAATTCGCTTGTTAGCGTACCGAGGCCGGGACCAATTTCTAGTACGACGCTGTCTTTTTTTAATTCAGCCGCGTTGACGATGGCTTCTAGCATCAAACGGTCTTTGAGCCAATGCTGACCGAGAGATTTATTATTTTTCATTAGAAATATCTACCAGTTATGTGAGCTTAGCCAGTGATTATAAGCACCAGACCAACCGCCATAGCGACCGTTTGCGTATCCTGTTGCCCAGCGTAATTGCGTGATAGGGTTCGTGCGCCAGTCTGCGCCAGCACTAACCATTTTGCCACCAGGAGTCGCCTGCACCATGCCATATCCCATGCTGCCACCATATGAACAATCTATTGCGCCGCCTTGAACTTTGCATGGTTCCCAACCGCCTTCGCGCATGACTATGTAATTTACGTAGCCATAGTCACTTGCAGAAATTCCAGCTGCTGCCATCCAGTCTTCATGGGAGCCAGGAGGCAAATCAACTTTTGTACCAACAACAATGACCTCTTCGGTCATTTGCTTCGAAACAAGCTTTTCGAGTGCATTGCGACTGAATTCTTTACCATTACGCATATCGATTTGGTAGGTGACAGTCTGCTTGCCATTTTCACCAGCTGTTTGAACTTGCCGGTAGCCAATAGGTTGTGCAGGGTCATTGATCGTTCGAGTTGTATATGGAATATCTTCATCAAGGGTGACAGTCTGCTTGCCGTTATGCCACAATTGAACACTCATGTTCGCAGTAATTAGTGCGTCAGCGCCCGGTGAAAGGGTATCGCCTTTTGCTGGAACGATTCCTTTGTCTTTGAGCATCTCACCGACAGTTTTTGCCATCGTAAATGATTGCACGGTTTTGCCATAGAAGACAAATGAAAATGGAGTTGCTCGCTGGATATTCATTTCGAGGCTAGCACCGTCATTGATGACATCTGTACTCAATTTCATGGAAGTCTTGTCTTCATCATGTAGCGTCAGCCCAGCATCTTTTGCGATCTGTTTGGCAGTTTGACCTGCTGTCATTGCTTGCACAGATGCTTTACCGTCAATAACTAAGACCGGGCGAGCTCTATACACGTTCACCTGGTAATCATGGGCTGTCAATTTTTCATCCAGGCTAGGCTCGACAATATCGCGTTTGTCGAGCAATGTACCTTGGTCGGCAAATATTTCACGCAGTGTATCTTTCGTGGTAATAACGCTTCGTTCTTGCCCTCTATCATGAATCGTGATGAGCTTTTCGCCATTGGTATAACGGGCGATTGCAGATGCCGTAGAATCGTGGGCAGTAAATGCAAAGAATACAAGCATAAAACACGCAGCTGATACGATTAAGGATAGAATTGTTTTCGCGCTGAAATATCTCATAAAAATCTATATAACATTGGTTTTGAACTGCAAATCCAATACTACTATTATATCACGCCCCTGCTTTTACAGCTTAGATAGCCGCGCGTATTCAATGTTGAGCTTTTTTGTTTGTCCAGTTGCAAAGTGTACCGAAACGGCCATACCATCAATATCAACCACTTCACCATCACCAAACTGTGCTGAATGAACTTGATCTCCTATGTCATAATCAGGGAGTTCTTGGTAAACTGCTTGCTCATCAGTCGCAAAAACTGATCCTGCTGTCACAGCAGCCACAGAACCTATATCGGCGATAAACCGTGATGGCGGGTTATAGCTACGTTGACCAAATTGCAGTCGACTTGCTGCATAACTGAGCTGCAGCTCTTCGCGGGCTCGCGTCATGCCCACGTAACAAAGCCGTCGTTCTTCCTCGAGTTCACTAGGACCTGCCTCGTAGACTCGAGAATGCGGAAAAATTCCCTCCTCCATACCAACCATAAATACGACTGGGAATTCGAGACCCTTAGCAGCATGTATCGTCATTAATGTAACGGCATCATCACTCGATGACTCATCGGCGCTCGACATTAGAGCGACTTCTTCGAGAAATTCAGGTAACGATGCAAACGGTCGTGCGTCAGAAATGAGAGAAGAAATATTTGCTTCCCGGTCTTCTGCTTGCGGAGTTCCATCAAGCAAGTAGTCTCGATATCCCGTGACGGTAAATAGTTGTTCTATCAAATCACTTGGTGCTGTGTCAGCTTCAAGCTTCGCTTGTAAACTCCGCAGTACTTCACCGAGTCTACCCATTGCAGCTCGCGCCTTACCGGTGACCGGTGAGCTTTCTATAGTTATGAGTGCGGAAATAATATCAAGCCCTGAGGCTGCTTGCCAATTAAAAAATCGCTCTAAACTCGTCGCCCCAACACCTCGTGCGGGTACATTCGCTATTCGACCAAAGCTGACTCGATCATTTGGCTGATATAGTACTCGCAGGTAAGCAATTATATCTTTTATTTCTTTTCGGTCATAAAATCGTACGCCACCGATAATCTTATACGGTATTCTATTCTGTAAAAATGCCCGTTCAAGCGTATAGCTTTGCGCATTGGTACGATACAGAACCGCAAAATCACTGGCTTTATGCGCTCCGATCATCGTTTGGGTTCCGATGCGGCTAGCTACTAATTGAGCTTCTTCTACTTCATCATATGTTTCATGAACTTGAACAGGTGAACCAGGTCCTGCCGCCGTCCATAATTTTTTATCACTACGCTGAATATTCTTACTAATAACATTGTGTGCAGCCTCAAGAATTGCACCTGTAGAACGATAATTTTGCTCAAGTTTAACAATCAGCGCCGCAGGATAATCTCGCTCAAAATTCAATATATTCGTAAAATCAGCGCCGCGCCAACTATAGATTGACTGCCAATCATCACCAACAACACAAATATTTTTTTCGTCACCGACTAATGCTTTAACAATCGCATACTGTGCTGCGTTGGTGTCTTGGTATTCGTCGATCAAAATATGCTTGAATTTGGTGCGCCATTTTGCTCGTACATCTGGTTGATCACGAAACAAACGCACTGTCTCAGTCAGTAGATCATCAAAATCAAGTGCTCCTGCCGATTTGCGAGCATTTTCATAACTTTTGTATAACTGGGCAACGGTTTTTTCAAATGGATAATTTGCGCTTGCCTCCAGATCATCTGGCGTTAGCAGTTGATTTTTTGCATTCGAAATCGCTGCACTAATAGCACGGGCTTTGATTTGACGATCAGTGATACCATTTGACTTCATAGCCTGTTTGATAAGACTTTGCCGATCATCTTCATCATAAATGACGAAATTATGTGCAATATCAATAGTGTGGCCATCTATTCTGAGTAATCGGACGCATATCCCATGAAATGTTCCCATCCACGGCATAAAATTTCTTGTATTAGCTTGACCAAGCAGCGCCGATAATCGTTCGCGCATTTCGCGCGCGGCTTTATTGGTAAATGTTACCGCAAGAATTTCTTCTGGCCATAATTTTTCATTAGCGATCAAGTACGCAACGCGGTGAGTTAACGTCTTAGTTTTCCCACTTCCAGCCCCAGCCAGAATCAGCAACGGTCCGTGCGTTGTTTGCACCGCTTGTTGCTGGGCATCATTCAGTTCCCCCAAAATATTCATCTGTTACCAGTATAGCAACTAGTTGAACAGATGATTAGATAAGCTTAAGAAAATACAACGCTGCAGCGCCACCTGCGCCGAGCACAATCAACAAAATAATGACAATGATTATTGGCCACGAAGATGATTGTTTTGCCGGATGCTTGAGTGGTTCAGCCGCAGTGTCGTATAACGCAGCGTGCGATTGGTCACGAGTACTTTGCGCTACCTTGTACTGTTGACTAATTGACGAGGACGCACCAGGTTGCTGTGGGACTGATTGGGGTTGCTGCGTCGCCATAGAAGATGGTTCCTCAGTAACTGGTGATTCAGCCGGTAAACTAGTAGAAGCTGGAGCAGCGCTTGCAGGTGTCGTATCAGGGCTAGTCGCGCTCGAACCAGCTTCTATCGCCAAAAGATCTTCTCCTAATTCTGCCGGCATTATTTGCGGTGTGGACTGCGTATCAGTATTAGCTACTAAATTGACTGGCTCATCTGCTGAAGATACTGATGACATCTCATTCCCGCCAAGCGGACGCTTTTCAACTTTTGCATCTAATATAAATGGCGAATCGTTTTCAGGTATAGGTGTGGCTGGCTCTGAAGTCACCTCAGCCTCAGTTGCAATAACCGGCAGTTCAGCAATAGACTCAGCTTCTGGTACAGGATTTTGCGCCTCATGAAGATCAATTGGATCTGGCCAACTGTGACTTGGCGTACTCACCTCATCAACAGAACTGCTTGTATTCTCGCTGTTTTCACTAACTTCTGGAGATTTTTTGACAGCTGACGCTGCGACTATATCGTTCATCGGACTGAGTGAAACGCCTTGGCGAGAAGTGAACTTACGGGCTGGTGTCAAAACAGTTGTAGCTGAAGCTGGCATCATATCCATAAAGCGACCCGATCGTCGTGGAGCGATGGTCTTAGATGGAGTAGTCATCGTATTGTCTTCAGAAATCAATGAGTCATCGACGTCGGGTGTAGCTGTCGATGGTAATCGTGACTGCGAAGTGTCCGTTGAGGGTTCTGCCTGTGCGACTGTGTCGGTGAGAGCCGTAACTGTTGGTTTACTATCATTTTTAGTCATCAGCGAGTTCACTGCGCGGTCAAGTTCGTCAAAATCTAAGTCTTTCATCGTCAATCCTTTATTTTCCTCGCTCGTGGGCTGCTTTGATAATTTCTTCAAATTCGTGTTGTATCAGACTAGCGCCACCGATAAGAAAGCCATCGACTCCAGGAATGGTCATAAATCCAGCAGCATTTGATGAATTGACACTACCGCCATACAAAATACGGATTTTTTTTGCAGTTTCAGCGCCAAATAAATGTTTGATCTGATTACGAATTGAGCGAACGACTGCACTGACTACACTCGGTGTTGCAACCGGATGTGAACCAAAATCCGCACCACCCGATATTGCCCACACTGGTTCGTAGGCAATCACCATTTCAGCGACCTCATCTGCAGTCAAGTTGGCTAGTCCACCAATTATCTGATCGTGCAAGACTGCATCAGTTTCACCGTCAGATTTTTCAGCAGCTGTTTCACCAATACACAAGACCGGTGTTATGTGGTTGCGCACCGCAGCTTGTACTTTGGCACGAATGTCTTTATCGTGTTCGTGAAATAAATGGCGTCGTTCTGAATGAGCTACGATTGCATAACGGACTAAACCTCGTAGCTGGTGCGCCGATACTTCGCCCGTAAATGCTCCTTCATCACGCCAATACAAATTTTGAGCAGCAAGCTTAAACTTGCGGTGATCGATCTGTAGATTGAGTGTTTGTAAGCACAACATTGTCGGAGCAAGAACAACTTCAACATTTCGATGCGCGACGATACTTTTATCAAGTTTGTGGACATACAAACTTGCCTCTCCTACGGTGAGGTTCATTTTCCAGTTCGCTATGATTAAAGTTGTATTGCCCACGTTTTAGCTTCTTATGCTTACCTTTTATTACAGTTTACCAGTACTAGTGCCGAGCGTCTAGCAGAGATTCAATTCCCGGCAGTTTTTTGCCGCTCATCAGTTCTAGACTTGCGCCACCACCAGTAGAAACATGGCTGAAACTACCACCATTTTTGCTATCCCAATGTAGCGCAAAATCGGCCGTATCGCCCCCACCAATGATCGATACAATGTTCGGATGAGTTGCCAGAGCGAGTGCAATACGCGCAGAACCATGAGCAAAATTCTCATATTCGGCCATCCCAAGCGTTCCGTTCCAGATTACAGTCTTTGCATTATTGATGCAGTCGACAAACTTCTCTATGGTTGCGTCCCCGATATCAAGGGCCATTTTGTCTGCCGGCATTGCACCCGTGGGTACAATCTCACGTTTTGCGTGTTCAGATAACTCGCTTGCAACCGCTAAATCAGTCGGAAGAACTAAAAAATCATCTTCGTGCGTTTCACCGACTTTAGCTGTCGCCTTGGCATAAATACGGTGCACTTCGTCTGCTTGATCGGCTTCAAATTTGCTTTTTGCCATATTGATCCCTCGGGCTGCTAGAAAGGTATTTGCCATGGCTCCCCCAATAAGAATTTGTTCGGCAATTGGCTCGAGTGCTTCGATGACTTCGATCTTATCGCTAACCTTCGCTCCTCCGAGTACAGCAACCAATGGATGTTTCGGGTGCTTCATGGCGCTCGTGATCGTAGTGTATTCTTTTTCAAGTAGCATTCCAGCAACGCTCGGTAGCTGCAATGTTATCGCAGCCGTACTGGCGTGCGCACGGTGAACAACGCCGAAACCGTCCTGGACAAAATAGCGCGCCATACTTGAGGAGGCAAGCTTTTTAGCGAACGCAGCATCGTTGGCTTCTTCTTCTGGATAATAGCGTAGGTTTTCAAGCAAAATAACAGAATGCTGAGGAGCTTTTTTGACGGCCATTTTCACTTTATCGCCGATACAATCATCGACAAAGCTCACGCGAGTTTTGAGAAGCTCTGAAAGGCGCGTTGCAACAACCTCGAGGCTACAGTTTTTGTCACGACCCTCAGGACGGCCTAAGTGACTAATTATAACAATCTTACAGCCACGCTTTAGGAGCGCCTGCAACGTCGGTACACTAGAACTGATCCGGTAATCATCAGCAATTGAACCATCTTTTTCAAGTGGTACATTATAGTCCGCACGCACCAGCACGGTTTTGTTATCTAGCGGCACATCTACCAGTGTCTCTTTAAAGAATTTCATCCCACCCTCTTTTCTACTGCTATTCTAGCACACGTACTTTGATAGTATCGGTCGCTCCATGCAGACCTGGCTGACGACCACTAACAATCACGGCTGTAATTGTTTCATTACTGCCAAAAAATCCTTGTTCTTTTAATTCACGAGCAAGACTCAGACCGGCTTTTTCACCATCTGGGCGTACAAAACTCTTGTTCGCATAGCTCAATGCGAGTTGCTGAGCGGCCGTGAGGTCACTCGTCACGCTGACAATAGGTAGGTTTGGCCGAACTGCAGCAATGTTCGCCGCTGTTGAACCCGTTTTTGTTTCGGCAACAATAGCGACTGCTCCGACTTGTTCGGCAAGAAGTACCGCAGCTTCACTGATCGCATCTTGACGAACTTTGTCATCACTCGCGACTCGATCAGACACTGGCGCAACAGTGACATGTTCCTGTGTATATAAAATCACCCTTTTCATAGCTTCGACGGTTTCGAGTGGATACGAGCCATTGGCGGTTTCATCTGATAACATCAACGTATCCGCACCCTGAATCACCGCATTCGCAATATCACTGACTTCGGCGCGGGTTGGCTCTGGAGCATCAACCATGCTAGCCATCATCTGAGTTGCAACGATGCTCAGCTTGCCGTATTTGCGGCAGAGCGCAATGATTCGGCGTTGGACGATCGGCACTACCTCAGCGCCGGCTTCTACGGCCAAATCGCCGCGAGCAACCATGACCCCATCACTTGCGCGGACAATCTCTACAAGCATTTTGTCCTCTATTGCGGCCTTCGTTTCGATTTTTGCGATCACCTGCGCCTTTGAGCCAAGTCCGACCAGCATTTGGCGCAGATTATGGATATCATCGGCGCTTTGCACGAAACTGAGAGACACGTAGTCAAAATCTTTATCGGCCCCATACTCAATGTCAGCAATGTCTTTTGGCGTCAATATATCGCCACCAAAATCGGTATCCGGAAGATTAATTCCTTTTTTACTCATGAGGAACCCGTCGTTCATCACTTTTACCGTGATGGCTGTTTCCGAGACGATGTCAATCACTTCGCCGCGAATTTTTCCATCAAATAAATAAATCGATTCGCCAGCTTTCACTTTTTCGGCCAAGTTATACTGCACTGGTAAGGTCATGGCATCGTGTTCTGCGGCGTAATCAAGAGTCAGTACATCATCTTTTTTGACATCGAGGTGATTGTCCTTCAGCATTCCAAGACGTATTTTTGGACCCTGCAGGTCCTGAAGTATGGCGACAGGCTTGCCATGTTTTTGGCTCGCTTTTCGAATGAGTGGAACTAGTGTATCTGCCTGCTCGAATGTAGCATGGCTGAAATTTAGCCGAAAGCCGTTCACCCCAGCATATGCCAGTGCTTCGATTGTCTCATAGCTATCCGATCGTGGACCAAGGGTTGCAAGTATTTTCGAGCGTTTAAAAATTGGTGTCATAGTACTAGTATCGTAGCACGTTTACAGATCTTATTTACTCAAGTGAGCGGTAATTCCAGACGCCGTCAGCTTCAGTTTTGTAATTCCAATAGCATGTAGCGACCGTGCCATGAAAGAGCTGTTTTTGACGAGCGATATTCTCAATCACCAGCGCAATGTGCTGCTCTTCGGGATATTGATCAAATAAACGCTGTGGCAACACTCCGCTCCACTCGCCGATCATGACATCCTGATTCATTCGGCAAAGCACAATGATTAATGTGAAATACAGACGCTGAAAGAATGTATAGACGCGCATATTTGATGCAAATACCGCCGGTAAGCCGTATAAATGCATATCCATTACCACTGGGTGTGATTGTCGAGGCCAGAGTGCCCCACTCAACAGTAGCGGCATGAATCCATCGTGAAACACTATTTTTGTTCCAGCTGGTAGCACCTCTCTAAGATCTCGGTATGCTCGGCGATAAAAATGCAGCAGCGAAAAATACCGCAAGCCGATTGCGGGTTCATTGATGAGTTCGATCCCCCACAGCACTGGTTCTTTGCCGTAGCGCCGTGCGAGCGCGATCAGCGTTTCGTGAGCATGCTTTTGCTGTTGCCACCAACTAACTGCACCGATTCGCCCGCTATGATCGTGGCCATTTTGCGAGCCTTTTGCTCCGTGAAAATCAAGGAGAAGCTGCATATGGTACTTTTTTGCCATAGCAAATGCCCAATCTACTGTGCTTGAGATATCGGGGTAATGTTTGTCACTAGAAACTGCCCAAAATCCAACAGGCAGCCGTAACAGCTGGATGTTATGCTCGGCAAGCCATGCAAAGTCTTTTTCAGTTATCCATTCATCAAGGTGTTTTTGGTAGCGAGACATACCGTCTGAACGTCCAAGAAGACTATAGAGATCAACCGCGTCAGTCCCCGCAAATAGGGACGGTGACATCCACCGCTCCGGTATGATCCAGCCTCCGAGATTGATTCCTTGCATAGCTATAGTCTACATTAGTCGAGCGCGTACAGATCACTAACAGTTCCCGCAACTTGACGTAACAAGAATTATGGGCTACAATGGGGTTAGTTTTACGTCTCTTGTACATAAAATTCGGATGGATGCTCACCTTTAGTTCTGGCGATTCATCATGTTTCAGATGAACGAAAGGTTTATATGCAACAACGAACACGCTCGTTTCACGCGGGCTCACAACAACGCTCTGGAGGCGGCGGACGCCGCGGACCAGTAAGAAAAAACAACCGTAGCGCTTCAACGATTCACCCGTCGAAGTTTGTCAACCGAACTGTCGTATCGGCTGCAACCGAAGTAGCCTACGAACCAAAACACCAGTTTAGTGACTTTGAACTTGTCGATATTATCGAGAAAAATCTTGAATTCGCCAAATTTACCGCACCTAGTGCAATCCAAGACCAGACAATCCCTCTTGCTATGGAAGGCAAAGATGTGATCGGGCTTGCAAACACCGGTACCGGTAAAACGGCAGCGTTCTTATTGCCGATTCTAAACAAGCTTTACAAAGAACGAACCCCTGGATCTGTTTTGATCATGGCGCCGACTCGCGAACTTGCACAGCAAATTGATGATGAATTCCGCAAATTTTCAAATGGCATGAAGCTGTTCTCTGCAATTTGTGTTGGTGGCGTCAATATCACCTCGCAGTTACGTGCACTGTCACGTCGACCGCATGTCATCATCGGCACACCGGGTCGTCTCAAAGATCACATCCAGCGCGGCACATTGAAGCTCGACACCGTCACGACATTTGTCCTTGACGAGGCTGACCGCATGCTCGATATGGGATTTGTGAATGACATCCGCGAAATCGCGTCTCGTTTGCCCGCTGATCGTCAGACGCTTTGTTTTAGCGCGACATTTAGTGACGGCATCCGTGCGATCGTCAACGATTTCATGAAAAGCCCTGAGCTTATCTCTGTCAAAGTCAGTGAAACGAACGATCACATCTACCAAGATGTCGTTAATTACACTGATATTGATCACAAACGCGAATTACTCGTCGCTATGCTGAGTAGCGAAGAGTTTGACCGTGTCATCGTCTTTGGTGAAACCAAATTTGGTGTCCAACGATTGTCAGACAACCTCGAACGTCTCGGCATTCGCTCAAGCGCGATTCACGGCAACAAGTCACAGAGCCAGCGCAACCGTGCGTTGACTGACTTTAAGAACAATCGCACCAAGGTATTGGTTGCTACTGACGTTGCAGCTCGTGGACTCGACATTCCAAATGTTAGCCATGTGATCAACTTTGATATTCCGCAAAGCTACGATGATTATGTTCACCGTATCGGTCGCACTGGTCGTGCCGGTAAGGGTGGAACTGCGTTAACATTCGTTAAACAACACATGAACCGTTAACTGAAGCATCTTGAAGCTTAGTCAAATACCACTCCTTTTGGAGTGGTATTTTGGTTGCCTCACGGAGAATACCTAGGTATATCTAATCGACACGCCCGCTATGACTGGGGTGTTCGACTAGTTAGCGAACTCCGGGTTCGAAATTGGCCATGGCAATTCACCACGAAAAAAGCCCATCCGTTGGATGAGCTATTTTCGTGGTGACCCACGTTGACCAAACATGGAACTCTTTACTCGAGGGGCTAGTGCGGATTGATGCGGCGATCGAAGAATTAATATCGGAAGAATCTTAACTTTTATACTCGAGGAGAAGACTATGGCGCGATACTACAAAAAACGACGATACCGAAAACAAAATGATGAGCTTGGTGGCCTGATTGGCATACTGACCCTAGCCGTGTTTGCGTATGTCTACGCCCATGCAAAAGACCTTACCGAACAATACCCCTACGGCCTGCCGATGGCGATAGCTGTTGCTGCCATGACTCTATTGCTCGTAATTAGCCTATTCGTGCACCGTGCACTGCGTAAGAAACATATGTACGATGCGATTACCGTTGCTGCCGTTGATACTATGGACGGTCTTGAGTTCGAGCGCTAACTCGCCGACTTGCTACGAAAAAGAGGCTATACGAATATACAGCTCACAGAAAAATATGATCTCGGTGTTGATATTATCGCTAAAAAAGATGGCGTAACTTGGGGCATCCAAGCAAAACGATACAACAGCCCCGTCAAAGCCGAAGCCGTGCGTCAAGCATATACCGCACTAACTAGATACAAATGTGATCGGGCGATGGTAATAACAAATAGTACGTATTCAAATCCCGCACGAATGCTGGCAAAAGATAATCAGATCCCTCTTATTGACCGTGAGGCATTATCCGAATGGATTTACGAAGCTAGCCGCACTAACAGAGGTGCTATACTATGAATATGACTGGATACGTCCCAACAGATGAAGATATTGCGACAATGGTACGTGACCTGGAGAAAAATGATCCAGAAAATGCCAATCCTAAATATGCACGACAGATGCTCATCAAGATGAAGCTAATGTACCGTGAGCTTGGTCGTGTCGACGAAGAACTCCTCCATAAAGAGATGGACGAGTTCAAAAACCAAAACTCCGCGAACTAGAAACCGACGATATCAGTAGCGGAAACCTTGAGTGCCTTTGCGATCTTATAGATTGTTTTCAGTGACGGTATACTGTCGCCACGCTCAACTTTTGCATAGTAATTAGGATTGAGACCGGCCAGTTCAGCAACCTCACGCTGTGTATAGCGCTGTTGCTTACGAATCTTCGAAAGACTAGCGGAAATTTGATCAAGAAACTCAGTATCGCTCATCAGACAATAATACCACGAAAAATGCTAATTTTTTACAGGCACAAACAAGGGTAAGCCACCCCTTGTGGTTATCTTGAATAATTTTTGCATAATTATTCGCTTACCTATCTTAGACTCACTCACATAAAGGCCCGAGAGTGACGTCGGCTTATCATTGGCAACTGGAGTTTGCGATTCTACTAGCTCAAGACGATCAAGACGCATGCGTAAGTAGTCGAGTTCGTCGTGTAGTTTATCGACCTTCTGCTTGTACCTTTGCTCGCTTATGAGATTCGATAGCTTGTCATCATACAAGAGAGTCCTCCATGCGCTCCATTCTATTAATCTGTTGTTTGATCGTCTTCATAACTAGCAGACGATGGTCCCCGATATAGGGCTGTTGTCTGAGATGCAGTATCTCGATGAGTGCGTGCAGACGTTTAGGGCCAAGACTCCCCTCATCAATCTCGCCCAAACGGGTAAGTAAACTCTCTTCCAGTCTGTCTTCGCGCAGTAGCCGTCGTCCCTTACAATCTCCCGTACGACGCTGACAGCTTCCGTAATATCGGCCTTTCTGACATTGCCAGGTGACAACAGCACCACAGTCTTCGCACCTCAATACGCCCTTAAACAACGGGTTGTGTCGAATTATCTTTGTCTGATGTCGCTCACCAAGCTTTAGCTGAACCGCTCGAAATAGATCAGTGCTCAGTAATGGCTCATGCGCGCCTGGATAATCCTGGCCATTAAAGCGAATCGTTCCTACATAGAATGGGTTCCGCAACATTTTATGAATTGCGCTCTGGGTGAGAGGCTTGTTTTTCCGACTAACCAAGCCTATAGATGTAACCTCTTCCGTTACTGTCTGGATGTTTTGACCGGGTTCAAGATATAACCTAAATGCTCGCTCAACCAAAAACGCACGCTCTTCATCTATCACATGAATTTTCTTACTGTCCTCAATGGCAGTTTTATATCCATGAGGCGGCACTGCGGGCATCCAGCCTTGAGCAAGTTTCTCTTGCCAACCTTTCATTGCCTCTTCTCGCAAGTTGTCGGTATATTTCTTAGCAAACGATAAATAGATATTCCACATGAGTTTTGTGTCGGATCGAGAGTATTTATGGATAACCAATCCCTCTTTAACCATATGGAGTACGCGGCGCTGGTCGACCTCCAGCCAATCATCGACAACAACCGCATCTCTGAAATTCCGCGTAAGCCTGTCCGTCTTTTCAACGACTAAATTCGTGATGTTGCTCTGCTTTATATAACGCAACATCTCATGAAACACGGTGCGTTGCTCATTCTTTGATGCCGTCTCAGATATACGAAACTCCTTAATGACATCGAGCTTACGTTCACTGCAATACTGCCTGAGTAGTTTGAGTTGTGCGTCAAGCGAGTAGCCTTCTTCTTCCTGCGACCTGCTCGATACACGAGCGAGTGTGACAGTCTTTATGTATGCCATCATTCCTCCTTCAACCTTAGTTACCGTCCATAACAATTATCCTCCAGAAACAAAGGCCTTTGCCAGCGGTGGACAAACAGTTACTATAGGAATAGTCAGGGACTTACTGACACCGGGAGACGCATGGATACGCAGCAACCATCACTACTCGTTAAGATCTTTGGAGACACTCCATTCGAGGCGGTTGTTAACAGCGTCCTCATAGCAATAATTGCGATCATTCTGTGGAGAATTGTAGTTAGTCCTATCCTAGCCATAGTGGCAAACATTCGTGCATTATTCAGAAGCAGCCAGTTAGCCACTCTTGAAATTATTCCGCCGAAGAGATCAGAGGTACATCCTGGAAGTACCCAAAACCTCATATCTGTTCTGCAACAGCAACTCGGAAAATATGACGCGGTTTCTCTAGAGATTACCGGTAGCAGAAAAGACGGTATTCGGTATTGCATCGTTGCACCAGAGCAAGAAATCGATAGTATCCAAAAACACCTTGCATCGTACTTACCTGAACTCAAGTTTAAGCAACTAAGTCTAGAAAACGATCGCAACCCAAGTATATTCACTGTTACACAGTCAAGACATTTTGCGTACCCACTCAAGCCGCAAGAGGACCTAGCTAATACTGATCCAATTGCATTCATCGCAGGTTCCATGACACAGCTTAAGGACACCGAAAAAGTCACCTTGCAGCTTGTCATGCGAAGATATTCTTCTAAGAAAGCGATGCGGATCTATAATCAATTGCTCGGTAAGGGTAAGGCAAAAATTGACGGTAAGCTTCGATACTACACCATGGCATACGCCTGGGTTTGGATACCATCACTCATCGTTGGACTATTCACGCATAGCTGGCAAGTTGGCGTCGCAGTAGCGCTTGTCCTGTGGGTCCCTAGTCTCTTCGCAGAGAAGGAAGAGAAGGAACTTACGCAGCTAGAGGAAAGAATGTACGCAGAAGTTGCGGCCAAGCTCGAACAGCCACTACTGCAAACAGATATTAGATTTGCCGTGCGCTCACCCGAACGCACAGAGAAGCTTGTGAGTGATTTTATATCGTCACTTGAGCCACTGAACACCACAGGCTTCCAATATCTTACGTTGCGCAAAGCCCGCTTCAGCGAGTGGTTTCAGGGCTACCGTAACCATATGTTTACCCGGCGACTATCATCGATCTTCTCGTTCAATAGCTCCGTGATGAGCGCTAGTGAGCTTGCGGCATTATTTCACTTCCCGCATGGAGTCATCAAGACAGAGGGCATGGTGCGTTCTCATAGCCGCACCTTACCAGCGCCGATCAGCATGAGGACTGATGACGAATTTGATGTAGTCATTGGCACCAACAAGCATCACGGTTCAGAAACGCCTATAGGACTTACCCGGCAAGAGCGCGAACGACATATGTTTGTTGTTGGCGGAACAGGCAGCGGCAAGACAACTATGCTCAAATACCAGATCATCCAGGATATCCGTAACGGCAAAGGTCTGGCTATCGTCGACCCTCACGGTGATCTTGCCGAGGAATTACTGGAATATATCCCAGAGAATAGGCAGAAAGACCTTATCTACCTAAACCCAGATGATCTCGACCATCCAATCGGCGTCAATCTGCTCGAGTTGCCTGACGGGCTCGAAGGAAACGACCTGCTGCGAGAGAAAGACCGTGTCACAGAGTCAGTCATATCTGTTATGCGCAAGATATTTTCAGAAGATGACAGCGGTGGCCACCGCATTGAATACATCCTCCGCAATACAATCCAGACAGCGCTCACACTGGAAAAACCAACACTGTTTACGATCTTCCGTCTATTGAATGATGGTAAATATGCAAAGACAGCTATAAAGAATCTGGAGGACGAGGATCTAAAAGCCTTCTGGAAGAACGAGCTCGGCAAGGCCGGCAGTATGCAGAAAGTTAAAATGGCTGCAGGTATTACCGCCAAGATCGGACGCTTCCTGTTTTCTGCAAGTGCTCGCGCAATGCTAGAACAGGAAAAGTCTACTATTAGCTTTGATGAAATATTGGATGGTAAAATCTTGATCTGCAACTTCTCTAAAGGTCGCCTTGGGGAGGACACGTCCATGTTGTTCGGTATAACGATCCTAGCCAAGCTACAGCTCGCCGCGCTGAAACGATCCGAAAAGAAACAAGCAGACCGCAAGTCATTCTATCTCTACGTTGATGAGTTCCAGAACTTTGCGACTCTATCCTTCACGCAAATGCTCAGCGAGGCCAGGAAGTACAAAGTCTTCCTGACGATGGCCGAGCAAAGCACTCAACAACAAGATGACCAAAAACTAGTGAATATCATTCTGGCCAATGTTGGCACAGTCGTTGGATTCCGTACGGGCAGCCCTAAGGATGAGGAGCTCCTGCTGCCACTCTTTGAACCCTACATTGAAAAGGGTGAGATATCCAATCTCTCTGCTTACAATTTCTACTGCCGGATTTCTGGTATCGAGACGCAGGAGCCCATGAGCGGCGAAACTATCGTGCTCTAATTATCGTTTAACTCGGAAAACTTCTCTGCCATAGTCGGGTTACCGCGGGTCAGGCGTTTGATCGTCAGGTCTTCGGCTTTGTTATTAGCCAAACGGAGATTGTTCTCGGAAGAAAGCAGGGCATCTTTAGTCTTTTGCAGATGGTCGATCGTCTTGTCTATTTCGTCGATGGCAGTCTTGAACTTACGGCTCGCAAGATCATAGTTCCTTGCAAAGCCTTCTTTGAATTCAGCGATATTATCCTCGAAGTGAGTGATGTCTACGTTCTGTGCTTTCACGAGCGCCAACTCAGATTTGTACTTGAGTGAGTTGAGGGCAGCATTACGTAGTAGGGTTATCATAGGAATAAAGAACTGTGGACGTATGACGTACATTTTTGGGTACTTATGCGAAACATCCACGATACCAGAGTTGTATAGCTCGCTATCGGCTTCGAGTAAACTCACAAGGACGGCATACTCGCACTTTTTCTCAACACGATCTTTGTCGAGTTCACGCAGAAAGTCTTCATTCTTGTGCTTAGTTGCAGTCTCGTCACCCTCATTTTTCATTTCGAACATGATTGAGATAATTTCGTTTCCGGCCTCATCCGCTTCTCGATAGATATAGTCACCCTTACTGCCGGTTTTTGAATCGTTATCCTTTTCGAAGTAGGCATTCGGGAATGCTGTTGCACGAAGTTTATTAAACTCTGTTTCACAGTGCTGTTCTAGTGTTTCACCAACCATCTTGGTAGAAAGTTTTGCTTTCATGTCTTTGTAGTAAGCGATCATTTCATCTTTAGACTTTAGCTTGCCCTCGTACGCTTCTTTCAGAGATGATTCCAGAAGCTGCTTCTCAGTATCTTTGCCTTTTAGTTCACCAGCAAGTTCGTCGCGCTGCTTTTCGACTACGTTTACAGCCTCCGTGACGGCAAGTTTCTTCTCTGTCTCGGCAGATTCAACTTTAGCTTGAAGCTTAGCAATCTCCATATCCTTAGCAGCCTTTAATTCAGCTATCAACGCATCTTTTTTAGCTACGTCAGCCTGCAGTTCATTCTTCGTATTGGCTTCCGCAAGCTTCACAGCACTTTCTTTATCCCTCTGCGCTAGCGCCAAGCGCTCGTGAAGTTCTTTTTCGAACTCATGATCGCGAACTTGCTTGAGGATATCGGAAAAACCAGCCTCGTCAACCTTAAATGCTTTTTTGCAGTGTGGACAAATAATCTCATTCATATCAACTCCTAACCCAACTGGGCCTTAAAGAATGTTTCTTGTACATTTATATCAATGATCGGCTTACCTTCGTATGCAACCCCAAACTTATATTTCATATAGTTCACGTCTAGCTCACTATGTGCTGACATTATGAGCTGATACTTACCAACAAATTCTCGCCTCATTAATTCAACCAAGGAATGCACGTTCAATGAGTCGAGATCTTGAATCGGGTCGTCTATCGCCATTAATCCTGTTGACTGTTCGCTGAATACGGCATTGATAGCCAAATAGAAGGCCATCGAAACAACCACAAGTTGCCCCGAGCTGAGTTGGTGGATAACATCATGAGTAGCTCCACGCTCCGGGGTGAACACAACGGTTCCTGTATCTTTCTGGACGAACATGAAGACTCCCTGGCACTGAGGGCTATTTTGGAGAATTTTCGCCGAATAAATATAAAAAGGAAGTTGGATATTCTTCGTAATGTTGTGTTGGTATTCCTTGAGGGCATTGCGGTAGTCAGTTTGGAGGTCGGCTACTTTACCAATCAAGCCCTTGATCTTCTCATGCCTGAGTTCGATTAATTTCTTTTTATGTAGATACGTATTACCGAATTTTTGGTCAATATACTTGTACTTATTTTTTATAGAGTTTTTTGCGTTTTGAAACTTTTGCTTGTTTGAGCCAAATAATTCCTTGTAGAGCGATGCATGTTCTGGCGTTGCTTGTTCGGGCTTAATTACTATGAGCTTTGCCGTACTTTCGAATATTTCTATAATGCCATTCGGTGCCTTAATAAACTCTTCTGGCGAAGGAAGAGATGTGCCCGGCAACAAATGCACATCGTCTATTTTGATATCTAGGCGTTGTACTGCATCTATGTATTTTGAGTAATCTTTGGTACTTAACGAAACTATAGAATCGGCTACCTTTACTGCGTTCTCCGATAGCTCCTTAGATACATATTCTTTCAATAGGCGTGTGGAATTGGCCGTTTCAGCCTCGCTACCGCCGCTCGTAACCCCACTCGTATTTTGGAGTAGCGGGAACGCTTTATCGATTAAGAGATTAGCCTCTATGTCGTTCTCATTCAACACCCCGATAGATCTATATGCTTCAAATCTAGTCGCCTCCGTCTTGAGGCCTTCGTTGAGCGTTTTCAATTGATCTAGGTACTCTGACTTAATTTTGTCTTCAAGAGTAGCAAGCTGCTTGGATTGTGATGTTAGTAACCCCTGAATTACCTCAGTCTCTTTATTGATAGATTCGAGAAGCTGTGTACTATCTGCCCAACTTGACCCACAAAGTGGACATTTACTGGAATCCTGGTGTTTATGAGTCAAGGCTGCTTCAAATTGTGTCATTAAATCACGTCGGCTACGCTGAAGCTCGGCAATTACCTTACCATATGCGTCTGTAGCATTTGCCAAGGGGCTATACTCTTCTAGAAACTTCTTTGCAGTAGCTCTGTCGTTTTCCGAAAAGCCATTTTGCTCAAGACTGATATAAGTCATGATTTTATGTACTGGCTGGAGCTCACCATTACCATCGTATAATGCACGATTATTTTTAGCGTACTGATCAGCTATTAACTTTGTCTTTTCGTATGAATCTTTATCAAGAACCCTCCGTAGCACATATTTTTTGACCTTATCAGCGTCCTGGACATATGCATTTACCTTAAGATATCTAGCCGCGTCGTCGATTAAACTTTGGTTGCTTATAATATTTCTAGAGGCAATGTACCTGCAAAAGCTCTTATCATCAGACCTAGCATTTAAAAAGTTTAGTTTCTCAGACTTAATGTATTCATCCGGATTGAATTCATCCAACAACTCACTGACACGGTTAAGTTCAGCGACTATCTTCTTGTATTGAGTTTTTGCGGCTTCAATCTCGTAACCATCAAAGGGTTCCTTGGTATCATATTCATATACCTCGTCTCCATCGATGAGTTTCTCATAAGCAACTACATCATCTGTTTTTGAAACATCGTCGATATCAAAGCTTTTAAGTTGGGTATCTAGGTGCGACTTATATGAATTGAGTTTTTTCTTGTACTTATCGATGTCCGAAAGTTCGTCACTGTATTTTCCGCTAGAATCAAGTAATGGGCTGAGCAAGTTATGCCTATCCTTTTGCGCCCTTTTCAGAAAGTAGGTATTATCTGCTTGCTGGAGGTAGGTGAATAGTCTGTAGTTATCACCATCTATACCAAGTAACTCTCCTACCTCTTTTCGAGCGCCGATCACTGAACCTTCTTCATCCAATAATTCAGTAACAAGGTTAGACCAGTCGACCAGTTGATGTGCGGCCGTAGGCTTTGGATACGTGACCTTTACAGCTCTTGTCGCTTCATCCTTTTTCAACTCGAGGATAATGATGATGTCTTTTGATGGTTTATTGTGAAGTACCGAACCTTGATGCCTCTTATTGGCGTTCTCTGAGGATCGCCTTTCTTCTATTCGCCCAATCATACCAGTCATACACAGTTCAATAGCATCATAGATAGTCGTCTTACCGTAACCATTCGGGCCATTCAGAAAAACAACCTCTGAATCAAAACTGATATTAAACGTTCCCTCTACGCCCTTGAAATCAGTTATTGTTAGATTCAATAATCTCAACATCATTCTTGCCCTTTAGTTGAATTGAGTACGAGATCTATATCGGGATCTTGGAGCAGATTATCTATCTCAAGATCCAAATTATTATTCTGTTGAAATATATCGTACACGTCTTCGTCCGCACTCTGTCTTCGCGCTAAACCTAATATCGATGAGTGTTTTGAAAGTTTATCAGTCAGGAAATCGGGCAGAGGTGTAAGTTCCGTCTTTGCTCGCGAGCTTTGCATCTTCATGAATGGAAGTTTAATAAAAAGCTGGAGCACAATATCGTACTCTTCGATGGAGCTGACAACCCTTGAGTCGATAAAAGCGCCAAAGCCAGATTCAACCTTTGCGTGTAGTTGACTGACGAGTTCAGTTTCTTCAATTTTCAGGAGCTCGGCTATAGAAGTATCCGTGTAGCTCACTATAAATTTTCTGAGACCGAAGGAGTTTTCTTCGATCTTAAGAATGGTATTCTTCGCAATATCACGTTCGCCTACGTCCGAGACTTTGTGACAAATTACGAGCGAAGTACTTCTTAGGGCGTCGGGATATATTTTGCATACTTCGTCATAGGCATCCATAACTTCAGTTGTGGTCGCGCAGTCATCGAAGTGAATAAGCTCATCGGAACTGTAGTTTGCAACTAGGAGTACATCCTTAAACCTAGGTGACCTAAAGGCTGAAACGTGCTCTACCTGAAGGCTTAATTGCTCATAGCCATTGGTGCGTGTTGCCCTAGAGACTATTTCCTGCATCATACAGCACCCTGGTTCAGTTCAACTACAGCGTTGTCAGCAGATATAAACTCAAGAGGTGCATACGTCGAAATGTCTTCGTAATCCTTACCGGCAATTTTACCAGTCTCCGGATCTACGTCGGCCAGGCCCAAGAATGGAGAGTTTAAAGATTTGTTGATTATCTTGCTCCGAGTGAACAATGAAGCCACATCTCCCTCTTCGGATATTGTCTTAATGATTCGGTTAGCAGCAACCCTGGAAGACCCGGCATCTTCCTCGGTAAGGTTTGTGATCGTTGTTAAGATAAGTGAAGAACTTGGACTATCAAGCTTGATGTACTCTGCGTCTTCTAATTGTTGAGTGACTTCACTAATGACTTTTAATACAACCTGCTTTAGGCCGTCCTTATTGAGATTTCTGTTTCCCGCACTCTCATTTGGGTGCATAAGTCTGACGACACGCAGTAAGTCATCGGCCTGTAAACAAGTTAGATTCTGAACATACTTGTTTGCGCGCGCATACATTTCATCGGTGAATGAGGCATTATCTTTGTTTTCCTCAAGGTAGTCATCCCAGTACTCCAGGATGGATCTTTGGAATCGGTCTGAATCATATCCCGAAATTTCACTACATAGAGAAGCTTGGTATAACTCCTTGAATGACAACTCGGCTATGGTTCCGTCCCTGTGGCCTCGCGCAATCAGAACTGACAGTTGATACTGCAAGTCTTTCCAGATGATCTTTCTCTCAATGTCTGTTTTGGTGTCGAATAAGCTTCCGAGCTGCTGCAGACCCATCTGTATCACTTCATCGTCATCCGCATCAACTGACGAAAAGTCACAATATGACTTTGCCGCTGCGCCGTGAAGCGACGGATATTCATACAACTGAACGCAGTAGGGATTGCTCCAGCCTGTTAAATTAATATCTCGAATTACGTGTAGGTATCTGCTGTCTTCGCCAACACCAGTACAATCAAAACCATCAGTGACCGTGATGGTACCATCTTCATTATTCTTAGTTCGGGGCTTTAAGACTTTGGCGTAGTCCGATTCATTTACGCCGCTTGTCTTTGCTTTAACCTGATGACGGGAATACGGTATGACCACGTCATCTGATTTGGTGTAAATATCAAAATCCTCACGGCTAGATTCAAACGCGACGTACCATTTTGCCAGGAGTTCGAGCTTTTCATCGATATTCAGTTCGCTGTTTTCTACCATTAGCCTGTTGATTTCACGCAGCGCAACCAATAAACCAACCTTACCTTGGTGGTTGTATCCACTCCATGTAGATGTAGCTCCGTTAACCGTCATGGTCTCTTCTTACAGCCTGCCGTTCGAAATGTCGAAGAACTTGTTAAAGAATGAGGCTAGCTTATCCAATACGGTTTCACGCTTTTTACCACGGCTTTGGTCGGGGCTGAAGCGGGATACTGGTGGCATGATTTTTGTGATTGCTGTTCCGCTTGTTTGAACGTTACCGTCACGGAAAGCACTTTCGATGAATTTGTAGGTTTCGTCACGATCAAGATTCTCGTCTGTGATAATCTTGTCGAGCTCTTCAATTTTCTTTGCATCAACAAACGATCGCCAGTCATCGTCAACTGAGGAATTGGCGTTAACGCTATTAATGAACTGTTCGATGAGTTCTTTCTTGTTGCGCAGTTCAACGCTTGAATCGATAGCCTTATTAATATCAATTAGCAGTTCTTTATCTTCTTGGTTGCTTGCGTGGTATTTGCGGATCAGTTCAAGAATATAGTCAATGTTGATCTCGACCTGTTTGATGAGCTCCATTTCAAAAACAATGTCATCATTGATGTTTTCTTTGTCGCTCTCATCTACCTTACGAAATTCGTCGTAGAAGTTAATGTACATGCTGTGATAATCCTGTACGTCACGCTCAGAGAGAATCTCGAGGCCAGCAAAGTCATCAAAAGTTGAAAGTATATTTCGTACTTTTAGAATTGCACCGTACAGCTTGATGAAATCCTTTTTGTTCTGCTCACCGATGATCGGTTCACCGACCGGGAATCGCTCCATGAGTTCATTGATCAGCTCGGCATATCCGCGTACCTGTTTGCTATCTGCTTCGTACCCGTCGTAGTACTCCCGGAAAGATTTGAGCAGCACGATACCACTGGCTTCTTTGTCGCCAAATAGTGAAAGCGCATCGTTTGTTGCTTTTTCAAGGTTGCGGAATGTAACGATGTTTCCGAATGTTTTAATGGAGTTAAGGATGCGGTTTGTACGTGAGTACGCCTGCAACAGTCCGTGCATGCGCAAATTCTTGTCGACCCAGAGTGTATTTAATGTTGTTGCATCGAAGCCAGTCAGGAACATGTTAACCACAATGAGTAGATCAATCTCGCGGTTCTTCATTCGTAATGACACATCTTTGTAGTAGTTCTGGAATTTATCAGACGACGTGTCGTAGTTTGTGCCGAACATTCGGTTGTAATCTTTGATTGCTTCGTCTAAGAAATCGCGAGAGGTCTTGTCTAGGCCTTCAGTGTTGTCTGAGTTTTCGTCCTCGACGCCATCGAGCTCGTCGTCGGCTTCATTGGCTCCGTAGCTAAAGATAGTCGCAATCTTGAGTCGCGCAAGCTCCGGTACTTCTACTTGCTGCTTTTTGAACTCAACGTAGTATTGTTTCGCTGCATCAATCGAGCTCACCGCAAAAATGGAGTTAAAGCCACTCAATCGAATCTTTTCCTTAACTTCTTCGATCGCTCCACGATCACGTGCCGATGCGGCCTCATGGACATTGGCAAGTCTGGTGAATGCGTATGGCTTACTATTACGCTTATTCTTTTGGTCAAAGTGGTCACGAATGTATTGAGTCACGTTTGAAACACGTTCCGGCGCGGCCAGAGCCTTCTCACGGTCGATATCACGTACCTGTGAATCATTAACATCATCGGCTTCTTTTATAGTTCGAATGTAGTCAATACGGAATGGCAATACGTTCTTGTCAGTAATGGCATCAACAATAGTATAAGTATGGAGTTTTTCGCCAAAGGCCTGCTCGGTCGTCTTTAGATCAACACGGCCACCGCTCGATGAGTTCTTGGCGAATATTGGCGTGCCAGTAAACCCGAACAAGTGGTAGTTTTTGAAGCTGCTCGTGATAGCGTGGTGCATATCGCCAAATTGTGAACGGTGACATTCATCGAAAATAATAACCACGTGATCGTCAAACAGTTTATGACTTTCATTCTTCTTCACAAACTTATCTAGTTTCTGGATAGTAGTAATGATAATTCGTGCATTATCGTCTTCGAGTTGTTTTGTAAGTTTCGCAGTGCTGGTGTTACTGTTTGCCGCGCCTTTCTCGAACTTGTCGTATTCCTTCATTGTCTGGTAGTCGAGGTCTTTACGATCAACAACGAACAGGACTTTATCGACATAGGATAATCTGCTAGCTAATTGCGCAGTTTTGAAACTTGTTAGCGTCTTGCCGGATCCGGTGGTGTGCCAGATGTAACCACCAGCTTCAACAGAACCCAGCTTTTTATAATTCGTAGATATCTCAACACGGTTCAGTATTCGTTCTGTTGCAACAATTTGGTATGGACGCATGGCGAGCAAGAGCCGGTCGCTCGTAAAGACGCAGTACTTTGTAAGTAAATTGAGGAGGGAGTGTTTAGCAAAGAATGTCTGCCCAAAATCCATCAGGTCTGTGATTGGTCGGTTGCTAGCATCTGCCCACCAGCTTGTGAACTCGAAGCTGTTACTGGTTTTCTTGGTACGTTTTACGCGCGTATCGCTGGCTTCTTTGATGTGCTGGAAACGTGTAGTATTGCTGTAGTACTTGGTATAAGTTCCGTTACTGATAACAAAAAGTTGAACGTATTCATACAGGCCACTGTCTGCCCAGAAACTGTCCCGTTGATAGCGGTTTATCTGGTTGAAGGCTTCTTGTAGTGCTACGCCACGACGCTTTAGCTCTACGTGAATGAGTGGTAGACCGTTTACGAGAACAGTGACATCATAGCGGTTTGCTCGTGTGCCTTCGATCTCGTATTGGTTGATAACTTGCAGGGTGTTGTTGTGGATATTCGATTTATCGATAAGGTAGATGTTTTTATCAGGCAAGCCGTTATCTCGTTGAAGAATCTGGACGTGATCTTCTTGGATCTTGGCGGTTTTTTCTTCTATGCCTTCGTTCTTGTTGGCAAGTATACGTACGAAAAACTGTTCCCATTCAGTGTCGGTGAACTGATAATCGTTGAGCTTTTCAAGTTGAGTGCGCAAGTTATTTGTAAGGTCAGATTCACTCGTAATAGGCAGGAATTGATATGCCTGACCCTCAAGAAGTTTCACGAATGCCTGTTCAAGTTCCGCTTCACTTTGATAGTGGGTGGCGCGGGTTTTTGCAGGCGTAAATTCACCTACGACAGTACTGTTCGTGTTTTCGGCGACAATTCGAAATTCGTTCATACACTTAGCTCCTGGAATGTCAGTAATTTTTTTCGGTAGTATTCATATTGCTTGCCACGTGCTGCAATCTCGGCAGGAAGACCTTCGGAAATGTTCGATGTTAATTTATCAAAATGATCCAGCAAGATAGCAATGCGCTTTTGTTCTTCAATAGTGGGAAGTGATATGGGTGTCGCACGCACGATATCACTATTAAGGTTTTGTACCGCACCTCCATTATTCGCTTTTTGCTTCCAGTACTTTTGTACTCTATCGGAATTTAGCAAATGATATAAATAGTCGTGAGTAACATTATCATTAAACGAACTCATAGCTATCCAACCGTCGTGTATACAACCGTCAATGCCTAAAATATACGGACGACCAAAGCTCATTGAATTCGAAAGGATAAAGTCACCTTTCTTTACATGTCGCGATTTCTTAGATCCAATGGCCGTGATTCTCTGGGCCGTTTCTGTAATGTACTTAGCGCCTGTCTTAACGTCACCTATTTTTATCCAGCTAACCCCGTCCTTGTTGTTTGTAATAAAATTTTGGATAGGCCGAGGCGAAGCACCCCTTACAATTGTCATAATTTCTCCTAAAGTCGTTTGTCGCGAAGCGCCACCAACGCCACCTACCAACTTATCCCGATAATATTCGTACTGCTTTTTTCTAGCTGACAGCTCCGCTGACAGCTCCGCTTCTAATTGTGTGAACTTATCTAGAATATTCACAATCTCTCTTTGCACTTCAATCGGTGGAATAGGGATTTTGAACTCTGAATATTTTGATATCCAATGTCGTGCATGGTCGGAAGGTTTGTATTTAATGCACCGCATAGCAAAATAAACGAAACGAAAGTCGGTGCTCATAGCATCCTTTGGACGAATCATCTTCATTGCTGAGCTTTTTACTTTGAAGTCAAAATCAACCCAATGGAAAGAAGTGGTAAAATCATCAAAAATTATTACAGGGTTTTCACTGGTCGCATTAAAAATACCATCAACTTCATCTGTATATCCAAGAATAAAACTTTGACCTGCTGTGAGCACTGGCGTAGTGTAGCCGTCATCATAACTAGTCGACTTCACAATATACTTACCCGGCTGTTCGTAAGTCAATATTTCACCAAGCTTCTTGAACTCTACCCCATCAGGACAAAACTGCTTAATCAGCTTATCGATCTTACTCATTACCTTCGATGTCCTTTATGATGGCATCTATGGAGGTACGAAGTACATCCTGTTTTACGACTATCGCAGATATATCGGCATTAAGTACTTTAATGTCTACTAATTCACTAGTGTCTTCTGACTCAACATAACCACTTACCCCTAGATTGTAATTATTTGAGACGATGTCATCATAGTCAACTAACTTGGCAATGTGATTTATATCTTTTCGATCTTTGTAGATTTCTAGAATACTATCAATGTTTTTGCCAGACAAATCTTTAGTTTTTTTGCTGTTCTTCATTCTGTCGCGAGTCGGGATGCACTCGTTATCTGCATTAATAAACAAGATTTTGTTGTCTGACTTTGACTTTTTGAGAACCATTATGTAAACAGCGATGCTTGCACCGAAAAATAACCCTTGCGGCAAAGATATGATTGCATCAATGTAGTTGTTGTCTACGAAATACTTACGAATCTTTTGTTCTGCGTGTGAACGATAGAAAATACCAGGGAAACAGACAACGGCGGCCGTGCCGGAAGTAGATAGCCAAGAGAGTATATGTAAGTTAAATGCCCAGTCGGCATTCGATTTTGGTGCTAATACACCGGCGGGGCTAAAACGAGGATCGTTGATAAGTAAAGGATTGGAATCGCCCTCCCAATTGATTGAGTATGGTGGATTTGAAACAATCGCATCAAAAGGCTCTTCGTCCCAGTGTTGTGGATCCAGTAGTGTATCACCATGAGCTATGTTGAACTTCTCAAAGTTGATGTCGTGCAAGAACATATTGATACGTGCAAGATTGTAGGTGGTTAGGTTGATTTCCTGACCATAAAAGCCTTGTCGAACGTTATCCTTACCTAAAATTTTGGCAAATTTAAGTAGTAGTGATCCAGAGCCTGCAGCAGGGTCATAAACTCTGTCGACGGTATCTTTACCCAGGGTAGTGATACGAGCCAAAAGTTCACTAACTTCTTGCGGGGTGTAGAACTCACCACCGGATTTACCTGCAGATGAAGCATACATGCTCATCAAGAACTCGTAGGCATCGCCAAAGACATCAATGGTGTTGTCTTCGTACTTACCAACTTTCAGACTACCGATCGCATCGAGCAGCTTCACGAGTCGCTCGTTACGCTTGGCGACCGTCTGACCAAGTTTATTACTGTTTACGTCGAGATCGTCGAAGAGGCCCTTGATATCGTCTTCGCTGTCAGCACCCTTGGCTGAATTCTCGATATTGCGAAATATACCCGAAAGAATCTCGTTTAGGTTATCTTCTTGATGCGCGCGCTTACGAATGTTTTCAAACAGTTCGCTTGGCAGAATGTAGAAGCCTTTTTCTTTGACAGTATCTTCTCGTCCAAACTCGGCAGCGTCATCGCTCAGGCTGGCATAATCGAAATCCGCAGCACCGGTTCGTCGCTCCTCTGCATTGATGTAGTTGCTGAGGTTTTCGGAGATAAAACGATAAAACAGTATGCCTAGTACATACTGTTTGAAGTCCCATCCATCTACTGACCCCCTAAGGTCGTTTGCAATTTTCCAAATCGTGCTATGCAGTCGTGTTCGTTCTTGTTCTTTTTTGGTGTCTGAAGTATCTGTCATATTACATAATATTATACCTTAAAAACAGATGTAGTTGTTGAACTTACTTCAACAAACTCACTAAGACCTTATCCTTGTCTGCGCAAACCATCCGAGCAAGCTCGAATGGGAGTTCGACTTTTCCTGCAGAAAAATCAAACTACGATGAGAGAACACTAAAGGTCGGCACTAGTCTGGATAGTAATAGTGCCGTTGAATTCTTTGATAAGCCTCTTCTTTAGGCCTGCATCATTGGTAATCACCGTGATTTGGTCGGGCTCGTCATCAAAGAGCCCTAAGGATATCTGATTAGCCACGCCAAAGTTATCCTGGTAGGACTTTACGAGCGCTAGGATAGCTATATCACCGAGACCGCGCATACCACTCAGCGAGAAACCAGCGTGTTGTTCAAGCATCACTGCGTATTGCCGCAAATAATATGCTTCGCTATAGTCCCGTATTTCCGAAGCCTGCAAAACATTCGTTCGCTTCTTTTTGTGCATGAGCTCGGCCATCTCAAACTCTTCATCAAGATCACCGATAACATAAAATGTTCCCAGTAGATCAATGCCGTTCACAAAGCAGTAGATAAGGGTTGACGAGTCAATTATCTTCATAGGTTATGCATCTCCTTGAACGTATGGAGTCGCTTCTTATCTATATGCCCAAATAACAAGTACTGGGCCCGTACGGGTTTTAGGGTCTTTTCGGCTAAACCGGTAACGATATTGCCATTTGTATTGCCTCCACAGAACTTCTCTACAGA
>CAYLKD010000005.1:0-4407 GCA_964384345.1 uncultured Candidatus Saccharibacteria bacterium | reverse complement strand
TGGGCTATTGAAATGTTGGTCTTTTGCTGGTGGCTTGGGCGGGACAGAGTTGAGCAATTCCTCGCATTCATCGGGAGTAATAACTCCGCGCTCCCGTAGGGTTATTACTACTGCCGTCGGCGTCAGATTGTATCGTGATGATAAATCGTCACGCACCTTAGCGCTAACTTTAGTGTCCATGAAGGGTGTAGTTGCTTCAAATGGTAGCAGTAACTCAGCCACCGCACCGTGAACTCTGCGAGTAAGCCGGTCTCCTTTCACTCGAGCTTCAAAATCACTATTCACTAGGATGTTGTACTCGCCGAGTCCAGTAAGAATGAGTAAAGAGACGAGGGTGTATATTTGTCGACCGGCTGTCTCGTCGCGATTAACCTCGTTTGGTAGAAAAATGTAGGGCACCGACTCATCTTGTACGACGAACCCACTCGATTGCTTATAGGTCTCCCTGAGCTCGTTAGACACCGGTAAAATCTTATTTGAAAGTACACCACGAGAAACGTGAATATTTTTGGCTTCGAGGCATTGAATGAGATATTCAAGAGCACGCTCTTTCTTGCCACCGTTGAACCGATTGAGGTCAATATCAAAGTATTGGATGATGTTCTGCACCCAGTGAGCGCGGTCAATTTTTTGCAGCGAGCTACAGAAAGGATTGGGCGTAGAACTGTATTCCTTGCTGTACTGCTGTAGGGCCATCACCCTATCTAGTAAGCGCATGGAAATACGTGGGCCGGAACCTGTTCGACTTGCGACTTGTCCAAGGTCAAACTTTGTTTTCCGCAAGTCGTTGATCTTTGCGAGCTCACGCGTTAGCTTGGTTTGAGACAGAAAGAAAAGTTGCCAAGGCAAGTGTAGTACGTCACATTCCTTTACGAGTTCCGCGTATGACATGCCGCCGTTTGCTAGAGCTTCTTTGAAGAACTTGCGCTCATGCAGGCGCTCATCAGGATAAATATCGAGGATCTGCTGTATAACAACTTCCTCGATGTCTATAACGTGCGTACCATGCGACAATAACCTGACCATTTTGCATTAAGGGTAGTCTTTATTTTTTACCCCACCTTACTAGTTTTTAGTATATTCTTGAGGTGAGGAACTTGCAATAGCGTTATAAAAGTTCTGTAATATGCTTATGCTAATCCAAACAAAAGAAGACTCCTGTTTCCTCGCAATGCGCGAAACACGAATCTTCTAAGGCTGATTATAGCGGACACGATCGTATTATACTAAAGTACAAGTCTAGCAAATGCACTGTGCCTATAAGGCCACGTTAGTGCCGTTCGTGTTCTTAATCTGTGGCGTATCTTCTGGCTAAACACATTTCTGACTTGATTATAACCCTCAGTCTTTATTGCGTCCTCTGTCGCGGTACCGCTCTCATCGTTCTTTCATGACAATTCTCTAGTATCCAGATGCATCGGGATCTCTATTGTTGTAAACTTACATAGAATGAGTAGATATAAAAGCCAACTAGCATGAGTACTGTCAATATCCTACTAGTCACCCTCATACCGCTAGGAGCTGCAATCGTGGGTGGTATTATTGCAGCCTGGCGTAGTCCAGGAAAACGAATGCTAAGTCTGATCCAGCACTTTGCTTCAGGTGTGGTCTTCGCAGGTGTAGCAGGTGAGGTCATCCCTGATATTGAGCAGCGTAGCACTATTGCTGCGTTGTTAGGGTTCATTATCGGCGTACCACTAATTATCGGAGTTAAAAAGTTCAGCGAGCGGTTGGAATCTCGCACCAATAAACAAGCAGGTCTAGCACTCGTTACCGCTATTGACCTGGCAGTTGACGGACTACCGGTCGGCATTGGTTTTATTGTCGGCGGCAAAACGGGGCTCATTCTCACAATTGCCCTTTCATTAGAACTCCTCTCGCTCAGCCTCGCCGTAGCCGGTGGTATGACCAAAAGTACCAGACTTAAGCGTATTTTGATTGCTAGCGGACTTGGTGGATTGTTCTGGGTATCAGCTAATATCGGTGCTTTTACGTTTGGCCACTTTTCGTCAGGCGTACAAACTGCAACTTTAGCTATTGGTGCAGTCGTCTTCATGTACTTGGCGGCCGAGGAGCTTTTAGGCGAAGCGCATGAGGTTGAAGAAACAAGTGTAAGTACGGCCGTATTCTTCAGCGGCTTCGTTCTACTATTAATGATTGAAATGTTGGTCTAAGGTTGCGCTTCTGCTGCGTCGTACGTAGATCGACACTTACGGTAAACCTTTATAGTCCCTCGTCTGTTCGTTCATGGTCATGACTGCCACTTACTGTCTGTATCTCAATCGTGGCGTGGGTGATACCATATTCGCGCCGTAACGATTGTTTGAGTTGCGATACTAAAGCAACACTTTGCGACAACTGTCCTAAATTTGTCACAGTGTGGCAACTAAGGGCTACTTCATTTGAGCCAACTGTCCATATGTGAAGAGTCAATGTCGGTAACATCAGTCGTACTAAGAAGCGACTGCCGTACCGCTTGCGCATCAATGCCTTTCGGTACACCTTCCATAAGTACAGAAGCCGCCTGTCGGATAATCTCCCAAGCAGCGTAAAGCAGCATAGTGGCAATAAAGAAGCTAATGGCAGGATCTATCCAGGTCTGCTTGGTAAAGATGATGAGTATGCCAGCTACCATGGCGCTGAATGAGGAAATCGTATCAACAATATTACTCAAAAATACTGTTTTTGAATTTAAGTCATTTTTATTGCGGGCAGCAATAAAAGCCACCAAACCATTGGATATAATGCCAACAAGTGCAATAACTGCCACAATGCCGCCATGGACCGGTTGCGGATGGAAAAGGCGGCTATACGCTTCTCGGTAAATTGTAATACTTGTAACGGCCAAAATAGTGCTATTGATGAGCGCTGCTAAAATCGCCGCCCGACCATACCCGTAGGTTTGGCGAGTATTGGCAGAGCGCTTCGAGAAGCGACTGGCAAAGTAAGCAAACAGGATACTCATGCTGTCGGTCAAATTATGGGCGGCATCTGAAATAAGAGCCAAGCTATTCGCAAATAATCCGGCAACAAACTCAAGAACAACAAACGTCGTGTTAATGAGAAAACCTATACGCAGGTTATTATCAGGGTTGGTATCATGTGTATGTTCGCTCATAGTAGTTTAAATTATAACCGTTTGACGGGAATTAAACCCGTCACTCTTCATGCCTTAGTTTAGACTGTATGATCTCGATCTTTTTATTAAATTCCTTTCGTCGCTTACGTATCCGTATCAAGATCACAATAAGCATAAAAACTATAAGTATTTTCACAATCAAAATCATAAAATTCAGATCACTGTTTGTCATTTAAGATTTACCTATTGCCATGGCATAAAAGAGAATCAGAACTGCGCTAAGCATCAATACAAAAGTAAGTCGTATTAGTAGGTTGGAAAGCTTACCATTTTTGTATTCCCCCATGATAACTTTGTTATTCCCGACACGAGCAATCATAAATAGTAGAGGTATAGCCGCTATGCCATTGAAAACAGCCGTGAAGATGAGCGCCTTAATTGGATCGATACCCGAAAAGTTCATGAGTAGCCCGACAAGAGTAGCACCCGCGATGACGCCGTAGAATGCCTTGGCTTTATTATACTTGCGATGTAAGCCTTCCTTCCAGCCGGCTGCCTCTGATATAGCATACGAAGACGAGCCAGCTAGAACTGGCACAGCCAGTAAGCCAATGCCAATGATACCGACCGAGAAAAGTAATTTGGCGATGAGGCCAGCGTGTGGAAAGTTATGGACTAGGGGCTGCAATGCTTTGGCAGCATCGGCCGCCGTATTAATTTGCGTAACGCCACTGGCATTAAGTACAGAAGCGCAGGTTATGACGATAAACCAAGCTGTTACGATGGTGAGCGTCATCCCGACAAAATTATCAACTCTGAGGCCATGCAGGAAATGTTTGTTTATGACCGGCTTACGCAGGCCCGCTAAGGTTGCGCGGTGCGTCACAATTTCATTCTCAGCCACTTCTGAAGTATCCCAAAAGAATAGGTAGGGCGAAATAGTTGTGCCAATGATACCAACTAAAATATAAATAGTTGTAAAGCTAATATCTATACGGGGCAAAAAGGTCACGTTGAAAATATGCGCCCATGGCTGACCTACCAGAAAAGCCGTCACTGGATAGGCAAAGAGGACTATCGCTAACCATTTAAGTATCTTGGCGTAGGTCTTATAATTTACGAATATTTCTAGCAGTACCACCAGTACTGCAAAGAACGTGGCAAGCACTGCAAAAGGAATAGGTATGAGTAGTCGTAAGGCGGCGGCCATAGCACCCAGATCAGCGCCAATGTTTATGGTATTAGCTATGACTACCAGACCGACTGATGCATAGAGCAGTTTACGGCTATAGTTTTCTTTTAGAACTGCCGCCAAGCCTTTGCCAGTA